>CAIPHQ010000559.1 GCA_903864895.1 uncultured Rhodospirillales bacterium
GGGCAGTTCCACCATCTGCGGCATCGTCTGGCCGAGGTCCATGATGTAGTAGCGCGGCAGTTTCGCCAGTTCCGCCGCCGTCCATCCGGCCAGCGGGAACGGGCGGTTGCCGGGCCAGTCGCCGCTTTTCATGTGGTAGTAGCCGCGCAGGAACGCGTGCAGCCCCTGCGGCGGGTGGTGCATCTCGGCATTGGCGCGGCGTTCGGAGAAATACCACTGGTAGTGCTGGCGCGGCGGGTTGAGGGCGGCCAGCGCCGCGTGGATGTTCTCACCCGCTTCCGCGGCGGCCAGTGGCGGCGGGCCGGTGAAGGGCGCGCTCATCAACGCCACGCGGCGGAACACGTCCGGGCGCACCAGCGCGCACCATGCCGCCACCGGAGAGCCGAAATCATGCCCCACCACGGCCTCGGCATGGCGATAGCCCAGCGCATGCACCAGCCCCAACGCATCGCGCGCCAGATTCAGCAGCCGGAACTGCGACAGGTCGCCGTCATACGCGCCGTCCCATCCGGTGGTGCGGCCATAACCGCGCTGGTCCGGTGCCACGGCATGATACCCCGCCGCCGCCAGCGCGGGCAGCACGTGCCGCCACGAATAGGCCAGTTCCGGGAAGCCGTGCAGCAACAGCACCAGCTTTCGGCCCGGTGTCTCGAACCCGGCCTCGAGATAATGCATGTCCAGCCCGTTCACGCCCGGCGCAAAGCGGGCGCGCACGCCGGGAGGCAGCCATTCGGTGGGCAGCGGGGGGACAGGCAGCGGCGCGGTCATGGTGTCTGCGCCGCGCTGGCGCGCAGACCGTCCTGCAACGCCTTGCGTGCGGCGGTGGCTGCCGAGAAGCGGGTGCCGCTGATCATGCCGCCGTCGATCAGCAGGTCGGTGCCGTTGACGAAGCCTGACGCATCGCTGGCCAAGTACAGCGCGCCGCGGGCGATGTCCTCGGGCAGACCGGCGCGCGGGATCGGCTGCAACGCGGCGAAGCCGTCCGCCAGTTGCGCCGCCTGCCGGTCGGCCACATCCGGGTCCACGCCCGCACCCTTGCCGAAAATGCCGGTGACAATCGCGCCGGGGGACAGGCTGTTCACCCGCACGCCGTATTCGCCCAGTTCGGCGGCCACCGCGCGCGACATCTGCACCACCGCTGCCTTGGCCGCCGCATAGGTCTGCGAACTGTATCCGGCGCGGAAGGCCGCGACACTGCCGGTGTTGATGATGCTGCCGGATTGCTGGCGCATCATGATGGGGGCGGCGTATTTCATGCCCAGCATCACGCCGCGCACCAGCACCGCCATCAGGCGGTCGTATTCCTCGATGTCCAGATCGGCGATGCTGCGCGGCGGAATGCCGAAGCCCGCATTGTTGAACAACACATCCAGCCGCCCGAACTGCGCCTCGGTGCCCGCGATCAGCGCCGCCACCTCCGCCGCCTGCGCCACATCGGCCTGCACGAAGCTGGCCGGCGGGCCAATGCGGCGGGCGAGGTCTTCACCCGCAACGCGCCGCCGCCCGCTGATCACCACTCGGGCCCCCTCCTCGGCGAACAGTTCCGCCGTGCGCGCGCCAATACCGCTGGTGCCGCCGGTCACGATGGCGACCTTGCCGTCCAGAACGCCCATGCCTGCCCCTGCCCCGCTGCTGGCGGCAGGCTAGCGCAGCGGTACCGCGCGGCGAAATCTTGATTTCTGTTCATTCGCTGCACAACAAGATCGCGTAATCTTGTTGCGCGGCCTGTGGCAGGCCATGTGATGCGCCGCCGCCTTGCGAACATGGAGTGACGATATGACTGCCGGTGCGATCCGGTCCCGGTTTCTGGCGCTGCCGCTTGCGGTGGCCATGTTGGCGCTTGCCATCGCCCCGCCTGCGGCGGCGGACGGTCCGGGCAGTTTTGCCCCGCTGGTGCGGCAGGTGCGCCCCGCCGTGGTCAGCATTCGCGTGACCCAGACGGTTGCGGTGCAGGACCCGTTTTCCGCCCTGCCGCCGGAGTTCCAGCAACTGTTCCGCCAGCGCTTCCAGCAGCGCAAGGAACAGAAACAGGGCGCCGGGTCCGGCTTCATCATCGACCCGTCGGGCATCATCGTCACCAACAACCATGTGATCGAACATGCCGACCGGATCGCGGTCGCACTGGCCGATGGCACCGAATACGAAGCCCGCGTGATCGGCGCGGACGAACTGACCGACGTGGCGGTGATCAAGGTGGAACCCAGCGGCGCGCTGCCGTTTGTAAGCTGGGGGGACAGCCGCACGCTGGAAGTGGGCGACTGGGTGGTGGCCGCGGGCAACCCGTTCGGCTTGGGCGGCTCGATTGTGGCGGGCATTGTCTCGGCGCGCGGGCGCGATATCGGCGCGGGGCCGTTCGACGACTTCATCCAGATCGACGCCCCCATCAACCCCGGCAATTCCGGCGGCCCGGTGTTCAACACCGAAGGCCGCGTGGTGGCCATGGACACCGCCATCGCCTCACCCACCGGCGCGTCGGTGGGCATCGGCTTTGCCATTCCGTCCGAAATCGTCAGCCACGTGGTCGCCGACCTGCGCGAGAAGGGGCGGGTGGAACGTGGCTGGCTCGGCGCCGGTTTGCAGGAAGTGCCCGACCCGGAAGGGCACGGCGTGCTGGGCGTGGGCATCGCCTCGGTGGAGCGCAACAGCCCGGCCGCGCGCGGCGGGCTGAAGCCGGGTGACATTGTCACCGCCATCAATGGTGCTGCGGCGGATTCGCGGCGCGGCTTCATCAAGGCGATCGCGCTAACCTCGCCCGGCAGCGCGGTCAAACTGAACTTGCTGCGACAGGGGCGGGAGATGACACTGAACCTAACGGTCGGGCGCCGCCCTGGCGGCCAAGGCTGAAGCAGAGGAAGGCGGAACAGCTTCTATGCGGATTTTGGTAGTCGAAGACGACAAGGATGTCGCGGGCTTCGTGGTCAAGGGGCTGAAGGAAGCCGGGCACGTCGTCGAACATGCCGATAACGGCCGTGACGGGCTGTTTCTGGCGGCCAGCGAGAATTTCGACGCGATCGTGCTGGACCGGATGCTGCCCGGCGGCGTGGACGGGTTGCGGCTGCTGGAAACCCTGCGGGCGCAGAACAACCAGACGCCGGTGCTGTTCCTGTCGGCCATGGCCGGTGTGGACGACCGGGTGCGCGGGCTGAAGGCGGGCGGGGACGATTACCTGACCAAGCCGTTCGCCTTCGCGGAATTGCTGGCCCGCGTGGAAGGCCTCAGCCGCCGCGGGCGCGGCGAAGGCCCGGCCACCAAACTGCAGACCGCCGATCTGGAAATGGACCTGCTGTCACGCACGGTGAAGCGCGCTGGCCAGAAGATCGACCTGCAGCCGCGCGAGTTCCGCCTGCTGGAATATCTGATGCGCCATGCCGGGCAGGTGGTGACCCGCACCATGCTGCTGGAGGGCGTGTGGGACTACCATTTCGACCCGCAGACCAACGTGATCGACGTGCATGTCTCACGCCTGCGCCAGAAAGTGGACAAGCCGTACCCGACCTCGCTGATCCACACCGTGCGCAACGCCGGATACATGCTGCGCCCGGAAACCCCGTGACCGGGCTGCCTGGCCCGTGCTGAGCGCCAACCGGCTGCGGCGGCTGTGGCGCCGCCGCCCGGCGCAGCGGGAGTTCATGCGCTCCGCCGGGGTGCGCTTTGGCATCCTGCATGCGGCGGTGTTTGCGCTCAGCACGCTGGCGCTGGCCGGGTTTCTGTGGTGGTCCACGGCAGGGCTGCTGGAACGGCAGACCGAGGCGGCGATCAATGCCGACACGCAGGGCCTGTCCGAACGCTATGGCGAGGGCGGGCTGCTGGCGCTGGAAGAAACGCTCGACCAGCGCATGGCGGGCAACATCGACGACGACGCGCTGTATCTGCTGGCCGACCCGCTGTTCAACAAACTGTCCGGCAATCTGGAACGCTGGCCGGTCAAGGTGAACATGGACTCGGCGTGGTACAACCTGTCCATCGAGCGGGCCGGGCGGCGCGGCGTGGCGCTGGTGCATCATTTCGAACTGCCCGGCGGCTTCCATTTGCTGGTGGGCCGCGACGTGGAAGTGCGCTCACAGATGGCGCGCATGCTGACCGACGCATTGCTGTGGTCGGGCGTGGTGGCGCTGGTGCTGGGCACCATCGGCGCGCTGGCGGTGCGCAGCCTGTTCCGCATCACGCTGGCCGACGTGTCCGCCACCGCGCGGGCGATCAGTGCCGGGGATTTGACACGGCGCGTGCGGGTCAGCGGGCGGCGCGATGAGTTCGACCGGCTGGCCGAGACCATCAACGACATGCTGGACCGCATCGCGCGCCTGATGGATGGCGTGCGGCAAGTGTCCAACGCGATTGCGCACGACCTGCGCACGCCCATCGCCCGCGCCCGCGCCCGGCTGGAAGACGCCGCCGCCCACGCCACCGGTGAGGCCGATCTGCGCGCCGCCATCGAGCGGGCGGAAGCCGATCTGGACGGGGTGATCACCATCTTTCAGGCGCTGTTGCGCATTGCCGAAATCGAGGCCGGGGCGCGGCGGTCGGCGTTTGCGCGCATCGACCTTGGCCCGTTGCTGGCCGATCTGGCCGATCTGTATTCCGCCGCCGCCGAGGAGCGTGAACAGATTCTGGCTGCGCGCATTCCGGACAGCCTGCCCGCCTATGGCGACCCGGCGATGATTCAGCAGGCGGTGGCCAATTTGCTCGACAATGCGCTGAAATTCTCCCCGCCCGGCAGCACCATCCGGCTGGAAGCCAGCACCGGGGCCGATCAGGTGACCCGCATCACGGTGGCGGATCAGGGTCCCGGCATTCCCGCCGCGGACCGCACCCGCGCCACCGAGCGGTTCTTCCGTGGCGAGCAGGCGCGCCACACGCCCGGCAGCGGGCTGGGGCTGGCGCTGGTGCAGGCCGTGGCCACGCTGCATGGCGGCACCGTCAGCCTGGAGGACAACCAGCCCGGCCTGAGTGCGACGCTGATCCTTGCCACGCGGCCACCGGCCCAGCCGGCGCCCAGCCAGGTGAACACTTCGTCATCACACGACCAGAGCGCTGTTGCGCCGCTTGAGGCATAAGTTGCCCATGTCAGATGCCGCTTTTCCCCGCACTGCGATGGCCGCCGGAATGGCGCTGGCCTGGAGCGCTGCCGCGTTCGGCCAAAGCCCGCAGGCGGTGCATGGCCCGGCGCCCAACGGGCCCATGGCAGGGCCAGCGCCGGGGATGGCGCGGCCGGGTGGCGCGCCGCCCGGTATGGCTGCGGTTTCCGGGGGTGCCGGGACCGGGCAGGGTGTTGCGGCCGCCAGCGCTGTTGCCTCGGCGGGCGCGACGCCGTCCGCGTCGTCGGCCGGATACGGTATCTCAGCCCCCACGGTTCCGGTCGCGGTGGCGATTCCGGGTGCCGCCGCCGGGGCAGGTTCGGCCATCCGGGTGACCAGTGACACCGCCGAATATTGCGAGCAACTGGCGCAACTGGTCACGCGCAACGAACTGGCGCCCCAGGCGGCGTCAGCAAAGGCGGGCAGCCACCGGGCCGAAATCGACCAGCTTGCTGCCGAAGGGCATGACATGTGTGAGGCCGGCAAGATTCGCGGCGGGCTGCTGCGCCTGCGCCGGGCGCTGCTGCTGTTGCGGGCGGAGCAGTAGTCTCCGGCTCAATAGGGCCGGTGCTTCTGCCTTGGCTCCGGCGCGTGCGCTTCCTCGATCACCGCTGCGGGCGGCCCGCCGGCACAGGGGGCCAGCGCCAGAAACGGCTTCGGGTCCACGGCCGCGCCGTGCAGCCGCACCTCGAAATGCAGATGCGGGCCGTGCGCGTGGCCGCTGGTGCCCACCGCGCCAATCAGCCCGCCCACGGCGACGGTGCTGCCAACCCGCATTCCACGCGTGAACGCCGACAGATGCGCGTAGCGGGTCACGGTACCGCCCGGCATGAGTATATCTACCATGTTGCCGTAGCCAAAATACCGGCCCATGAAAATCACCGTGCCGCCCGCCGCAGCGCGCACCGGAGAGCCATAGGGTGCCGTCAGGTCCACGCCGGTATGCATGCCGCCCCGGATCGGGCCGAAGCCGCGCGCGACCTGTTTCAGCTGGCTGACCGGCATCAGCATCTGGGTACAGCTACCGCCCGCCTGCGCGGACACCGCCCCCGTACACATTCCAATCACAAGTGCAGCTAACAACAGAATTCTGCGCATCAGCGGCGCATAACATGCATAGCGGCGAACGCCAACCCCACCTGAACGATTATCCCGCGCGCCAGGATGCCAGGTAGAAACGTGGCAGCTCATCGGGAAATGATTTGAAATTCAATGCTTTGTTAAACCCGTAGGTTGTCGCGTAGCTGTGCGTGGGCGTCCACAGCGCCTCGGCGGTGATCTGCCTTATGGCCCGGCTGTACAGGCCGCGCCGCTGATCCGGGTTGCCGCTGCGGCCCGCCTGCGCCAGTAGCGCCCGCAACGCGGGAAGCCGCGCCTGGTCCAGCGGGCCGCCGCCGAAGAAGTGCGGCAGGATCGCGGCCACGTCATTGATCGCGTAGCTGCCCCAACTGCCCATGAACAGCGGGGCCTTGCCGGCCGCCACAAGCGCCAGCGCCTGATTGGTGGAAACCTGCACGAGGTTTGCGGTGATGCCCACGGCTTGCAGATAGCTGCGTACCGCCTGCCCGTCCTCGGGCAGCACGTGCGACACCAGCTCGGTGGTGAAGCCGTCCGCATAGCCCGCCTCGGCCAGCAGCGCCTTCGCGCGGGCCGGGTCATACGGGTAGCGCACTGCGGCAGCGGCGTCGCAGCCAAACTGGGTGGGGTAGCAGGGCGTATCCGGCACCCGGCCCGCCACGCTGCCCAGACGCTTGGCGATGGCGGGACGGTCCAGCGCATGCAGCACCGCCTGCCGCACCTTCAACTGTGTGGTCGGCGCATCGGCCCCGCTGCGCCCGGCGGCATCCAGCGACAGATAGCCCAGCCGCATCGACTCCACACGTTGCGCCTGCAAGCCCGGCTGATGCTGCAAGGCATCGAACTGGTCCGGGCCGAGTTGCCAGATCCAGTCGGTGGCGTCGCTGAGCAGGGCGGTAAACGGGGCCTGTTCGTCCTCCATTGCGCGGATGGCAAGCCGGGCGATGGCCGGGCGGCCCTTGGGGCCGCCGGTAAAATAGTCCTCGAACCGCTCCAGCGTCATCCGCTCGCCACCGACGCGCTCCGCAAGACGGTAGGGGCCGGTGCCCGGCGGGACAGCGCCATCCGGCTGCGGGGTCCAGCCGCGCGGCAGGATGGGCAGCACCATCGCCAGATAGTCCAGTGCGGCCGGAAACGGCTGGTGCAGCAACAGCCGCACCGCCGTGTCATCCTCGGCCTCGGCATCTTTCAGCCACGCATACAGGCCGGGCACCGCCACGTCGCCCGCCGCAACGCGGCGCACCGTGTCCACCACATCCGCAGCCCCGAACGGGCTGCCGTCGTGGAAGCGCACGCCGCCGCGCAGCGTGAAGCGCCATGTGGTCTCGTACGGCTGCGACCATGACGTGGCCAGCAGCGGGCGGATTTGCAGGGATTGCGGATCGCGGTCGACCAGACAGTCCCAGATGTGGTGCGCCAGCACCAGCCCGGCGCGCAGTTGGTTGGCGTACGGGTCCGGGTTTGCCACCGCGTCGCGCCACATGATGCGCAGCGTGTCCCGCACCGGGACTTCGGCACGCGCCGTGCCCCGTGCGGCCAGCAGGGCCGCGCCGAGGCACACCGCGCGCCGGGTCGGCACCTGCTAGCCCATCATGGAATTGAACGTACCGCCGTCCATCAGCAGGTTCTGGCCGACGATGAACCCGGCATTGGCGCTGCACAGGAAGGCGCAGGCATCGCCGAACTCGGCCGGGTCACCCACCCGGCCGGCCGGGGTGGTCAGCGCACGCTCCCGGATCAGGTCGTCGGCCGACTTGCCCGCCTGTGCCGCCGCCGCTGCCGAGTTGGCGCGCAAACGGTCTGTCAGGAACGGGCCGGGCAGCAGGCTGTTGATGGTCACGTTGTGCTGCGCCACCTGCCGGGCGAGACCCGCGACGACCCCGGTCAGGCCCGCGCGCACGCCGTAGCTCATGCCCAGTGTGGGGATCGGCGACTTCACCGAGGCCGAGGTGATGTTGACGATGCGGCCGAACTTGCGCGCCACCATGCCGTCCACCACCGAGCGGATCAGAAAGATCGGCGTCAGCATGTTGGCGTCCAGCGCCTTGATCCACGCGTCACGTTCCCACTCGCGGAAATCACCGGGCGGCGGGCCGCCGGCGTTGTTGATCAGGATGTCCGGCTCCGGGCACGCCGCAAGGGCTGCCGCCCGGCCGGCTTCGGTGGTGATGTCGCCAGCCACCGTGGTCACGCTGGCCCCGGTCATTGCGCGGATTTCGGCGGCGGTGGCTTCCAGCGTCTCCGCCGTGCGCGCGGTGATGGTGATGGCCACGCCTTCGCGCGCCAGTGAGATCGCGCAGGCCCGCCCGAGCCCCTTGCTGGCGGCGCATACCAGCGCCCGCTTGCCTGCCAAACCCAGATCCATGCCGCTCTCCCGCCTTATGTTTGCGTGCAGTTGAGCATAACGCGGCGGCTTGCCACAGTCCGCCCATGAAAGCTTCGCCCTGGTGCGCGCCGCTGCGCGTGGGACTTGTGACCGGGCTCAGCGCCGAGGCGCTTGTGGCGGCCCCGCTGGGCATGACCATGCCGGGCGGCGGCACACCGGAAGGGGCGGCGGCAGTGGCGGCTTTGCTGGCACTCCGGGGCGCCACCGCGCTGGTCAGTTTCGGGCTGTGCGGCGGGCTGGACCCGGCCTTGGCGCCGGGTGCCCTGGTGGTGCCGCGCCGTGTGGATCGCTGGATGTGTGATGCGGCACTCATGGCAGCGCTCGGCGGGGCCACGGCGGACTTGCTGCACGCGGGCAGCGCCATCGCCGCCACGGTGGCGCAGAAAGCCGCCCTGTTCGCCGCCACCGGGGCCGCGGCAATTGATCTGGAAAGCGGTGCCGTGGCCGAGGTGGCGGCGCGCCACGGCCTGCCGTTCGCAGTGCTGCGCGCGGTGTGCGACCCGGCAGGGCTGGCGCTGCCCCCGGCCGCGTTGCTGGCGCTGGACGCGGGCGGCAGCATCCGCCCGTGGGGGATTGCTGCCAGCGTGCTGCGCCGTCCGGGGCAAATCCCGGCCCTGATCGGTCTGGGCCGCGCCGCGTCGGCGGCGCGGGCGGCGCTAGTCGGCCGCGTCGCTCAGATCATGCTCGGGGGCGGGAGCGGGAGCGTGCTTTAGCTTGTCCATCATCTCGGACACGTGCTTGGTGAACACGTAATCCGCCGGGCGCTGACGGTTCAGCGGGATTTCCGGGGCCATCGGCCCTTCGGTGCGCGGGCCGCGCAGCGCCACGGCGGCGATTTTCCACGGGCGGGAAACGGCGTCCATCACGGCGGTGGCCTCGTAGCCGCTATGCACCATGCAGTCGGCGCATTTTTCGTAATTGCCGGTGCCGTACTTGTCCCAGTCGGTGGTGGCCATCAGTTCGGTGAAGGTCTTGGCGTAGCCCTCACCCAGCAGATAGCAGGGGCGCTGCCAGCCGAACACGTTGCGCGTGGGCTTGCCCCACGGCGTGCAGGTGTAGTTCTGGTTGCCCGCCAGAAAATCCAGAAACAGCGAAGACTGGTTGAACTTCCAGCCACGCCCCTTGCCGCGCTTGAAGATGTCGCGGAACAGGTCCTTGGTCTTGCCGCGATTGAGGAAATGCGCCTGATCCGGTGCCCGCTCATAGGCGTAGCCCGGCGAGATCATCACCCCGTCCACACCGATCCTGGTCACGTCGTCCATGAACGCCGCCACACGCTCGGCCTTGGCACCGTCGAACAGCGTGGTGTTGATGCACACCCGGAAGCCGCGCGCCTTGGCCGCCTTGATGGCGGCCACGGCCCGCACATACACGCCGCTCTGGCTGACGGACTTGTCATGCATGTCCAGATCGCCGTCCAGATGCACGTCCCACGCGAAGTTCTTGTGCGGCTTGTACTTGTCCAGATGCTTTTCCAGCAGCAGCGCGTTGGTGCACAGGTAGATGAACTTGCCGCGCGCCAGAATCTGCTCGGTGATCTGCGGCATTTCCTTGTGCAGCAAGGGTTCGCCGCCCGCGATGGCCACCACCGGCGCGCCGCATTCGTCCACCGCGTCCAGACACTGCGCGAGCGACAGGCGCTGGTTCAGGATTTCCGCCGGATAGTCGATCTTGCCGCAGCCGTTGCAGGCCAGATTGCAGCGGAACAGCGGCTCCAGCATCAGCACCAGCGGATAGCGCTTGCGGCCCAGCAGATGTTGCTTGACCACGTAGGCGCCGACACGAACGGCCTGATTGAGCGGAACGGGCATCTGGTATCCTCGGTTGCGGCGGGGCGGATATGGGCCGCTTTCGCCGTATCGAAACGGCCGCCGCCACGTTTTCCCCGGCGCGTATGGCACGATTCACGCAGCCGGGGTAGGCTTCGGGCGGATGCGTGACGAAACCGTCACGCGCTGACAGGCGGCGCGGGGTTGCGCTGCGGCGTGCGGGCGGGCATCCGTTGCCGCTGGCCGGATTGCGGTTTTTTGCTGCGGAAAGTGGGTTCGATGGCGTCTGGACTGGGCACGCATACCGGCGGCGGGACGGGCAAGGAAACACTGCCCGAGGCCATGCGCCGCGCTGCGCACGATGTGGAAACGGCGCTGGACGATCTGTTGCCGGTGCCCGATGGCGGGGAGGCGCGGCTGTATGAGGCCATGCGCTACGCCACGCTGGGCGGCGGCAAGCGCCTGCGCGCGTTTCTGGCCATGGAAGGCGCCTCGCTGTTCAAGGTGGACCGCCGCTGCGCCGCGCGCGTGGGGGCCGCCATCGAGATGGTGCATGCCTATTCGCTGGTGCATGACGACCTGCCCGCGATGGACGACGACGACCTGCGGCGCGGCAAGCCCAGCACGCACAAGGCGTTCGACGAAGCCACCGCCATTCTGGCCGGGGACGCGCTGCAAACCCGCGCGTTCGAGGTGCTGGCGCAGGACGACACCCATTCCAACCCGGACGCGCGCTGCGATCTGGTGGTGGGCCTTGCCCATGCTGCGGGGGCGGCGGGCATGTGCGGCGGGCAGATGCTGGACATTCAGGCCGAGGGCCGCAGCCTGACCGGCGAGGAAATCATCCGCCTGCAAGCGCTGAAAACCGGCCGCCTGATTCAGTTCAGCGCCGAAGCCGGGGCCATTCTGGGCCGCGCGCCCCCCCTGCAGCGCCACATGCTGGTGGCGTACGGGCGCGACCTCGGTGCCGCGTTCCAGATTGCCGATGACCTGCTGGACGCCGAAGGCTCGGCCGAGGAAGTCGGCAAGGCCACCGGCAAGGACGCGGCGGCGGGCAAGGCCACGCTGGTCAGCATTCTGGGGCTGGAGCGGGCACGGGCGCAGGCGCGGATGCTGGCCGCGCAGGCGGCGGGGCATCTGGACAGTTTTGGTGAGCGCGCGGACCTGCTGCGCGACCTTGCGGCTTACGTTGTCGCCCGGCGGACCTGACCCGCATGAACCTGCCGCTGAAACCCGTTGCCGCCCCGCCCCGCCCGGCCACGCCGTTACTGGACCGGGTGCGGGTGCCGGCCGATCTGCGCAACTTCTCCCACGAGCAGTTGAAACAACTGGCCGAGGAACTGCGCGCCGAGACCATCGACGCGGTGTCCACCACCGGCGGGCATCTGGGCGCGTCGCTGGGCGTGGTGGAACTGACGGTCGCCATCCATGCGGTGTTTGAAACCCCCACCGACCGGCTGATCTGGGATGTCGGGCATCAGGCCTACCCGCACAAAATCCTCACTGGGCGGCGCGACCGCATCCGCACCTTGCGGCAGGGCGGCGGCCTGTCCGGTTTCGTGCGGCGCAGTGAGAGCGAATACGACCCGTTCGGCACCGCGCATTCCTCCACCTCGATCTCGGCGGGCCTCGGCATGGCCGCCGCGCGCGACCTGAAGCACGACGACCGCCACGTGATCGCGGTGATCGGCGACGGGTCGATGAGTGCCGGGATGGCCTACGAGGCGATGAACAACGCCGGGGCCATGCGCTCGCGCCTAATCGTGATCCTGAACGACAACGAGATGTCCATTGCGCCGCCGGTGGGCGCGATGAGCGCCTATCTGTCGCGCCTGCTGTCGTCCAACTCGTTCATGAACCTGCGCGATCTGGCCGGGCGCATGGCGCGGCGGTTTCCGCGCGCGCTGGAACGCACCGCCAAGCGCGCCGACGAGTTCGCGCGCGGCCTGCTGACCGGCGGCACACTGTTCGAGGAACTGGGGTTCTACTATCTCGGCCCCATCGACGGCCATAATCTGGATCATCTGTTGCCGCTGCTGCGCAATGTGCGGGAGGCGGAGGAACGCGGGCCGATCCTGCTGCATGTGATGACCAAAAAGGGCAAAGGCTACGGCCCTGCCGAAGCCAGCGCCGACAAGTTGCACGCGGTGGCCAAATTCAACGTGGCGACCGGCGAGCAGGCGAAAGCCCCGCCCGGCCCGCCCACCTATACCCGCGTGTTCGCCGATGCGCTGATTGCCGAGGCGGAGGCCGACAAATCCATTGTCGCCATCACCGCCGCCATGCCCACCGGCACCGGGCTGGATCGTTTCGCCAAGCGCTTCCCCGACCGCACCTTCGACGTGGGCATTGCCGA
>CAIPHQ010000560.1 GCA_903864895.1 uncultured Rhodospirillales bacterium
CCGGCCGTGTAGGTATTGGGCGAATAGTCTGGCCCGCAGGCGGCAAGCAGGCCTGCCATGCACAATGGGATGAGTCGTGCTACAGGGATCAATCGCGTCATCCTCTGCCATGGCGCGGCACGATTAGGCCGCTTGCTCGCGATTGTCATCCACCAAGCATGCGGGGATGGGACATGCGGCCGGCGGCATCCGCAATTAGATGCGTAAAGACATATATCACGAAAAGCATTGGTATCCTTAATCGTATTCACAAACATTAACCATACTTCGCAGCGCTGAAAATGTTGCTACCCGCTTTGTGCGCACCGGGGAGCGTGAGGTGACCAATTGCCCGTGGCTGATCCTCACCGGCAGCATAAGTGTTTGATGTTTGGTGAAGGCCATCGATCCGACAGGAAACTAAGCCGTTATGGGAAAATATTGCTTGTCAAGTGTGGCCGGGTAACGCATCCTTCATCACGAGTTAACGAATGGTTCGCCGCTGTATGGCGGCAAGCCCAGCAAGCAACTCAAACCGGGTGCTGGGCAGTCAGGGGATTGAGCGTTCTGTGACGGTGAAACGGAGCAGAACAGGTGGTGCTTTCTTCCGGCTGCTCGAACATGTCAGGTGCCGGACCATGTGCGGTGCTTTGATATTTTGTGTAAATGGCCAGTACAACCGGTGCAGTGCGCCACCTGGCAATACCGATGGGGAGTATGGATCATGGTTCTGAAGCGGATACTTGCCACGATCGCCGATGACTGCCGCGGCGTGACTGCAATGGAGTACGGAATGATCGCCGCCGCGACAATCGTCGCCATCGCCGGTTTCATGGTGTCGATTTCCGGCTCAATCAGTTCAATCTTCTCGTCAATCGACACCTCGATCTGATGCGAGTGGCACCGCTGTGCCGGGTGGCAGCGATCCGCCCGGCGCAGCGGTGCCCGGGCGCATGGCGTTAAGCTGAAGGCCGGGCAGCTCACGCGTCTGTGGCTGACCCGCGCCTCACCGGTCGCCCGCACAGATCTTTGCGCAGCGCACGCCCGCGCCGGTGGACACGCCCTTGCCCGCCGCCCCGGCTTGCGCTACCTCCCCCGGCTCACGGCCGCGCAGTGCGGGCGTGGTGGAATTGGCAGACACGCCAGATTTAGGTTCTGGTGGCGCAAGCCGTGGGGGTTCAAGTCCCTCCGCCCGCACCACCCGGCCGTCCATAGTTTTGCGGGTTACGAGGACTCTCCCCAGATGCAGGTCACCGAGACGCTCTCCGACGGGCTTAAGCGCGGCTTCACCGTTGTGGTGCCCGCTGCCGATATCGAGAGCCGGCGCGCCAAGCGCCTTGCCGAACTCGGGAAAACCGTGCGGCTGGCAGGCTTCCGCCCCGGCCATGTGCCCGCAGCCGTGGTCAAGCAGCGTTACGGCGGCGCCGTGACGGCCGAGGTGCTGGAAGAAAGCGTCAATCAGGCCACGCAGCAGGTGCTGGAAGATCGCGGCCTGCGCTCGGCGCTGCAGCCGAAGGTTGAAGTGGTCTCGATGGAAGAGGCCAAGGGTCTGGAGTTCAAGGTCGAACTGGAACTGCTGCCCGAGATTGCCTTGCCGGACTTCGGCAGCATCGCGCTGACCCGGTTGAAGGCCGAGCCGCCGGCCGAGGTGATCGACCGCGCGCTCAACGAAATCGCCGCCCGCCAGCGCAAGATGGAAGACATCGAGGAAACCCGACCGGCCGTGACCGGCGAATTCCTGATGGTGGACTTCGTGGGCAGCATCGACGGCACGCCGTTCCCCGGCGGGGCGGCGACCGATCTGGACATCGAAGTCGGTGGCAGCGGGTTCATCCCGGGGTTCACCGAGCAAATGGAAGGCATGGCCCCCGGTGACGTGCGCACCATCTCGGTGACGTTCCCCGAGAGCTACGGCGTACCCGATCTGGCCGGCAAGGCCGCCAGCTTCGAGATCACCGCCAAGAAGCTCAAGCGCGCCGTGCTGCCGCCGATTGACGAGACGCTGGCCGAAGGGCTGGGTTTTGATGGCGGCATGGACGAGTTGCGCAAGGCCATCGCCGCGCAGGCGCAGCGCGAATACGATTCCATGTCGCGCATGCGCATCAAGCGCGAATTGCTGGATGCCCTGTCCGAGCGCGCCAGCTTCCCGGTGCCGCCGACGATGGTGGAGGGCGAGTTCAGCCAGATCTGGCAGCGTCTGGAAGCCGACCGCAAGGAAGGCAAGCTGGACGAGGACGACAAGGGCAAGGATGAGGCGACGCTGCAGGCCGAATACCGCGCCATTGCCGAGCGCCGCGTGCGTCTGGGCCTGCTGCTGTCGGAAATCGGCCGCAGCAATGGCATCACGGTGACGCCGGATGAACTGACCCGCGCCATGCGCGCCGAAGCCGGGCGCTACCCCGGGCAGGAGCAGAAGGTACTGGAGTTCTTCCGCAAGAACCCGCAGGCCGCCGACTCGTTGCGCGGGCCGATCTTCGAGGAGAAGGTGGTCGATTACGTGCTGGAACTTGCGCAGATCACCGACAGCATGGTGACGCCGGAGGAACTGGCGCGTGACCCGGGGGTGCCGGAGGCGATCACCGGGGCCGGTCAGGCTGCGGTTGCTGAGGAATCCGCCGGTCAGACGGCCGGGGCCGAAGGCTGACACTGGAATAACGCGCCTTGTGCCCAACATCAGGGCATCATGAACGCCCGTATGCCAGCCTGTGACGCAGGCGGCACGCGGCGGTAGAGAAAGGTTGCACGGATGAGGGATCGGAACCCGGTGGAGATATACGACAACGCGCTGGTGCCGATGGTGGTCGAGCAGACCGCCCGCGGCGAACGCGCGTTCGATATCTACTCCCGGCTTCTCAAGGAGCGGATCATCTTTCTGACCGGTCCTGTCTATGATCAGGTCAGCGCATTGATCTGCGCCCAGTTGCTGTTTCTGGAGAGTGAAAACCCCTCCAAGGACATCGCGTTCTATATCAACAGCCCGGGCGGCGTGGTGTCGGCCGGGCTCGCGATCTACGACACGATGCAGTACATCCGCAGCCCGGTCAGCACGGTGTGCATCGGCCAGGCCGCCAGCATGGGCAGCCTGTTGCTGGCCGCCGGTGCCAAGGGCAAGCGGTATGCGCTGCCGAACGCACGGGTGATGCTGCATCAGCCGTCCGGCGGCGCGCAGGGGCAGGCCAGCGATATCGAAATCCAGGCCCGTGAAATCCTGGTGCTGCGCAAGCGTCTGAACGAGATCTATCTGCGCCACACCGGCCAGGCGATGCCGGCCATCGAGCGCAAGATGGAGCGCGACAGCTACATGTCGGCCGAGGAAGCCCGCGATTTCGGGCTGGTCGATCAGGTGGTTGAGGAGCGGCCCATCCCCGGCGACTCTGACGCCAAGGCCTAGCAGGCCAGCCTTCCCGGCAATGCCGCAATGCCCCGTATGGCCGGGGCGTTGCAAAGCGGGCGTGACAGACATATTTCACGCCTGTGGCAGTCGGCTGGCGCGCCGGGGCGGCTAAGTGCGGCCCCGGTGGTACGGTCATTGCTTTCCCTCTCACCGGGCCCCGCACGTCGCGGGTCCGGATCCCCCGGCCGGTTCTTGTCCCCACGCAGGCTCGGGGGTTAGACTTCCCGGTGAATGTCCCCGGCGATCCGGGGCTGGAGCGCTTATGAGCAAGTCCGGCGACTCGAAGAACACTCTCTACTGCTCGTTCTGCGGCAAGTCGCAGCACGAGGTGCGCAAGCTCATTGCCGGGCCGACGGTGTTCATCTGCGATGAGTGCGTCGAACTCTGCATGGACATCATCCGCGAGGAGCACAAGACGCATCTTGTGAAATCGCGTGATGGGGTGCCGACACCGAAGGAAATCTGCAAGGTTCTGGACGACTACGTGATCGGGCAGCAGCACGCCAAGAAGGTGCTGAGCGTCGCGGTCCACAACCATTACAAGCGCCTGGCGCACGGGGCGAAGAACAACGACGTCGAGATCGCCAAGTCCAACATCCTGCTGGTCGGCCCCACCGGGTCGGGCAAGACCCTGCTGGCGCAGACCCTGGCGCGCATTCTCGACGTGCCGTTCACGATGGCGGACGCCACCACGCTGACCGAAGCCGGTTACGTGGGTGAGGATGTGGAGAACATCATCCTCAAGCTGCTGCAATCGGCCGATTACAACGTGGAGCGGGCGCAGCGCGGCATCGTCTATATCGACGAGGTCGACAAGATAAGCCGCAAGTCCGACAACCCCTCTATCACCCGCGACGTGAGCGGCGAGGGCGTGCAACAGGCGTTGCTGAAGATCATGGAAGGCACCGTCGCCTCCGTGCCGCCGCAGGGCGGGCGCAAGCATCCGCAGCAGGAATTCCTGCAGGTCGATACCACCAACATCCTGTTCATCTGCGGCGGCGCGTTCGCCGGGCTGGAAAAGATCATCTCCGCGCGCGGCAAGGGGTCGGGAATCGGCTTCGGCGCCGAAGTTCGCAGCCCGGATGAGCGCCGCACCGGGGCGATTCTGCGTGAGGTGGAACCCGAGGATCTGCTGCGCTTTGGCCTGATTCCGGAATTCATCGGCCGCCTGCCGGTGGTGGCCACATTGGAAGATCTGGACGAACCGGCGCTGATCGAGATTCTCACCAAGCCGAAGAACGCGCTGGTGAAGCAGTATGGCCGCCTGTTCGAGATGGAGGGCGTGAAGCTGTCCTTCACCGAGGATGCGCTGGCCTCCGTCTCCAAGCGCGCCATTGCCCGCAAGACCGGGGCGCGCGGCCTGCGCTCGATCATGGAGCAGATCCTGCTCGGCACCATGTTCGACCTGCCGAGCCTGGATGGCGTGGAAGAAGTGGTCATCAACCGCGAAGTGGCCGAGTCGCGGGCGAATCCGTTGTTTCTGTATGGAAAAGAGCGCGCCGAAAATAGCGCATGATCTCGCAGGGCACGTCGCATGGTACCGATTTTCAAGATCTTGCGGTGCCAAATGGGCGTGACGATATCGGATGTTCTGACGGCTTATTGCGTGCCGTGCCTGGCGAAGTGGTCCGTGCCTGATTGGGCGGGGCATACGCCGACTGTCCCTATGGAGGTCACCTATGACTGAATCCGACAAGCCATCCGGCAAGCCTGCGCCGGTGCGCGCGGAACTGCTGCCGGTGCTGCCGCTGCGCGACATCGTTGTGTTCCCGCACATGATCGTGCCGCTGTTCGTTGGCCGCGAGAAAAGCGTGCGCGCGCTGGAAGCGGTGATGAAGGAAGACAAGCAGATTCTGCTGGTCGCACAAAAGAACGCCGCGCAGGACGACCCGGCGGCGGACGACATTTACCGCGTGGGCACCGTCTCGACGATTCTGCAACTGCTGAAGCTGCCGGACGGCACCGTGAAGGTGCTGGTGGAGGGCAGCCGCCGTGCGGCCATCGCCGGGTTCAAGGAAACCGACGCGTATTTCGAGGCCTATGTCGAGCCGATGCCGGACAAGACCGGTGAGGCCAAGGAGCTTGAGGCGCTGGGCCGCTCGGTGATCGGGCAGTTCGAGCAGTATATCAAGCTGAACAAGAAGATCGCCCCCGAGGTGCTGGTTTCGCTGAACCAGATTGACGATTCGAGCAAGCTGGCTGACACGGTCGCCGCGCATCTGAACCTGAAGATTGCCGAAAAGCAGGAACTGCTGGAGACCTCCGCGATCAGCGACCGGCTGGAGCGGGTGTTCGGACACATGGAGTCCGAAATCGGCGTGCTGCAGGTGGAAAAGCGCATCCGCAACCGCGTGAAGCGGCAGATGGAGAAGACGCAGCGCGAGTACTATCTGAACGAGCAGTTGAAGGCGATTCAGAAGGAACTGGGCGAAGGCGAGGACGGCAAGGACGAAACCGCCGAGCTGGAAGCCAAGATCAAGAAGACCCGGTTCACCAAGGAAGCGCGCGAGAAGGCGGTGGCGGAGCTGAAAAAGCTGCGCACCATGAGCCCGATGAGCGCCGAAGCCACCGTGGTGCGCAACTACCTGGACTGGATGCTGTCCATCCCCTGGCGGAAGCGCAGCAAGGTCAACAACGACGTGACCGCCGCCGAGGACGTGCTGAACGCCGACCATTACGGGCTGGACAAGGTCAAGGAGCGCATTCTGGAATACCTCGCCGTGCAGTCGCGCGCGGGCAAGGTGAAGGGTGCGATCCTGTGTCTCGTGGGCCCGCCGGGCGTGGGCAAGACCTCGCTGGGCAAGTCGATTGCCAAGGCCACCGGGCGCAATTTCGTGCGCATGTCGCTGGGCGGCGTGCGGGACGAGGCGGAGGTGCGCGGCCACCGGCGGACCTATATCGGCTCGATGCCCGGCAAGGTCATTCAGGGCATGAAGAAGGCCAAGACCAGCAACCCGCTGTTCCTGCTGGATGAAATTGACAAGCTGGGTGCCGACTGGCGCGGCGACCCGTCGTCCGCACTACTGGAAGTGCTCGACCCCGAGCAGAACGCGACGTTCGCCGACCATTATCTGGAGGTCGATTACGACCTGTCGGACGTGATGTTCGTCACCACGGCCAACAGCCTGCGGATGCCGCAGCCGTTGCTGGACCGTATGGAGATCATCCGAATCCCCGGCTACACCGAGGATGAGAAGGTTGAGATCGCCCGCCGCCACCTGATCGCCAAGCAGACCGAGGCGCATAACCTCAAGCCCGAGGAATGGTCGATCAGTGACGAGGCGCTGCGCGACCTGATCCGCTACTACACCCGTGAGGCGGGCGTGCGCAGCCTGGAGCGGGAACTGGCCAATCTGGCCCGCAAGGCGGTGAAGGAGATTGTCACCAAGAAGGCCAAGAAAGTGGCCGTGACGATCAAGAACGTCGAAAAATATGCGGGCGTGCGCAAGTACCGCTACGGCGACCTCGAGTCGGAAGACATGGTCGGCGTGGTCACCGGGCTGGCATGGACCGAGGTGGGCGGCGAGATCCTGACCATCGAAAGCGTGCTGCTGCCCGGCAAGGGCAGCATCAAGCACACCGGCAAACTCGGTGACGTGATGCAGGAGAGCGTGTCAGCCGCGCTGAGCTATGTCCGCAGCCGTGGGCATGTGTTCGGCATCAAGCCGACGCTATTCGAAAAGCGCGACATCCATGTGCATGTGCCGGAGGGCGCCACGCCGAAGGACGGGCCGTCGGCGGGCATTGCGATGGCCACCAGCATCGTCAGCGTGCTGACCGGCATTCCGGTGCGCCGTGACGTGGCGATGACCGGTGAGATCACGCTGCGGGGCCGTGTGCTGCCGATTGGCGGGCTGAAGGAGAAACTGCTGGCGGCCCTGCGCGCAGGCATCACCACGGTGTTCATCCCCAAGGAGAACGAGAAGGACCTCGCGGAGATCCCCGACTCGGTGAAGAAGCACATGACCATCGTGCCGGTGGCGCATGTGGACGAGGTGATAGCCAAGGCCCTGGTACGCAAGCCGGAGGCGATTGAGTGGATCGACCCGGTGGAAACGCCGGTGCCGGTGGTGGATGAGACCCTGTCTGCCAGCACGCTGCCGCACTGAACCAAGGTGGATGAATGGCTTACGGCCCGCCGGGCAACCGGCGGGCCGTTTTTACGTTGCGCGCGCGCGGCAGACCATGGCAAGCGCGCGTTGACGGGGCGGAAAACCGCCATTTAGTGTGGCCCAGACTGCCCGCGCCGCCGGACCGCCCACGTGGTCGCGCCGCGATGCTGACGGATTGAGACCTATGAACCGGGAGCTTTTGCCGTGAACAAGATGGATCTGATTGCCGCCGTTGCCGACCAGAGCGATTTGCCGAAGGCCAAGGCCGCCGAAGTGGTGGATGCGGTGTTCTCCGCGATCGAACAGGCGCTGAAGAAGAAGGAAGAAGTGCGTCTGGTTGGCTTCGGCAGCTTTGCCACCGCCACGCGCAAGGCCTCCACCGGCCGCAATCCGCGCACCGGCGCGGAAATTCAGATCGAGGAATCGACCTCCGTGCGCTTCAAGCCGGGCAAGGCGCTGAAGGATGCGGTGAACTGATCACCGGCGTATGAGATACGGGCGGGGCGCAGGCTCCGCCCGGATAGCAGGCCGGTTCCGGCGGGCGGTTAGCTCAGCGGTAGAGCGTCTCGTTTACACCGAGAGGGCCGGCGGTTCGAACCCGTCACCGCCCACCAAATGCCTGATGAACCAGCCTGCTGCGGCGCGACCCTGTGATGCGCGCCGTATTTCGCCAAGGCGGCGTTTAAGCCGATTTTGCCGGTTGACCCCGGCCAGACCCCGGTCTAAACGCTGCGCCCTGCCGCTGCGGGTGTAGCTCAGTTGGTTAGAGCGTCGGCCTGTCACGCCGAAGGTCGCGGGTTCGAGCCCCGTCACTCGCGCCAGCAGCGGCAGTGTTTCCTGCGATCATTTGGTGCCGCCAGCCGGTTGCCGGACGCCGGAGACTATTTCTTAAGATGGTTGCGGGTGTAGCTCAGTTGGTTAGAGCGTCGGCCTGTCACGCCGAAGGTCGCGGGTTCGAGCCCCGTCACTCGCGCCACCAACCTTCCGTCTTACCCTTTTGCTGCATGTCTCCCGCGCGCCGCCGGGCTAGGTGAAAACCGCCATTGAACGGTTTACCCCCTATGGCAGTCGGCACGCGATGCGGCTAATGTCCGCCCGCGCTGCGGTGCGGCATAACCCGGCGGATGCCAAACAGGAGAGGCTGAGCACATGACATCTTTGCTCGCCAATTATTTTCCCATCCTCGTCTTCATGGTCATCGCCGGTGTGATCGCCGTCGCGATGGTGGGGGGCTCGTTCCTGGTGGCCCGCCAGAAGCCGTACGCTGAAAAGCTCACCGCCTATGAGTGCGGCTTTGAAGCTTTCGACGACGCCCGCCGCCGCTTCGACGTGCGGTTCTATCTGGTGTCCATCCTGTTCATCATCTTCGACCTGGAAGTGGCATTCCTGTTCCCCTGGGCGGTGAGCCTGGCGGAGATCGGCGTGTTCGGCTTCCTGTCGATGATCGGCTTTCTGGGCGTGCTGACGGTGGGCTTCATCTACGAGTGGAACAAGGGCGCGCTGGGTGGGAATGACCCCGACAGCGCCACGGGTGCAGGAGACGCGGATATGAGCCTGACCACGCAGGGCGGCTCTGACATCGCCTGGAACAGGGAAGCGCTTGGCCCCGGGGCCGAGCAGGATGCGGTGGTCAGGGGCATTACCGGCGAGATCGCCGGCAAGGGCTTCATTGTCGCCAATCTGGACAAACTGGTGAATTGGGGCCGCACCGGCAGCCTGTGGCCGATGACCTTCGGGCTGGCGTGCTGCGCGGTGGAAATGATCCACGCCTACATGCCGCGCTACGACCTCGACCGTTTCGGCATCATTCCGCGCGCCTCACCGCGCCAGAGCGACGTGATGATCGTCGCCGGCACGCTGACCAACAAGATGGCCCCGGCGTTGCGCAAGGTTTACGACCAGATGCCGGAACCGCGCTGGGTGATCAGCATGGGGTCCTGCGCCAACGGCGGCGGCTACTACCATTATTCCTATTCGGTGGTGCGCGGCTGTGACCGCGTGGTGCCGGTGGACGTGTATGTGCCGGGCTGCCCGCCCACCGCCGAGGCGCTGGTGTACGGAATCTTGCAGTTGCAGAAGAAAATCCGCCGGACCGGGACCATTCTCCGTGGCTGATGAAACCGAAACTTCCGTCGTCGCGGCCGAACCGCCACCGCCCACGCTCGCAGACCATCTGGCGGCGCTGCCGGGTGTCACCCGTGCGGCCGCCGACAAGGGAGAGATGGTGATCTGGGCCGAAGCCGGATCCGTCGAGTCGCTGATGACGACCTTGCGCGACGATCCGCGCTTTGCCTGCCAGCAGTTGATGGACCTGTGCGGGGTGGACTGGCCGGAGCGCGAGCAGCGCTTCGATGTGGTCTACAACCTGCTGTCCGTGTCGCTGAACCATCGCCTGCGGGTGATTGTGCAGACCGATGCCATAACCCCGGTGCCGTCCGTTCACACCGTGTGGCCCGCCGCGACGTGGTGGGAGCGTGAGGCGTGGGATTTGTTCGGCATCGTGTTCTCGGGCCAGCCCGATTTGCGCCGCATCCTGACCGATTACGGGTTCGAGGGGCATCCGCTGCGCAAGGACTTCCCGCTGACCGGCTACGTTGAGGTTTGCTACGACGAAGACCGCAAGCAGGTGGTCTATGAGCCGGTGAAGCTGACGCAGGATTTCCGCAACTTCGATTTCCTGTCGCCGTGGGAAGCCATCACCTCGCTGCCGGGCGACGAGAAGGCGCTCGCCGCGCGTGCGGAGGCCAAGCCATGAGTGCCACGCTGATTGCCGAGAGCGGCAACACCAAGACGGTTCAGGTCGAGACCAACGCCATCAATTTCGGCCCGCAGCATCCCGCCGCGCACGGCGTGTTGCGGCTGATTCTGGAGATGGACGGCGAGGTGGTGGAGCGCGCCGACCCGCATATCGGCCTGCTGCATCGCGGCACCGAGAAGCTGATCGAATACAAAAGCTACATCCAGGCGCTGCCGTATTTCGACCGTCTCGACTACGTCAGCCCGATGACGCAGGAGCACGTGTTCGCGCTGGCGACCGAAAAGCTGCTGAGCATCGAGGCACCGCTGCGCGCCAAGTGGATTCGCACGCTGTTCAGCGAAATCACCCGCGTGCTGAACCACCTGCTGAATGTGACCACCTACGCGCTCGACGTGGGCGCCATCACGCCGAGCCTGTGGGGGTTCGAGGAACGCGAGAAACTGCTGGAGTTCCACGAGGCGGCGTCGGGCGCGCGGCTGCACGCCAATTATTTCCGCCCGGGCGGCGTGGCGAAGGACCTGCCCGCCGGGCTTGAGGAAAAGATCGCGGCGTGGGCGGAGACATTTCCGGCGTTCATCGACGATCTGGAAACCCTGCTGACCGGCAATCGCATCTGGAAGCAGCGCACCGTCGATATCGGCATTTTCAGTGCCGAACAGGCGCTGGCATGGGGCTTTTCCGGCCCGTGCCTGCGTGCCAGCGGCGTGCCGTGGGATCTGCGCCGCGCGCAGCCGTACGAGATGTACAGCCACGTGCAGTTCGACATTCCGGTGGGCCGCAACGGCGATTGCTATGATCGTTATCTGATGCGCATGGCCGAAATGCGCGAGAGCGTGAAGATCATCAAGCAGTGTCTGGCGCAGATGAAGCCCGGCCCGGTGAAGGTGCAGGACCGCAAGTTCACCCCGCCCTCGCGTGGCGAGATGAAACGGTCGATGGAAGCGCTGATCCATCACTTCAAGCTCTACACCGAAGGGTTCCACGTGCCGGCCGGTGCCACCTATACCGCCGTCGAGACGCCGAAGGGCGAACTTGGCGTGTATCTGGTGGCCGACGGCACCAACCGCCCGTACCGCTGCAAAATCCGCGCGACCGGCTTTGCGCATTTGCAGGCGATCGAGGCGATGTCCAAGCGGCACATGCTGGCCGATGCGGTTGCGATCATTGGATCGCTCGACATCGTGTTCGGCGAGATCGACAGGTAACCGATGGCCGAGCATTCCGACAGCGCGAGCGGCGAGTCGTTCGAGCAACCCGCCACGTTCGCGTTTGATGACGCAAGCCGGACCGAGATCGCCACGATTCTGGCCAAATATCCGGCCGGGCGGCAGGCCAGCGGCTCGATTCCGCTGCTGTATGTGGCGCAGCGCCAGATGAAACGCACCACCGGCAGCGCGTGGGTGCCGCGCGTGGCGATGGATGCGGTGGCCGCCGAACTCGGCATGGCACCGATCCGCGTGTACGAAGTCGCTACCTTCTATCTGATGTTCAACACCAGGCCGGTGGGCACGTACCACCTGCAATTGTGCACCACCACGCCATGCTGGCTGCGCGGGTCCGACGATGTGGTGGCCGCCTGCCGCAAGGCGACGGGCATCAAGGGCTGGGGTGAAACCAGTGCCGACGGCATGTTCACGATGACCGAAGTGGAATGCGTCGGTGCCTGCGTGAACGCGCCGATCCTGCAAGTGAATGACGATTTTTACGAAGACATGGACGCGGACAAGACCGTCGAGTTGCTCGCCGCACTGCGGCGCGGCGAACCCCCGCCGCGCGGGTCGATGTCCGGGCGGCTGAACTCCGCCCCCACAGGCGGGCCGATCACGTTGACCACGCTCGATTCGCATCCGGCGGAGTAGTTCCATGCTCAGCGACAAAGACCGGATTTTCACAAATCTGTATGGCCAGCACGATTTCCGGCTGGCCGGTGCCCGCGCGCGCGGCGACTGGGACGGCACGGCGGCCATTCTGGCGCGCGGCCCGGACGCGATTGTCGAGGAAATGAAAGCCTCCGGCCTGCGCGGCCGGGGCGGGGCGGGTTTCCCGACCGGCATGAAATGGTCGTTCATGCCCAAGCAGGAAGGCGAGCGCCCGCACTACCTTGTGGTGAACGCCGACGAGAGCGAGCCGGGCACCTGCAAGGACCGCGACATCCTGCGCCACGACCCGCACAAACTCGTGGAAGGCTGCCTGATCGCGTCGTTCGCGATGCGCGCCCACGCCTGCTACATCTACATTCGCGGCGAGTTCTTCAACGAAGCCGTCAATCTGCAAACCGCCATCGACGAAGCCTATGCGGCGGGCCTGATCGGCAAGAACGCCTGCGGCTCCGGCTGGGATTTTGACCTGTATCTGCATCGCGGCGCAGGCGCTTACATCTGCGGCGAGGAAACCGCGCTGCTGGAAAGCCTTGAGGGCAAGAAGGGCATGCCGCGCCTGAAGCCGCCGTTCCCGGCGGCGGTGGGCCTGTATGGCTGCCCGACCACGGTGAACAACGTGGAAAGCATTGCCGTTGCGCCGACCATCCTGCGCCGGGGTGCCGCATGGTTCTCCGCGCTCGGCCGCCCGAAGAACGCGGGCACCAAGCTGTTCTGCATTTCCGGCCACGTGAACAAGCCGTGCAATGTCGAGGAAGAACTCGGCATTCCGCTGCGCGAACTCATCGACACCTATGCCGGCGGCGTGCGTGGCGGGTGGGACAATCTGCTGGCGGTGATCCCCGGCGGCGCCTCGGTGCCGCTGCTGCCGAAAGCCACCTGCGACACGATCCTGATGGACTTCGACAGCCTGCGCGAGGTACGCAGCGGCCTTGGCACTGCCGCCGTGATCGTGATGGACAAGTCCACCGACGTGATCAAGGCGATTGCGCGCCTCAGCCAGTTCTACAAGCACGAAAGCTGCGGCCAGTGCACGCCGTGCCGTGAGGGTACCGGGTGGATGATGCGGGTGATGAACCGCATGGTGCAGGGCCGCGCCGAACCGGACGAGATCGACACGCTGGAGCAAGTGACCCGGCAGGTAGAAGGCCACACCATCTGTGCGCTGGGCGATGCGGCGGCGTGGCCGATTCAGGGCCTGATCCGGCATTTCCGCCCGGTGCTGGAAGAGCGCATCGCGCAATACAAGGCAGGCCGCAGCGCCCGCCCGATCCCGCTGGCGGCGGAGTAGCAGCATGGCCAAGGTCACGGTTGACGGCATCACCGTCGAGGTTCCCAACGGCTCCAACGTGCTGCAAGCCTGCGAGGCGGCGGGCAAGGAAGTGCCGCGCTTCTGCTATCACGAGCGCCTGTCGGTGGCGGGCAACTGCCGGATGTGCCTTGTCGAGATCGAGAAGGCCCCGCCGAAGCCGTTCGCGTCCTGCGCCTATCCGGTCGCCGACGGCATGGTGGTGCACACCGACAGCCCGATGGTGCGCAAGGCGCGCCGGGGCGTGATGGAATTCCTGCTGATCAACCACCCGCTGGATTGCCCGATCTGCGATCAGGGCGGCGAGTGCGACTTGCAGGATCAGGCCATCGGCTATGGCGGCGATACTTCGCGCTATCTGGAAAACAAGCGCGCGGTGAAAGACAAGAACCTCGGCCCGCTGGTGAAGACGGTGATGACGCGCTGCATCCAGTGCACGCGCTGCATCCGCTTCGCCACCGAGATCGCCGGCGTGCCGGAACTCGGTGCGACAGCACGCGGCGAGACGATGGAAGTCGGCACCTATGTGGAAAAGGCGCTGACCACCGAACTCTCCGGCAATCTGATCGACATCTGCCCGGTGGGCGCGCTGACCAGCAAGCCGTACGCGTTCGTGGCGCGCTCGTGGGAGCTGAAAAAGACCGACAGCATCGACGTGCTGGACGCGGTCGGGGCCAATATCCGCGTGGACAGCCGCAGCGCCGAAGTGCTGCGCGTGCTGCCGCGCCTGAACGAGGACGTGAACGAGGAGTGGCTGGGCGACAAGTCGCGCTTCGCCGTGGATGGCCTGAAGCGCCGCCGCCTCGATTCCTGCTGGGTGCGCCGTGACGGCAAATTGCACAAGGCAAGCTGGGGTGAAGCGTTCGAAGCCATCGCCACCAAGTTGAAGGGCACGGACGGCAGCCGTATCGGCGCGCTGGCGGGTAATCTGGCCGATGCGGAAAGCCTGCTGGCGCTGCGCGACCTGATGGCAGCGCTTGGCTCGGCCAATCTGGATTGCCGTCAGGACGGGGCCGCTTTGGACGCCACGCGGCGGGATTTCTACACGTTCAACACCTCGATTGCCGGGATCGAGGAGGCCGACGCGCTGCTTCTGATCGGCACCGACCCGCGC
>CAIPHQ010000561.1 GCA_903864895.1 uncultured Rhodospirillales bacterium
CCGCACGCCCAGCCACGCTGCACGGCGGACATGCCCGCGCTGCGGCAGGTGGGCGCGGCCTTGGTGGCGTGCCATTTCGCCGAGACGGTGGGGTAGAGGCCAAACCTCGTACATGCGCCGGCCCTGTCCCCCGCACGGCGCGGGCAGACAGGGCCGGGATCTTGGGGGGCCGCTCAGCCGCCTTGCTTGGCCTTGTGTTCTTCCTGGCGCATCCGGAACATGTCGTCCGCCGCCAGCTTCTGCTCGGCCGACAGCGCCGCATACAGCGGATGGAACGCGGTGGTCAGTTTCTCCACATTCACCGCGTGCTGTTTGGCCGCATCGCTGTAGGTCTGCATGATCTGCTCGGCGGTGGCCGTGCCACTCGTGGCCGCGTGCTGCGTGTGCATCGCCACCATCGCCTGCGCGTTGTCCAGCATCACCTGCGAAAACCGGTCCCACTCCGCCTCCTGCGCATCGGTGATGTGCAGGGTGGCGTGCATGTCGGCAATCCGCTGCTCCACCCGCTCACGCGGGTTGCCGGTCAGTTCCGCGGCCGGGGCCGCCGCCGCCGGGGTGGCGGTGGTGGCAGTCACGATGCTGTCCGGCGTCGTGCTGGTGGCAATCACGGCCGGATCGAGCGCATTGCTGGCCGCCGCCTTGGTCTGCGCCCAGGCCGCGCCCGGCAGGGCGAGCGAGACGGCGAGCAGGGCAAATCCGGCGTGGCGGGCGGTAAAAATTGGCATGGGGATGGTCCGTTTCAGGTCAGAGTGAAAATAACGCGGGCGCGGTCAATAGCCGTAGTAGATCACCGGTGGCGGCGCGTAGTAAACCGGCGGGCGGCCGTAGTATTGCGGCTGCGGCGCCAGCGTGGCGCCCAGCATGGCCCCAAGTCCGAGCCCCAGAATCAGCCCGCCGCCGCCCATGCCCCCGCCATTGTTCCAGCCGCCACCGCCGCCGCGGTTCCAGTCATGCCGCTCATGCCCGCCATTCCACCCGCCCTGCCGCCGCCACGGCTGATCCGCCATCGAAGGCACCGTGGCGGCCGCGAATGTGGCCGCCGCCAGCCCGAGCAGACACATTGTCCGGCCTCTTGCAGTCATGGTCATGGGATTGTCCTATCGGAAGATTGTGCCGGTCAGCCGCACTCCGGCGCTGCATCACCCCGCAGTGGCTGCGCTGCCACCGGCGATGCCCGCAAACGCGGCCTTCGTGGATGAGGGTATGCGCGCGCGGGTGGCCGGAGCGGCAGCCTCGGAAACTACTCTCGGGCGCGGGCCGGGGCGCAGGGATAGGCGCAGGGATAGGCGCAGGGTGGGCTTCAGCCCACCAATACAACGCGCTCGACCATCATTACGCTCGGGCCCGTAGGGTGGGCTTCAGCCCACCATCGCGCAGCACCACCACCCGCAAATCCGCCTTGCCCCGCTCACGCCCAAAATGTTATTAAATCTAACATGCATCCCGCAACCGCCCGCCTCACGCTCAGCCTCGACACGCTCTGCCGCGTGATCGCACAGTACGGCCATCTGCGCCGTTTGGCCGCGCCGTTGCTGGTGCTCATCTGGGGCCGCGTCCGCCACATCGCCGCCGAGGCCACCGCTCTGCTGGCGCGGATGCAGTCCGGGCAGTTGCGCCGCTACCCCACCCGCCACGCGCCCCGCCCATCGGTCACCCCGCGCCGCAAACCCTGCCGCCCTGTGCTGCCGCACCGCGAGGCATGGCTGGTCGCCCTGATCCCCGAGGCCGCCGCCTGTGGCGCGCAACTGCACGCCATTCTGGCGGAACCGGCCTTCGCCGAGGCCCTCGCCACCGCCCCGCAACTGCGCCGCACCCTGCGCCCGCTGTGCCGGATGCTGGGCGTGAAACTGCCACTGCCACTGCCGCCGCCCCCGCCGCCAGGCGCACCCCCGTCCGCCGGGTCAACCGAAACTGCAGGCGCAGACGCCGCCGCCAGGGTCTCGCGGCGCTTGGCCGCCGCCCGTCAGAACGCTATCCTGAGACGAAGGGTTGGTGGAACATGCAGACCACGCAGCAATTCAGCATCACGCTACCGCTCGAGATGGCCGAGGCGGTGGCGGCGAAGATCGAATCGGGCCGTTACGCCACGGTCAGTGACATGGTGCGCGACGGCGTGCGCGCGCTGCTGGAGCGGGATGAGGCCGTCGAACGCTGGCTGCGCGAGGACGTGATGGCCGGGCACGCCGAATATCTGGCCGATCCGTCGAAAGCTGTCCCGGCCGAGGCTATTCTGGGCCGCATCAAGGCGCGCCGGGCCGCTCAGTAGCCCCGGGTGCAGGTCGCATTCACCCCGCTGGCCGAGCGGCAGATCGACCGGCTGCACGCCTATATCACCGAGCAGACCAATGCAGACCGTGCGGACGGCTACATCCGGCGCATCGTGACATTCTGTCAGGGCCTGGCGGTGCTTCCGCTACGCGGTGTTCAGCGCGACGATATTCTGCCCGGCCTGCGCGTCACCGGGTTCGAACGGCGGGTGACAATTGCGTTTGTGGTGACCTCGCAAACCGTGCTGATCGAAGGCATTTTCTATGGCGGGCGAGATTTTGAGGCGATC
>CAIPHQ010000562.1 GCA_903864895.1 uncultured Rhodospirillales bacterium
CGGTGAAGCTGACGTGGGAAATCTTCCGCGACACGCTCATCGAGCAGGCCGAACAGGGCGTGGATTATTTCACCATCCATGCGGGCGTGCGCCTCGCCTATGTGCCGCTGACCGCCAAGCGCACCACCGGCATCGTGTCGCGCGGCGGCTCGATCATGGCGCGCTGGTGTCTGGCGCATCACAAGGAAAGTTTCCTCTACGAACGCTTCGACGAGATTTGCGACATCATGCGCAAATACGACGTGTCGTTCTCGCTCGGCGACGGGCTGCGTCCCGGCAGCAACGCCGACGCCAACGACCGCGCCCAGTTCGCCGAACTGGAGACATTGGGCGAACTAACCAAAATCGCCTGGGACAAAGGCTGCCAGGTGATGATCGAAGGCCCCGGCCACGTGCCGATGCACAAGATCAAGGTCAACATGGACAAGCAGTTGCGGGAGTGCGGCGAAGCGCCGTTCTACACGCTTGGCCCGCTGACCACCGACATCGCACCCGGCTACGACCACATCACCTCGGGCATCGGGGCCGCCATGATCGGCTGGTACGGCACCGCGATGCTGTGCTACGTGACGCCGAAGGAACATCTCGGCCTGCCCAACCGCGACGACGTCAAGACCGGCGTGATCACCTACAAGATCGCCGCCCACGCCGCCGACCTCGCCAAGGGCCATCCGGGGGCCGCCGAGCGCGACGACGCCATCAGCCGGGCGCGGTTCGAGTTCCGCTGGGAAGACCAGTTCAATCTGGGCCTCGATCCGGACACGGCGCGGCAGTTCCACGACGAGACGCTGCCCAAGGAAGCGCACAAGGTGGCGCATTTCTGCTCGATGTGCGGGCCGAAATTCTGCTCGATGAAGATCAGCCAGGACATCCGCGCCGATACCGAGCGGATGGCCGGGATGGAGCAGATGAAAGAGACGTTCAAGGCGAAAGGGTCGGCGCTGTATCTGCCGGAAGCCGCTACGGCGAAGGACGCCGAAGCCTGAGCGACCCGCGCACGGCGCTGGACGCCATCGGGCAACTGCCGGACAGCGAAATCGATCTGGGTGAGGCCGCCTTGCACCTCGCCCGGATCGACGCGCCGGATGCCGACTGGCGGCTGGCGCGGGCGCATCTGACCGAACTGGCCCGCACCGTCGTCTCCGCCGGGGCGGATGTCGCACCGGATGATCTGGCGGCGCAGGCTTCGGTGCTGATCGACGTGCTGACGGTGCGCTTCGGCTATGCGGGCGACCGTGAGACCTATGACGATCTGGCCAACGCCAACCTGATCCGTGTGACCGAACGCAAGCGCGGCCTGCCGGTGGCGCTGGGCATCTTGTGGCTGCACACCGCGCGCGCGGCCGGGTGGGCCGGGCACGGGCTGGATTTTCCGGGCCATTTCCTGATCGCGCTCGAAGGTGCGCGCACACAGGCGGTGCTGGACGTGTTCGCGGGCGGTGAGGCGATGGACGCGAAGGATTTGCGCGCGCTGCTCAAGCGCGTCGAAGGCCCGCAGGCCGAGTTGCGCCCGGGTCTGCTGACGCCGATGCCCACGCGGGCGGTGCTGCTGCGCCTGCAAAACAACATCATGTCCCGCCGCCTGCGTGCAGGCGATGTGCGCGGCGGGCTTGATTGCATCACCGGCATGCTGCGCTTCGCCCCCGAGGAAGCGCCGCTGTGGCGCGAGGCGGCGCTGCTGCACCAGCAACTCGACGAAGTCTCCGCCGCGTTGCGCAGCTACGAGCGGTTTCTGGCCCTGGTGCCCGATGGCAGCGCTGCCGAACG
>CAIPHQ010000563.1 GCA_903864895.1 uncultured Rhodospirillales bacterium
AAGACGCCAAGAAGTTCCTGGCCTTCCTGGCGCAACCCGACACGCAGACCAAGCTGAACGTGGTGCTGGGCCAGTTGCCGGTGAACAGCGGGTCGGCCAAGCCGGATGACCGCATTCTGAAGCAGGGCTTTGAGTTGCTGTCAGGGGCTGCCGGTCTGGCGCAGTTCTTCGACCGTGACGCCCCGGCGGACATGGCCAAGGCGGGCATGGAAGGCTTCCAGCGCTTCATGGTCCATCCGGAGCAGGAAGCGGCGATTCTGGAGCGGCTGGAGAAGGACCGCCAGAAAATCTACAAGTAATCGCTCACGGATGTTCACGGGCGGCGGGTGCTTCACCCCGCCGCCTGCCGCTACGGCAACACACAGGACACACCATGAGCGCGACCGCATTCGCCGCCCTGCCGCGCCGAAGCTGGTGGCGGCGCAACCAGATGGCGCTGGCGCCCTGGCTGTTTCTGGCGCCGGGCATGGTGCTGTTCGTAATCTTCGTGATCGCGCCGATCTTCCAGTCGATGTGGGTCAGCCTGTTCGACTGGGATGGGCTTGGCCCGAGGAAGTGGATCGGGCTGCAGAACTACGTGGAACTGCTGGACGACGAGAGTTTTTACACGTCGTTGAAAAATAACCTGATCTGGCTGGTAATGTACTTGCTGTCGATTCCGGCAGGGCTTGCCATCGCGCTGTTCCTGAACCAGACGGTCACCGGCATCCGGCTGTACAAGTCGCTGTTCTTCTTTCCATTCGTCATCAGCCAGGTTGTGGTGGGGCTGATGTTCACCTGGTTCTACGCGCCGAGTTTCGGACTGCTGGCCGGCCTGATTCGCGCCATCACCGGGTCTGATGTCGCCATTCTGGCCGATGAGCGGTTTGCCACCTACGGCATCATCGCCGCCGGGCTGTGGCCGCAGATTGCCTATGTGATGATCCTGTATCTGACAGGCCTGAACAACATCAATTCCGAGCAGGTCGAGGCGGCGAGGATGGACAATGCGCGCGGCTGGCGGCTGCTGTGGCACATCATCATTCCGCAACTGCGCCCGGCCACGTTCATTGCCATTGTGGTCACGGTAATCGGCGCGCTGCGCTCGTTCGACCTCGTGTCGATCATGACCAAGGGCGGGCCGTACGGGTCCACGCGGGTGCTGTCGTATTTCATGTATGAGCAGGCGCTGAGTGAATACGGCTACCGCATGGGCTACGGCGCCGCGATTGCCGTGGTGCTGTTCCTGATCATGATGGTGTTCATCACCTACTTCATTACCCGCATGATCCAGCAGGAAAGGAACAGCTGATGTTCCCGGCCCCGGTACAAAACGCCAGCCCGCTGGTGCGCGTGGGCTACCAGATCCTGTTGCCGGTGACGCTGGTGATCTGGCTATTCCCGCTGTTGGGCGTGGCCGTCACCTCCATCCGCCCGGCGGGTGATCTGGCGGCAGGCAACTATTTTGGCGTGCCGTCGTATTTCGCCGGTTTCGAGAACTACGGCGCAGTATTCCGCGACAGCCCGATTGGCCAGTTCATCCTGAACTCGTTCGAGATCACCATCCCGGCCGTGATCGGCGCGGTGGGGCTTTCCTGCCTGACCGGGTTTGCGCTTGCCAACTACAAGTTCCGGGGCAATTTGTGGATCTTCTTCATTTTTGTCGCGGGGAACTTCGTGCCCGCGCAAATTCTGATGGTGCCGGTGCGCGACCTGATGGTCCGCTCCGGCCTGTATGACTCGATCTACGGGCTGATCTTTTTCCACACCGCGTTTCAGGCCGGGTTCTGCACGCTGTTCATGCGCAACTTCATCAAGGCGTTGCCGTTCGCGCTGATTGAATCAGCCCGGGTGGAAGGCGTCTCGGAATGGCGCATCTTCCGCTACGTGGTGCTGCCGCTGATGCGCCCGGCCATCGCGGCGCTGGCCGTGCTGATTTTCACCTTCGTCTGGAACGACTATTTCTGGGCCACGGTGATGGTGCAGGGCCAACATGCCATGCCGGTCACGGCGGGGCTCTACTCGCTGAACGGGCAGTGGATCGCCGCATGGCATCTGGTGTCCGCAGGCTCGATTGTGGCCGCATTGCCACCGGTGGCGATGTTCTTTCTGATGCAGAAGCACTTCATCGCCGGTCTGACACTCGGGGCAACCAAGGGATGATGCAGCGCATCGCAATCACCGATGGTGCCACGGCACTCGTGCTGTCGCTGCCCGTGCAGGGTATGCCCGAGATTGTCGCCTTCGGTCCGGAGGCGGCCATGGCGGCGCAGGAGACGCGGCGTTCCTCGCGCACCAACGGCATGGATATCGCGGCCCCCAGCGCCGTGTTGCTGCCAACCGGCGGGATGGGGTTTTTCGGCTGGCCTGCCATTGCCGGACATCGTGACGGGCGCAATTTCGTCATCGTGTTTACCGGATGGTCGGCAACTTGTGAGGCTGGCACATGCGCGTTGCACGCCGCAGACGAGGTGGCGCGGCTTGGCATCACCATCCGGCTTGCGATCAGCGGCGGGGTCCTGACCAGCAGCGTTGCACTGACCAATGCCGGCGACACTCCCTTCACGCTCGACCGCTGCATGGCAGGCAGCATGGTGGTGCCGGACGGTGCGGCGGACGTGCAGTATTTCGCCGGCATGTGGGGCCGGGAATTCCAGATCCGCCGTGAGGCGCTCGGGCAGGGCATCTGGCTGCGGGAAAACCGCCGGGGCCGCACGTCGCATGACAGGCCGCCCAGCCTCGTGATCGAAACCGGCACAGCCAATCTTGCGGTGCATTTGGGCTGGAGTGGCAATGCCGTGCTGGCCGTGGACGTGCTGGATGACGGGCGGCGGCTTGTGCATGCGGGCGAGTTGTTCGAACCCGGTGAGATGCGGCTCGCACCTTCGGCAACATACGACAGCCCAACAGCCTGTTTCGCCGCCGATCCCGCGCTGTTGCGCCAATTTGTTCGCGCCGCCGTCGTGTGGCCGGGTGGTACGATGCGCCCCCGCCCGGTGACGCTGAACACGTGGGAGGGCGTGTATTTCAACCATCATTTGCCAGACCTGATGGCGCAGGTGCGCGCCGCCGCCGAACTCGGCGTGGAGCGTTTCGTGGTGGACGATGGCTGGTTCGGCCTGCGCGACGATGACACCACAAGCCTTGGCGACTGGCAGGTGGACACGCGCAAATACCCCGATGGCCTGCGCCCGCTGGCCGAATACGTGCGCCAGCATGGCATGGAGTTCGGGCTGTGGTTCGAGCCGGAAATGGTCAATCCGGACAGCGCCCTGTATCGCGCCCACCCCGGCTGGGCGTTGCAGATCGAGGGCCTGCCGCTTCTGCTGTCCCGCCACCAATTGGTGCTGGATCTGACCCGCCCCGAGGTGAGTGACTACCTGTTCGCCTGCATCGACCGCACGCTGCGCGATGTTCCTATCAGCTACGTGAAATGGGACATGAACCGCGACCTGACCCACGCGGCAGGCGCATCGGGACAGGCGGCAACCGCACGGCAGACTCGCGCGGTGTATGCGCTGATGGACCGCGTGCGGGCCGCGCATCCGCAGGTGGAAATCGAATCTTGCGCCTCCGGCGGCGGACGCGCCGACTACGGAGTGCTGGCGCGCACGCATCGCATCTGGACCTCCGACTGCACCGATGCACTTGACCGGCTGGAAATCCAGCGCGGGGCACGGCTGTTCTTTCCGCCGGAAATTCTCGGCGCGCATGTCTCCGCCTCCCCCAATCATCAGACGCACCGCAGGCACAGCCTGACATTTCGCGCGGTGGTGGCGCTGGCCTATCACTTCGGTATCGAGATGGACCC
>CAIPHQ010000564.1 GCA_903864895.1 uncultured Rhodospirillales bacterium
CGGGGTCGGCCAGTGTCTCACTGCAGCGCAGATGGTCGTCGCCGAACGGGTAGAACATCCGCTCGTCCTCCTGCAGCAGATAGGCGATGCGCGCGCGCGGCACGGACTGCCTTGTGCTGACGGTGGACCACCACGAGGTGGTCAGGAACAGGTCGCGCGGCGACAGCGGTACTTCCTGCCCCTCGGGCTTCGGCTCGTTCGGGGCAAACACGAAGTCGATATTGCCGTCCCACGCAATGCCGTGCAGGCGCAACACGTTGCCCACATTGCGCGGTTCGGCGGGTTGGGTGCGGGTGACCACGCGCAGGCTGGCGCGCAGCCGCAGCGCGGTCAGCGCCGACAGGATCAGCGCGGTGCCGACTCCGCCATACAGGCTGTCGGCACCCAGACTGTCCAGCACCACGGTCAGCCTGCGCCCGCCCGGGTCCGGGGCAGCGAACACCGGCAGCGGGTTCAGATACGGGAACTGCGCGCGCAGCAGATCATCCGCCGTTGGCAGCAGCCCGCCTGCACCTTCCGCAGCGCCCGGCGCTGCTGCGGCTGAGTGGGATGATGCGGCACCATCGCCCGCAGCGCCCAGCGCCAGCGCGTGCAGCAATGCGCCACCGGGCACGCCGCGTGCTTCGGGGTGGCGCAGCAGATAGGCGGGCGTACTGAAATTCGGCCCCGGATCGCGGCCCTCGGCACTGCCGCTGGTGGCGAAATGCAGTGCCGGGTCCATGCCGCTCAGCGCCACATCCGGGTTGCGCGCCAGATACCACGCCGCATCGAACAGCGGGCACGCCGCCACCAGACGCGCCCGCGCCTGTGCCGCCTGCCGCTCCCGCAGCCGTGCGCCGAGCTTGCCGCCCACGGCCACGGAGGCCACCCGCACCGCCACGTCGCCCGGCTTGCGCAGCGGTGCCGGCAGGCGGCCTGCCGCGCGGCGCACCCGCTCGGCGGTCTGCACCACCAATGAGGCTTTCAGCGCCGCCAGCGCCGCCTGTGTCTGCGCGGTTTCCGCCCGCGCGGCGGCTTCGGTGTGGCCGGATTGGGCGCGCGCCTGCTCGGCCGCCTCCGCACGTTGCACGGCGGCGGCCAGCGCCGCCTGCGCCGCGTCGCGCGCGGCACGCAATTCCACCGCTTCGGCAAAGGCGTCCGCCGCCGCCGCTTCGGCGCTCTGCGCCTGCGAGCGGGCCAGCGCCGCCTCGGCGGCAGCCTGTGCCGCCTGCCCGGCGAGCGTGCGGCGCTGCGCCTCGGCATGCGTGCGCCGGGCCGATTGCGCCAAAGCGGCGCGATGGGTCAGCAGGGCGGCGAACCCGTCCAGATCGGCTGCTGCACCCGGTTCCAGCAGATACGCGCCCGGCGAGAGATAACTGGCGTCATGCCCCAGCCGCGGCGCCATGCCCGCTGCCGCCCAGCGGCCCAGCCACAGCCGGGCGTCAGCCCCGGCCGCGAACAGCACGCGCGGCGCGGCGGCGGCGAAGCGGCGCAGCGCGGTCTGCGCCGTGGCCTCGGCCAGACCGTCCAGCCCGCCGAGGCAGACGATCAGATCAAACGGCCCCGGCGGCACCTCACCCGCCGTGCCCAGCGCGCACCACGCCCGCGCGCCGGTTGGCAGGGCGGCGAGTGCCGCCAGCGACCTGTCACGCCCGATGGCGTCCACCCCGCAGGCGCGCAGTGCCGCCACCAATCCACCGCTGCCGCATGCCGCATCAAACACCCGCGCAGGCGCAAAAGCGCGCGTGATCTGCTCGGCGGCAAACGGCCAATCGGTCGCATCGGACATGGGTGGGAGCTACAGGGTTCGGACATCGTGCGGAAGGGGGGCCGCACGCGCCGATTGGTTCGGTGCGCTGCGCGTGGTATCGACATGAGGTGCTTTGCAGTGGGCGGTTCCATGTTCGGGTTGAAGCGGCTGTTCTCCGGCTATTCCCAGCGCCCGGCGCCGGTTCCGCCAGCCCAGCTTGCGCCCGCCGTGGTACAACCCGCCCGCCCCGCCGTAACCGGCCTGATCGAACAGCGCAGCACACGCCACGTGGCAGGCTGGATGCTGGACCCCGCCGCCCCCGATGCGCCCCCCACGTTCGAGGCGGTGCTGACGGCCGGTCCGCAGGAGACCGTGGTCGCCACAAGCCACGCCGCACTGGGCACCGCATGGCTGCGCCACCCCCCGCCGGACGGGCGCGGGCACGGCTATCATCTGATCCTGCCAGCAGCCCTGACGGACGACGAGCGTGACCGGCTGATCGTGCGCCCTGTGGGGGGCGGCGCGGCGCTCCCGCTGGCCGAACAGCCGCAGGCCCGCTACCGGCCCATCAAGCATGTCGCACTCGACATCGTGGACAACTGCAATCTGCGCTGCCCGTTCTGCCTGTACGACTACACAAATACGCACCGCACCAACGTGATGTCCGATGAGGTGTTCGACGCCGCCATCCGGCTGATGCCCTATGTCGGGGATGAGTTCTTCTGGCTTTCGTGCCTGCACGAGCCGACCATGCACCCGAAATTCACCAGCCTCATCGAGCGGATTCCGCACGAATTCCGCTCCAACATCTTCTACACCAGCAATCTCAGCCGCCGGATGCCGCAGGAATATTATGACGTTCTGGGCCGTAGCGGCCTGAACTTCATGAATATCTCCATTGAATCCCGCACCCCGGACATCTACGAGAAGATGCGCAAGGGGGCCAAGCACCGCATCTTCATGGAATGCTGGGAGCAATTGCTGGCCGCCTGCAAGGCGGGCACGGCACCACCGAAGCTGCGCTACATCATGATGGCGTACAAGTCGAATTTCCGGGAGATTCCCGAGCTTGTGGCATGGCTGCGCGAGGAGCGCATGGCCTCGTTCATCGACGTGCGGTACACCTACGACATGTCGCATATCGACCCGGCGTTCAAGCAGGCTGAATATCTGGACCCGCCGGACTGGCACTGGTTGATGCGCGAACTGGCACAGTATTCGCCGCACGAAGTCTGCCTGTCGCTGCCACCGGACTTGCCCCCGCCGCCACGGGCCGAAACCGGATCAGAACCCGCGCCGCGCCCCACCGAAGCCGCCGAACCGGTCCAGGCGGCCGCACCAGCACCGGCCCCCGCCCCACTGCAACCAGTGATCTCGCCGGGCGAGTTCGAGTTCCGCGTGTCCTACAACGGCCGCGCCTTCGTCGCGCCGATCTACCTCGCCAACCGGCCCGATATCGTGCCTGATCTGGCGGAGATCAACATTCTGGATATCACCGACCCGGTGGACTATCTGCGCACGCTCAGCCCGGCCTGACCGCGATGCAGCGCGTGATCGGCCTGATCGGCGGACTCAGCTGGGAAAGCTCCGCCGAGTATTACCGCATCATCAACCAGACCACCCGTGCCCGCCTCGGCGGCGGGCATTCGGCGCGCTGCCTGATGTGGTCGTTCGACTTCGGTGAGATCGAGGCAATGCAGCACGCCGGGCGCTGGGATCTGGCCGAAGCCGCCATGACCGATGCCGCGCGCAGGCTGGCGGCGGGCGGGGCGGAGGCGCTGGTGATCTGCTCCAACACCAAGCACCGCATGGCGGGCGCGGTGGAGGAAGCCGCCGGGCTGAGGTTGCTGCACATCGCCGACCCCACCGGGCAGGCCATCCGGGCGGCGGGCCTGACCCGCGTGGGTCTGCTGGGCACAGCATTCACCATGGAGCACGAGTTCTACCGGGGCCGCCTGCACGACCGCTTCGGGCTGGAGGTGCTGACGCCGGATGACGCCGGGCGGGCCGAGGTGCACCGGGTGATCTATGAGGAACTGGTGCAGGGCCGCGTGCTCGAATCTTCCCGCGCCGCCTATCGCGCGGTGATCGCCGCGCTGGTGGCGCGCGGGGCGCAGGCGGTGATTCTGGGTTGCACCGAGATCATGCTGCTGGTGCAACCCGAGGACAGCGCCGTGCCGCTGTTCGACACCACCACTTTGCACGCGACGGCGGCGGTGGACTGGGCGCTTACCCCGGCGGCGACTGGCTGACAGCGCGGGTGAACTCGGCGCTGGAACTCACCCAGCCGAAGAATTTTTCCACGTTGAACACGGCCGCCTGCCGCACGAAATCCGGCCCCGCATGGTGTGTGGCGTCGTCCAGCAGCAGGCAGAAATATTCCAGATGGAACGCATCGCGCAGCGTGCTTTCCACGCACACATTGGTGGCAATGCCGCAGAACACCAGCGTCTTGACGCCCCGCGACCGCAGCGTGGTGTCGAACCCGGTGTTGAAGAACGCGCTGTAGCGGGTTTTTGCCACCACGATGTCGCCCGCCGCAGGCTGCAACCCGTCCACCAGCGCGTAATCCCAGCCGCCCTTGGCCAGCAACTGCCCGGCCAGTTCCGGCCGCGCCCGCATGGTCTTCATGGCATTTGACTTGTGGTAGTTCGGCGACCCTGGACCGCCTGCCTCCACATAATCCTTGTCCCAGCCGTTCTGGAAAAACACCACCGTCATGCCGGCCCCGCGCGCGGCCTCCAGCAGCCCCTGAATACGCGCGATCACGCCGGGGGCGGCGGAGACATCGAAGCCCGCCAGATCGATATAGCCGCCCGGCGAGGCGTAGGCGTTCTGCATGTCCACCACCACCAGCGCGGTTTCGGACGGCACGATGCGCAGCGCCTCCGGCGTGGCCGGAATGGTGATGCTGTCTGCGGAGCGGGAGACGGATACGGTCATGGCGCACGCCCCTTGCGGGATTGCATCAAGGGCTGGATGCGGGTGCCGAAATTCTCGATCCCGAGCACGAAATCATCAAACGTCAACAGCACGCCCGAGGTGCCCTCCACGGCCGCCATCTCGTCCAGCATCCGCGCCACGGACGCGTAGGAACCAACCAGCGTGCCCATGTTGAAGTTCACCGCGCCTTCCGGCACCGTCAGTTGCGCGGTGTGCGCGTGCGGCGAGGAGGTGGCGTCCATGCCCGCCTGCCGCGCCACCCAATCGAGTGCGGCCACGTCCGCGCCCTTGCGGTACAACTGCCATTTGGCCATTGCCGCTGCGTCGGTTTCATCGGCGATGACCATGATCAGCACATAGGTGCCGACGGTGCGCCCCGTTTTGGCGGCGGCCACGCGCAGGCGGTCTACGGCGGGGGCGAAGGCGGTGGGGGTGTTCACGCCCCGCCCGAGACAGAAATTCATGTCGGCGTGCTGCGCCGTGAACGCCATGCCCTCATCGCTCTGCCCGGCGCAGATGATCGGCACCTTCGCCTGCGGGCGGGGGCTGAGCACGCAGTCGTTCATGGTGAAGTAATCACCCTGCAGCGTGCAGCGCCCGGTGTTCCACAGATCGTGCAGCACCTGCACGTATTCGGCCAGAAACTGGTAGCGCCGCGCATAGTGTGCCGCCCCGGGCCAGATGCCCATCTGGTCGTATTCGGCCTTCTGCCAGCCGGTGATCAGGTTCAGCCCAAACCGCCCGCCGGAAATATCATCGATGGTGCTGGCCATTCTGGCGGCAATTGCCGGGGGAATCGCCAGTGTCGGCACGGTGGCGTACACCTTGATGCGCGTGGTCACGGCAGCCAGGGCGGCCATCAGCGTGAACGACTCAAGATTATGGTCCCAGTGCCCGGTGGCCCCGCCGAAACCGCGCAGCTTGATCATCGACAGCACGAATTCCAGCCCGAACTGCTCGGCCCGTTCCGTCACGGTGCGGTTGAGCGCGAAACTCGGCCGGTATTGCGGCGAGGTGCTGGAGATCAGCCAGCCATTGTTGCCGATAGGCAGAAACACGCCGACGTCCACGGAAAGGCCCTCGCAATCACTGCGCCAGCCTGACAGGCAAGCAGATTTCGTGCCAGATAAATCAGCCCTAGAATCGCGTGGTCAGATCGGTCAGCCATTCGGGGGAGGCCGCCACCGCCCAGCTTTCCAGCGCGCGGTCCGCCCCGGTCAGGATCAGCGCCGCCACCGCCACCGCCCCGGCCCCCAGTACGTATTTGCCGCGCTGCCCGGCGCTGGCCATCCTGCCGCGCCAGCGCCGCAGCGCCTCCCGCGACAGGCTGCCCACTGCCAGCAGCGGCAGTGCCGCGCCCAGCCCGAAGGCCGCCATGGTCGCTGCCACCGCGCCGAGCGATTCGCCGCGCGCCGCCAGCACCGAGGCTGCCCCCAGCGTCGGGCCGGCGCATGGGCTCCAGACCGCGCCCAGAATCACCCCGATCAGGAACTGCCCGCCCAGCCCGGACGGGGCCACGCGCTGCATCAGGCGATGGCCCGCATCACTGGCCCCCGAGGCGGCGATGGCGATGCGGGTTTGCAACGCGCCACTCAGGATCGCGACACCCATCAGGCCAAGCAGGACGGCGGAGACGTTGCGGAACACGTCCGCATCCAGCCCCATCGCAAAGCCTGCGGTGGCGATGAATATTCCCACACCGGTAAACGACAGCACCAGCCCTGCCGCCAAAGCCACCATGCCGAACCGGTGCGCCGCCACCGCGCCGCCCAGCACCAGCGGCAGCAATGGCAGCACGCAGGGCGACAGCGTGGAGACCACACCGGCCAGCAGCCCGAACCCGGCAGTGGCGGCGCTGAACGCCATGGCTCAGTTCCGGCAGGCAGCCGCCAGCGCCGCGATGGACTCGGGCCGCGTGTCGCCCACGCTACGCCCGACCTCGGTCTTGCCGTGGAAGCCGATCAGCGTGCTTTGCGACCGCGCACCCAGCACATAAACAAGGTCGCGCTGCGCATCGAAATCCACTTTCAAAATTACCAGATCGGCATTGGCCGGATCGGCAGCGACCGATTTCAGAATGGGCGCCTGCTTCGCGCAGGTGGGGCACCAACTGGCCCAGATATCCACCAGAATTGGCTTTCCCGCATCCCGCGCAGCCACGAAGTTGGCGGTGGTGAACGGCAATTCGGTGGCGGCGAACGCGGGCGCGCTTGCGGACAGCAGCGCGGCGGCGGCGAGCAACAGGAACTGGCGGCGCATTGGTGGCTCCCTTGTGATGACCCTTGCCGCATGGTTCGCTGCCGCGCGCCGGAAGGTTACCGGCTTGCCCAGGGACACGATGCCC
>CAIPHQ010000565.1 GCA_903864895.1 uncultured Rhodospirillales bacterium
CGGGGCGTCCACCATCATGGGTGCCACTGCGGGCAACGAGACGTTCACCCTGTATATGGACAACGCTGCCGAGACCGCACACACGATCGACATCCAGAACTGGCAGGCGAGCAACACGTTTGTGCTGCAGAACGCGGCCGGCACTGGCACGGGCGTGTATACCCCGGCCGACGTTGCAACCATCAACGCGTTCAACGCTGGCGGCCACAGCAGCTTCACGCTGTCTGACGGCACCACGGTCAGCTTCTCGGGCGCTGCCCCGACGCACATCACGCTGGTCTAACGCTAGCCTATTCCTCGCAGGCCCTTTTCAGGGCTTGCGAGGGGCCCGGGCCGCCAGGCCCGTTATATGTCGTGTTTTACCAGTGAACTGTCTTCTTGCGGCCCGTCAGTCTCTGGCGGGCCGTCTTATTTTGTCACCTTGCTGCCAGACAAGGCGCTCGCGCTTGCAAACTAGCCCCGTCTCAAGCTAATCGACATTCGGTAACACGGATGGTCGAGAGCCCAGAGCGCGCAAAAATCAGCAATTTGGTCAAAATGATCTGCCTGATCTAGTTCATGTATTCCTTGAGAAGGGAATATAGTACTCGGGCATTGCTGAAAATTGTAGAGCTTGGCCGCGATTTATCATCCTCGATTTTGTTGATGATTCCTTTTTGCTGATAGGACTGGTTATGGGTCAAGCAACCGTTCTGGCGTATGGCGGGGTAACTGTGTCGGCGAGCGGTGGCCAGTCCGGCGACGCGCTCTTCAGGATTCAGCAGCAGCTGTCAGCGGCATCGGCGGCCGGAACATTGGTCGTCAACACGCCACCCGCCACAACGGTGGTTGGCACCAAGGCGAGCCCGATCCTGATTCCGCAGCCCAGCGCTCCCGGCAGCGGCACGGTTCAGGTGATCACCATTCCTGATGCTGATACCGGCTACATCAGTGTGCCGGCCGGCTACACGACCATTCTGTATAACGGCCCCGGCACCATCATTGCAGGCCCCGGCCAGCAGGTTATCGGTGATCTGTTCGCCACAGGTGGCGCCAGCACCGTCATCGGCGGCGGCATCGGCGGGCGGATTTCCGACACCACCAGCGGCGCTTTCCTGGGTCTGCTGTCCGGCAATTACACCATCAACAGCCAGGGCGACGCGCAGACGGTCGAGATTCAGAACAAGGTCAAGTTCAACCTGAACCTGACCGGGTCGGGCAGCACAGTGAATATCGGGCTGCCCAATTCCACCGTTGCGTCACAATTGCGCGGCTCCGATTTCGCCACTGTGTCGGGCAACAACGACACCATCAACATGTGGGCGCAAGAAAACGCGACCTTCATTGTGCAGCCGGGTGCCACCGGCACGGTGTTCAACAGCATCGGCAATTCCTACAACCCCGGCACAATTGTCACTCTGCTGCTGGACAATGGCGCGAGCGTGACGGCCGGGCAGGGCAACCTGATCGTCTATGACTCGGTCGGCACTGCGATGACCTTCGACGGATCTGGCAATTCGGCGCTGACCTACATTTTCGACAGTGTGGGCGGCGGGCATATCACCACCGGCGATACCACGCTGTACGTGAACGACTCTGCGGCGGCGGCCGCCAGCATTACCGGCCACTCTGGCAGCAACGACACGGTCTACGCTTTCCATGGCGTCAATTACGACGGCACGCAGGCCACAAGCCTGTTGCTGGTGGGCGGCACCGACGCGTCCACGGGCGCCAATACCGTCGCGGCTGCGGCCAACACCACCATCTGGGGCGGAGCCGCAGGCGGCACTTATTCGATTGGCGGCGGCAGCTTCTTCTTCGGCGGCGCTGCCGGGGCTTCGGATACCTTGGTCGAGTCCAGCCTGAGCGGCAGTGGCAGCAGCTTCTTCGCGTATAGCAACAGCAACGAGCAACTCACGCTGACCAGCGTGACCGGCGCCTCGGGCAATGGTGTGAACCTCGTGGTGGCCGGTGACCAGACCACGGTGGATGCGACCAACGGCGCGGGCGGCGACAATATCTGGCTGCTGGGCATCTCCGCCAGCACGGTAGCGGGTGCCAATGCCCTGACAGGTGCCGCGACCATCAACGGTGCCACGGCCGGCGGCGAGCATTTCGTGCTCTACATGGACAACACGGTCGAGGCCGCGCACACCATCACGGTCAACAACTGGCAGGGCAGCGACAATTTCGACCTGCTGCATGCGGTCGGCACCGGCAGCGACAACTATCTGCAGGCCGACGTTGCCGCGATCAGCGCCTTCAATGCGGGCGCCTCGGGCAACAGCTTCACGCTGTCCGACGGCACCACGGTCACGTTCCAGGGCGGGCAGCCCACCCATATCACCCTGTTCTGATCTGGCGTCTGCGCAACGCGCGTTGTCACGGCCCGCCGGTCTCCGGCGGGCCGTTGGCGTTTGTTGCCAGCGCTGCCTCCGGTGATTATGCCGTGCGGCGGGCAGGGAGGCGGCAATGCGGGCAGCAGTGATCGGCGTGGATGTGGGCACCGGCAGCGCGCGTGCCGGGGTGTTCAGCCTGACCGGCCAACGGCTTGGCGCGGCCTCCCGCGACATCCGCATGTGGCGTCCCTTGCCGGACCACGCCGAACAGTCATCCGCAGACATCTGGCGCGCGGTGTGCAAGTCGGTGCGGGCCGCTTTGGCCGAAGCCGGCCCGGTCGATGTGCGCGGCATCGGCTTTGATGCCACCTGCTCTTTGGTGCTGCTCGACGCGCAGGGCGCACCGGTGACTGCCAGCAGCAGCGGTGACGATGCGCAGAACGTGATTGTCTGGATGGACCACCGCGCCTTCGATCAGGCCGAGCGGATCAATGCGGGCGGGCACGATGTGCTGCGCTATACCGGCGGGCGCATCTCGCTGGAGATGCAGACGCCCAAGCTGCTGTGGCTGAAGGAAAACCTGCCGCAAAGCTGGCAGCGCACGGCGGCGTTCTTCGACCTGCCGGATTTTCTGACGTGGCGCGCCACCGGGTCCGAGTCGCGGTCGCTATGCTCGACGGTGTGCAAATGGACCTATCTGGGCCATGAGGGCCGGTGGGACTCGGGGTATTTCAGCGCCATCGGGCTGGACGATCTGGCCCGCGACGGCTTTGCCCGGCTAGGCACCGAGATTCTGCCGATGGCCGCCCCGGTGGGCGGCGGTGTCAGCGCGCAGGCGGCGGCGGAACTGGGGGTTCCGGCCGGCACGCCGGTTGGCACGTCGGCCATCGACGCCCATGCCGGCGGCATCGGCACTATCGGCGCAGCCTTGTCTGGGGCGGCGGCACCATCACTCAATCAGCGCCTGGCCCTGATCTGCGGCACCTCAAGCTGCCACATGGCCGTTTCGCCGGAGCCGCGCTTCGTGCCGGGCGTGTGGGGTCCGTATTTCTCGGCGATGCTGCCGGGCCTGTGGCTGAACGAGGGCGGGCAATCCGCCACCGGCAGTCTGCTGGATCATGTGGTGAACACGCACGCGCGTGGGGCGGATCTGGCGCGCGAGGCGGCCGGGCGGCCGGTGACGGAACGGCTCAACGACAGGCTGGCCGCGCTGGCAATGGGGCAGGCGGTTCCGGCGTCGCTGACGCGGGATTTGCATGTGCTGCCATATTTCCACGGCAACCGCTCTCCCCGCGCCGATGCCTCGCTGCGCGGCATGGTCTCCGGCCTTACGCTGTCGGATTCGACGGATGATCTGGCCGTGCAGTATCTGGCCACCACGCAGGCCATTGCCTACGGCACCCGGCACATCATCGCCGCGTTCAACGCGCAGGGCTACGGCATCGACACGATTTTGGCCTGCGGCGGCCTCAGCAAAAACCCGGTGTTCCTGCGCGAACATGCGGACGCCACCGGGTGTGCGGTGGCACTGCCGGAGGAGCCGGATGCGGTTTTGCTGGGTTCGGCCATTCTGGGCGCGGTGGCGGGCGGGGCCTATGGCACCATTCCGGCAGCGATGACGGCGATGACGCGCGCGCATGTGGCCGTCACCCCCGGCGGAGGCGCGGTGGCGGCGTATCACGATGCCAAATACGCGGTATTCCTGCGGATGTACGAGGACCAGATGAGCTATCGCCGTCTGATGGCGGGTGAACCGCACGCGGCGGCGTAGCGCGCCAGCACCTCACCCACCCGGTGCGCGACCAGCGCTTCGGCGGTCAGTGCCAGTTCGCCTGCGCGATAGGCATCGTATTGCCGGGGCAGATACTGGCTGACCAGAGTCGGCGGCAGATCCTGCGACTGCGCCAGCAAATGCTGCACCGCAGCATCCACCTCCGGTTCCGGCCAGTAGTAGCGTACCCGGTCGCTGAGACTGAAAAGCCGCCCGATTCGATCCGTGGGCGCGTGGTAGTCCTTCCACCATAACGGGCGCACCAGCATCGCTGCCTCCAGCGCCGCCCGTACCCCCTGGTGCCAAGGTGTGCGTTCGGCAGCGATGGCGTCCAGCGCGAACAGCGCCTCCCGTAGTGCAAAGGTCAGTTCCGGCCCGACTTTCAGAATGGCGAAGTGGCCCGCCACCAGCGCGCGCAGCGCCGGCCCGGACTGGTAATCGGTGGAATGCGCCTCAAACACCACGCCATCCACGGCGGTAAGGGCGGCTTGCAGCGGTCTGGCAGCCTCAGGCTGGAAATCATGCACCGAATCGCTGCCGAATTCGACGCCGGGCTGCACCACCACGGCCAGCGTGCGTTCCAGTGCGGCTTCGTGCCCGGCTTCGGCAAAGGCGCGGCGGTGCAGCGCCAGCGTGGCTTCCACCTCGGCGGGCGGCGTGATCGCCAGTTCATGCATCCCGCCTTGCGCGCCGCCCGGCGTGGGTACTTCGGTGCCGATCACATACAGCGGCGGCGGCAGCCCGGCCATGTGCGCGGCGGATTCTGCTGCGGCGCACAAAATGGCGGCGCGGGCGGCGATGGTTTCCGGCGGCAGGGCCACCGGGTCATCGGCGCAGGCCATGCTGGCGTCCAGATGCAGCTTCCGGTATCCCGCCGCCGCGAATGCGGCCACCAGCACCTGCGCCTTGGCCATCGCCTCGGCTGCCGGGTGATGCCGCCACGGATTCGGCCCGAGATGGTCGCCGCCCAGCAGCAGCAGATCGGTTGACAACCCAACTTCAGCCGCCAGCGCATGCTGGCGGTCGCGGAAGTCCACCGGGGTCATGCCGGTATAGCCACCGTCCTGATTGACCTGATTGCAGGTCGCCTCGATCAGCACCAGTTCGCCGCACGCCGCTGCGCGGGCCATGGCCGCGCGCAGCACCATCGGGTGCGCGGTACAGAGCGAGGCGATGCCCACCGCCTCTCCCGCCCGGTTGCGGCGCATAAGCTGCTGTAATTGCTGTGCCGAGTCCATCTTAGTGGCCCCGTACCAGCATCGCCTCGAGTTCGGCGGGCGTGCTGTTGCCCTCCATCGGGCCGCGCTTTGTCACCGCCAGCGCGCCCGCCGCATTGGCGCGCAGCGCTGCCTCACGCGGCGGCAGGCCGTGCAGAAGCCCGGCGACAAAGGTGGCCCCGGCGCAGTCACCCGCTCCGGTGGGGTCGACTTCATCGACGGCAAAGGGGGGAATATCGAACGCGCCGCTGCGGCCGGCGTAACGGCTGCCCGCCGCCCCCCGCTTGAGGAACACACACCCGGCGCGGCCTTGCAGCAGCAGCGTGGTGGCGTCCTCGGGTGTCAGGCCCGGATACAGGAACGCCAGATCGGCTTCGCTGGGCAGCAGAATGTCAGCACGTGCCATCAGATCGGCGATCAGGCCCGCATTGCCCGGGCGGCGCAGCAGTTCCGGGCGCACATTCGGATCGAACGACACCAGCGCGCCAGCCGCATCGGCCAGCGCCACGGCGCGGCGCATCACGTCCGCCATTTCCGGCGCGAACAGTGACGAGCCCATGATGTGCAGCACCCGGCAGCCCGCGAACGCGGCGGGGGCAATATCCTCCGGTGTCAGCCGTCCGGCGGCGGAATTGCCCATGTGGAAAATGAAGTCCCGCCCGCCATCGTTGCGGTAGCACACGAAGGCCACACCCGTGGCGACATCCGGCACCAGCCTGATATGGCCGGTCTCGGCCCCGTTTTCCTGCAGGCGGCCGATCACGCATCGGCCGAAATCATCGTCACCCGCGCAGGCAATCAGCGCGGTGGGCACACCCATCCGCGCCGCCTGATCGGCGAAGATGGCCGGGGCGCCGCTGGGGTAGGGGCCTGCGAACAGTCCGGGTGCGCGAAACCCCTGCCCGGTGGCGGTGGCCATCATCTCCACCAGAATTTCGCCGACGACGACAATCTGCGCCATGTCCGGGTTTCCTCGCGGCCTTTGGCAGGGTGTTGTGTTTTTGTGGCAAAAGCCCGTAGGTTGAGCAAATAAACCAGAACGTCCCAAAATGCCAGAAGCGGAACCGCACGGATGACGGAGGATGCCGACCCCTCGCGCCGCGCCCAGCAGGCGGACCGGCTGGAGCAGGCGGCGCGGGCCGCGTGGCTGTACTATATCGGCGGCCGCACGCAGGACGAGATTGCAGCCGAGTTGACGATTTCGCGGCAGGCGGCGCAGCGGCTGGTGTCTTTGGCGCTGGCTGAAAAGCTGATCAAGTTCCGCGTGGACCATCCCATCGCCGCCTGTATGGCGCTCAGCCAGGCGCTCACCGCGCGTTACGGCCTGCGCTATTGCGAAGTGGTGCCCAGTGCCGGCGCGGGCGGCGGACTGGCCAGCGTGGCGGTGGCAGGGGCGCGGTATCTGGAGCGCTGGTTCGCCCAGAAAGCCCCGCAGGTGCTCGCGGTGTCCACCGGCCAGACGCTGCGGGCGATTGCCGCCGAACTACCGCCGATGGCTGCGCCGCAGCACAAACTGTTCAGTTTGTGCGGTATTATTGCCGCCAATGGCCGCGCCATCGCCTCGGAACCCGTGATGAGCATGGCCGAGCGCACCGGCGCGCAGTGCTACCCGATGCCGCTGCCGGTGGTAGCCCCCACGGTATCGGAGCGGGAGATGTTGCAGGCACAGCGCGCGTTCCTAAGTCTGCGCGACCTGATGGCCGAGGCGCGCTGCATCATGGTGGGCCTTGGCGGCATTGCGTGGCAGGCCCCGCTGCATGCCTCGGGGTGCATCTCGGACGCTGAATTGACCGAACTGATCGAGGCGGGGGCGGTGGGTGAAATCGCCGGGCGGGCATTTGATGCCTATGGCGACTATATCTGCGGATCGGTCAATGACCGGGTGACCGGGCTTGCCGTGCTGCCCGATCCGGCACGGGTGGCGCTTGGGGTGGGCGCCGGTGCCGGCAAGGTCGCGGCGTTCCGCGGGGCTCTTGCCGGGGGGTTGCTCAACGCGATCATCACCGACGAACAGACCGCCGCCGCCGTGCTCGGCGACAACTAAACCACCTTGACGAAATAATGTAATTCTGATCATCTGCCCGGCGGATGGGCACAAGCCCGCATCCGATGACTATGGAGAGGAAACCAACCATGCGTCTCAGCCACCTCCTGGCCGGAGCGGCGATGCTTGCCGTGTCCGCCACTGCCGCATCGGCGGCGACGATCACCATCGCCACCGTCAACAACGGCGACATGATCAAAATGCAGAAACTGTCGCCGAAGTGGGAAGCCGCCACCGGCAACAAGATCAATTGGGTCGTGCTGGAAGAGAACGTGCTGCGTCAGCGCGTCACCACCGACATCTCCACCAAGGGCGGTCAGTTCGACATTCTGACCATCGGCTCGTATGAGACCCCGATCTGGGGCAAGCTCGGCTGGCTGGTGCCGCTGGAATTCCCGGCCTCCTACGACGTGAACGACGTGTTCCCCGGCGTGCGCGATGCGCTGTCGGCTGGTGGCAAGCTGTATGCCGCGCCGTTCTACGCCGAAAGCTCGTTCACGCTGTACCGCAAGGACCTGTTCGACGCGGCTGGCCTGAAGATGCCCGCGACGCCGACCTATCAGGAACTGGCCGGTTTTGCCGACAAGCTGACCGACAAGTCGAAAGAACAGTACGGCATCTGCCTGCGCGGCAAGGCTGGCTGGGGCGAGAACATGGCGTTCGTCGATACGCTGGTGAACGGCTTCGGCGGCCAGTGGTTCGACATGAAGTGGAATGCCACCATCGACACCAAGCCGTGGCATGACGCGCTGAACTACTATGTGGACCTGCTGCACCGCGATGGCCCGCCGGGCGTGACCGGCAACGGCTTCAACGAGAACCTCGCGCTGTTCACCACCGGCCATTGCGCCATGTGGGTTGACGCCACCAGCGCCGCCGGCCTCGTGTATGACAAGTCGTCCAGCCAGGTGTGGGACAAGACCGGCTTCACCGCCGCCCCGCATGGCGTGACCTCGAACGGCACCGGCTGGTTCTGGGCCTGGGCGATGGCCGTGCCGACGACCTCGAAGAACCAGGATGCGGCCAAGAGCTTCCTCGCCTGGTCCACCTCGAAGGAATACATCGAACTGGTTGGCCAGACCTTCGGCTACACCGTGCTGCCGCCCGGCACGCGCATTTCGACCTACTCGAACCCGAACTACATCAAGGCGGCGCCGTTCGCCGAGACCGTGAAGGCCTCGGTGCTGACCGCCGACATCACCAAGCCGACCATGAACCCGGTGCCGTATGTCGGCATCCAGTATGTGGCCATTCCTGAGTTCCAGGCGATGGGCACCGAAGTCGGCCAGTTGGTCTCCGCCGCTCTGGCGGGCCAGATCACCGTGGACGCCGCTCTCACCAAGGCCCAGGCCAGCGTGAGCGCGACCATCGAGCAGGCTGGCTACAAGTAAGACGACCGCACGGCAAAGGCCCGGAGCTTGATGCGCCGGGCCGGCGCTGAACGACAGACCGAGGGGGCCGCCATGTCCGCCACAGCCGCAGCCGCCGCACCACGCCGCCGCAAGGGTGGCGGCAAGGTCAACACGCTGCCCATGGTTGCGCCGTCGGTGACTTTACTGCTGGCGTTTTCGATTATTCCCCTGATCGCGACCGTCTATTTCAGTCTGATTCGCTACAACCTGACCAATCCGGCCATTCACGGTTTCGCCGGGTACAAGAATTACCTTTATCTGTTCAAGGACCCTGCGCTGTACAGCGCACTGTACACCTCGGTGCAGATGGTTGTTGAGGTGCTGGTCATCACCATCGGCGCCGCTGCCATTCTGGCGTCGCTGTTTGAACAGCGTTTTCCGGGCCGCAGCATTGCCCGCATCCTGATGATTTCCCCGTTTTTCGTGATGCCCACGGTCAGCGCACTGATCTGGAAAAACCTGCTGATGCACCCGGTGAACGGGCTGATCGCATGGATCACGCGCAGTCTGGGCTTCGGCGTCATCGACTTTTTTGCCGACTGGCCAGTGACGTCCGTGGTGCTGATCGCCTCCTGGCAATGGCTGCCGTTCGCGTTCCTGATTTTGCTGACCGCGTTGCAGTCGCTGGATGAGGAAACCCGCGAGGCCGCCGATCTGGACGGGGCCGGGCCGCTGGCGGTGTTCTTCTTCGTCGAACTGCCGCACATGGGCCGCGCCATTGCCGTGGTGACAATGATGGAGACGATCTTCCTGCTGTCGATCTTTGCGGAGATTTACGTCACCACCTCGGGCGGGCCGGGGGATGCCACCACCAACCTGACCTTCCTGATCTACAAGCGGGCCTTGCTGGCCTTCAACGTCGGCGGCGCTTCGGCGGCGGGCGTGATTGCGATCATTCTGGCCAATATTCTGGCCTCCATCATGGTCCGCATCGTCGGCAAAAGGCTGGACGTATGAGCCTGCGCGCCAAATCGCACCCGGTTGCCGGCACCATCGCGTGGCTGGCGTCGCTGCTGATGTTCTTCCCGATCTTTTGGACGGTGCTGGCCAGCTTCAAGACCGAGTTGGGGGCCATCGCCACACCGCCGGAACTGATCTTCACGCCGACGCTGGAGAACTATACCGAGATTCTGTCGCGCGCCGACTATCTGAGTTTTGCGATGAACAGCGTGGTGGTGTCCTTCGGTTCCACCGTGCTGGCGCTGCTGATTGCGGTGCCTGCGGCCTATGCGATGGCGTTTTACCCCACCAAGCGCACCCGCAGCACGTTGCTGTGGATGTTGTCCACCAAGATGCTGCCATCGGTGGGCGTGCTGGTGCCGATCTATCTGTTCGCACGAAACGTTGGCCTGCTGGACACCCGCACCGGGCTGATCCTGATGTACATGCTGATGAACCTGCCCATCGTGGTGTGGATGCTGTTCACCTTCTTCAAGGAAATGCCCAAGGCAATCATCGAGGCGTGTTTGATCGACGGTGCCTCGCAATGGCAGACCATCACGATGATCCTGCTGCCGCTGGTGCTGCCCGGCATTGCCTCCACTGCGCTGCTGAATGTGATTCTCAGCTGGAATGAAGCGTTCTGGAGCCTGAACCTGACCGCGCATGATGCGGCCCCGCTGACCGCATTCATTGCCAGTTTCTCGGCGCCGCAGGGACTGTTCTGGGCCAAGCTGTCGGCGGCTTCCACGATGGCGATTGCGCCCATTCTTGTCTTTGGCTGGTTCAGCCAGCGCCAGCTTGTCCGCGGCCTGACCTTCGGCGCGGTGAAATAGGAGTTCCACGATGTATCTGGAAAAATACAGCCTGAAGGGCCGCGTGGCCGTGGTCACCGGCGGCGGGCAGGGCATCGGCTTTGCCTGTGCGCAGGCGCTGGGCGAGGCGGGCGCAATGGTCGTGGTGGCCGAGATGATCCCCGAGCGTGCCGCCAATGCCGCCGCGCAGTTGAAGGCGCTGGGCATTGACGCGGTGGGTGAGGTGATTGACGTGACCGACAGCGCGCAGGTGGCGGCGCTGGCGGCGAAGTATCCCACGGCGAGCGTACTGGTGAACAACGCGGGCGTTGCCAAAAGCGACGTGCGTGCCGAGGACACCAGTGATGAACACTGGGGCTTCCACATGAAGGTGAACGTGGACGGCGTGTTCTACTGCTGCCGCGAATTCGGCAAGAACATGCTCGCGGCCGGCAAGGGCAGCATCGTCAATATCGGCTCGATGTCCGGCTTCATCGTCAACAAGCCGCAGCCGCAGTCGTTCTACAACGCCTCCAAGGCGGCGGTGCATCACCTGACCAAGTCGCTGGCCGCCGAATGGGGCGCGCGCGGCGTGCGGGTGAATGCGGTGGCGCCCACCTATATCGAGACGCCACTGACCAAGTTCGGCATGGAAAACAAGGCCATGGCGCAGGTCTGGCTGGACATGACGCCGATGGGCCGCGTGGGGCAGCCGGAAGAAATCGCCTCCACCGTGTTGTTCCTCGCCACCGATGCGTCCAGCCTGCTCACCGGCAGCATCGTGCTGGCCGATGGCGGCTACACCTGCTGGTAAGGACACGGATATGAAACTCGAAGGCAAAGTCGCCGTTGTCACCGGCGGCGCACGCGGCATTGGCCGCGCCATCTGCGAACGTTACGCCGCCGAGGGGGCCTGGGTGGTGGTGGCCGATCTGGACGCGGCGGAGTGCCAGCGCACGGCCAAGGCCATCGGCGACCGCGCCTGGGGTGTGGGGCTGGACGTCACCCGGCAGGAGAGCATCGACGCGATGGTGAAAGCCGTCGTGGAGGAATGCGGCGGCATCGACATTCTGGTGAACAACGCCGGCGTGTTCGACATGGGGCCGCTGCTGGAGGTGACGCACGAAAGCTACCACCGCGTGTTCGCCGTGAATGTGGAAGGCCTGCTGTTCACGTTGCAGGCGGTGGCGCGGCAGATGGTCAAGCAGGGCAGGGGCGGCAAGATCGTCAACTTTGCCTCGCAGGCCGGGCGGCGGGGTGAGGGGCTGGTGGCGGTCTACTGCGCCTCGAAGGCGGCGGTGATCAGCATCACGCAAAGCTGCGGCCTGGCGCTGGCCAAGGACAAGATCAACGTCAACGGCATCGCGCCGGGCGTGGTGGACACGCCGATGTGGGACCATGTCGATTCGCTGTTCGCCAGATACGAAGGCCTCGCCTTGGGCGAGAAGAAGAAGGCCGTCGGTCTTGCAGTGCCTTATGGCCGCATGGGCACGCCCGAGGACATGACCGGCATGGCGGTGTTTCTGGCCAGTGCCGATTCTGACTACATCGTGGCGCAGACCTACAACGTCGATGGCGGCAACTGGATGAGCTGAGCGGTCTTGCGGCCGGGGTGCTAGTGCGCCCCGGCCAGATGCCGCCGGACCAGCGCCGCGCGCACGTCTTCCACGGCGGATTGCAGCAGCCGGGTCATGGCTGCGTTTGCGGCTGCAGCATCGGCAGCGCGGATCGCTTCCAGCACGTCCTCGTGCTGGCGTAGCGAAAACCCCGGCGGGCGCGTGGCTGCCGTCCAGCCCAGTTGAAACGAGGCGATCAAGGCGCTGTCGATCACCGCGCCGAATGACGCCAGGAAATAATTTCCGGTCGCGTCCAGAATCGCCTGATGGAACCGCAGGTCGGCGGGGCTGAGATTGGCCGGGTCGTGCTGGTGCGTGGTCATCTCGGCCAGCGCCGCTTCCATCTCGGCCAGCGCGCGGGCTGTCCGCCGTTCGGCGGCACTGGCGGCGGCGGCGGGTTCGATGATCATGCGGACCTCGAACAGCCCGTTCACGAAGGCATCAGTGGGGGCAGCTTGCAGGTGCCAGCCCAGCACTTCCGGGTCCAGCATGTTCCACTCGGCGCGCGGGCGTACCAAGGTGCCGACTTTCTGGCGGCTGATGATCAGCCGCTTGGCGGCCAGCAGCTTGAATGCCTCACGCAGCGCCGAGCGCGACACGTTCAGCGTGGCGCATAACTCCACCTCGGTCGGCAGGGCGGAGCCGGGCGGGTCGATGCCGCCGACGATGCGGGTGCCGAGCGTGTTGGCAATCCGCTCATGCAGATTGCGCCCGGCCGCTTCACGCAGCTTGGCCGGTGAGTGGCGGGTGGTCATGCCGTCCTGCCCGCCGTGGCGCACAGATACGGGCATTGCATGCCGGTGGCGTACAACGGTTCCATTCAACTCGCAGCGGCAGGCGTTTCCATCCCGATTGCGCTCCGGCGGGGTCCGCCGGGCGTGTTGATTATTGCTGCCGCAGCGGCAGGTTATGTCATGCAAATGACCAGTGAAAGCGGAAATGCTACAGTAGCTGGATTAATTGGCCCTTCAGATAGGCGCTTTCCGGCAGATGCGGGTGCACCGGGTGATCCGGCCCAGCATAGCCGGTGTAGACGATGCGCCCGTCGCGCTTGCCACGGTGCAGGCCCTCGGCCACGGCGGCGGCAAACATGTCCAGCGGCGCATGGTGGCTGCACGAGGCGATGAACAGAAACCCGCCGGGGGCGGTCAGCGGGGCGGCCAGACGGGCGAGGCGGCTATAGGCGCGCAGCCCCGCCGCCTGATCCTTCTTCGACTTGGCGAAGGCGGGCGGGTCGCACACCACCACCTCGAACCGCTCACCTTCCTGCGCCAATTCGGTCATCACGTCGAACGCATCGCCGCGCCGCGTGGTCACGCGGTCCGATAGTCCGTTGGCGGCTGCCGCACGGGCGGCGTGTTCCAGCGCCGGGGCGGAGGCATCAACGAGCGTGACATGCGCCGCACCCGCGGCGGCACAGCGCAGGCCGAATGCGCCGATATGACAGAACACGTCCAGCATCCGCCCGCCGCCCGAAAGGGCCGCCACGCGGTCGCGGTTGGGGTGCTGGTCGAAGAAAAACCCGGTCTTCTGGCCGGTCAGCGGGTCGATGGGAAAGCGCACGCCGCCTTCCACCGCTTCGCACTCGGCGGTCTCGCCATGCAGCAGCGCCACCTGTTCCGGCAGGCCTTCATGCTGGCGGGATGGCGAGTCGTTGCGGGCGACAATGGCGCGCAGCGGCAGTTCGGCCAGCAGGGCGGCCACGATTTCGGGCAGCAGGCGGTCCATGCCCGCCGTATTGGCCTGCACCACCGCCACATCAGCAAAGCGGTCGATGATCAGGCCGGGCATCCCGTCGGCCTCGGCATGGACAAGGCGGTGATAGGGCGAGTCGCACACCCGCGCCCGCAAGGCGGCGGCGCTGGCAATGCGGTTGCGGACAAATCCCGCGTCGATCACGCAGGCCGGGTCGCGGTCCAGCAGGCGGGCGGCGATCAGGCTGCGCGGGTTGAACATGAAGGTGCCAAAGCGCCAGCCGTCATCGCCTTCCAGCCGCACCGGCGCGCCGGGCAGCCATTGCCGCAATTCCGGCTTCATGGCGATCTCGTTGCTGAACGCCCACGGATAGCCGGATTTCAGCCGCCGTTCCTGGCCCTTGTTCAACCGCAGCAGCGGATGCGGCGCGTCAGGCGGCAACGGAAAGTCCGGCGGGGAGAACGGCGCGCAACGCCTGCACAAGCTGATCCATCATCTTGTCCGTATGCAGCGGCGTGGGGGTCAGGCGCAACCGCTCATGGCCCACCGGCACGGTCGGATAGTTGATTGGCGTGGCGTAGATGGCGTGTTCTTCCAGCAGGCGGCGGCTGACCTCACGGCACAGCGCGGCCTCTCCGACATGCAGCGGCACAATATGGCTGTCGCTGGGCAGGCGCGGCAGGCTGGCGGCATCAAGCTTCGCCTTCAGCTTGGCGGCGCGCTCGAACAGCCGTGCCCGGCGGGCCGAGTCGCCGCGCACATGCCGCACGGAGGCCAGCGCGGCAGCCACGGTGGCCGGGGGCAGGGCGGTGGTGAAAATGAAACCGGCGGCGGTGGAGCGGATGAAGTCGATCACGTCCGCATCCCCGGCCACGTAGCCGCCCATGCAGCCGAACCCCTTGGCCAGCGTGCCCTCGATCAGGTCAATGCGGTCGAGCACCCCGTCACGCTCGGCAACACCGCCGCCGTGCTTGCCGTACAGGCCTACGGCGTGAACCTCGTCCAGATAGGTCATCGCGCCAAATTCGGCAGCCAGATCGCAAATCCTGGCCAGCGGCGCGATGTCGGCGTTCATCGAATACACGCTCTCGAACGCGATCAGCTTGGGGGCTTCGGGCGGGGCGGCGCGCAGGCGGGCTTGCAGGTCGTGCATGTCGTTGTGCGCGAACACATGCACCGACGCCTTGGCACCCTTGAGTCCCGCGATCATCGAGGCGTGGTTCTTCGAGTCGGAAAACACCTGCCAGTCCGGCAGGGATTTCAATATGGCGGTCAGGGCCGCCTGATTGGCGACATAGCCGGAGGTGAACAGCAGCGCCGCCTGTTTCTGGTGCAGGGCTGCCAGTTCGGCTTCCAGCGCGTCATGCAGGTCGCTGGTGCCCGCGATGTTGCGCGTGCCGCCCGCGCCCGCGCCCCGCGCTTGTAGGGCCGCCGCTGCCGCGCGGATCACGGCCGGATGCACGCCCATGCCAAGATAGTCATTCGACGACCAGACGGTCACGTCGCGCGGACCATCGTCCGTGTCCAGTTCAAACACCGGAAACCGGTCGGACTGCTTGCGAAGCCGGGTGAAGGTTCGATAGCGCCCCTGGGCGTGGATATGCGCCAGTTCGGTACGCACGGCCTGTCGAAACGGATGCATGGAAGCGCGGTCCTTGCGGCGGGTCCGCCAAAAACAGCCACGGCGGGCGTCACGATCCTGCTTGCACCTGTCTGCTTTCGCAGTCCTTGATCCGAATCAACGCACGTAGAGCCGAATCTCACGCGGCGGCGTTCCGGCATCGCTTTCATAGCCGATGGCAATCCGGTCCACCGGCACGCCATTTTCCTGAATCTGCCGCGCCACCAGCGCTGCGTCACTGGCCCCGGTGGCGGCAAACCTGTCCTGTTCTGCGGCGCTGGCATTCACCGGAATCGGCGCATTGACCGCGAAACTGGCCTTGGGGTCATGCGCCTCGGCGCGGCTGACGGCACTGTTCACCGCCGCGCGCCAGTCGCTGGCCTGCATGGTCATGGCCACCACCAGCACCGGCCTTGCCGCCTGCGCCGCGCGTGCCAGCGTTGACGCCGAAGGCGCGCGGGCGGCGGGCTGGAACGTGCGCTGGTCCACCAGCTTGCAGCCCGCCAGCACCGCCAGCAGACCGAGCGCGAGGATGCGCTTCAGGTGCGATACTCCGGCTGTTCGCGGTCCATCACCCGCTTGATGCTGATCAGGTGCAGCGCGGCACTTTCGCCGCCCTCGCCCATCATCTGTTCATAGGTACGCTGTGCCACGTCCGGGGCCACCAACTTCAGCGGGCGGCCGGTGGCCAGCGCCAGACGCTGCACCTCGCAGGCGCGTTCCAGATAGTACAAATCGTCCCACGCTTCGGCGATGGTCTTGCCCACCACCAGCACGCCGTGGTTGCGCATGAACGCCACATCGGCATTGCCAAGGCTGGCGGCGATGCGGTCGCCCTCGCTCTCGTCCAGAGCTAGACCGTTGTAGTTTTCGTCCACCACGGTGCGGCCGTAGAATTTCAGCGCCGACTGCCCGGCCCACAGCAGCGGCGGACCCTCCAGCATCGCCAGCGCGGTGGCGTTGGGCATGTGGGTGTGGAATGCGGCGCGGGCGCGCGGCACGTTCAGGTGCAGGCGGGCGTGAATAAAAAACGCCGTGGCTTCTACCGGTCCCTCACCGGCCACCACGTTGCCGTTGAAGTCGCAGATCAGCAGTTTCGACGCGGTCATCTCGCCGAATGCCCAGCCCATCGGGTTGACCAGAAACAGGTCGTCGCGGCCCGGCACCATGGCCGAGAGATGGTTGCACACGCCTTCCTGCAGGCCGAGCTTGGCGGCCATGCGGAAACAGGCGGCGAGGTCCACGCGGGCCTGCCACACGGCCTCACGATCAAGATCGGCATTGCGCAGCACCGGTGGGGCGGCGGCGGGGCGAAGTTCCTGGGCCATGTCGGGCGCTCCTTTTGCCAGCAAGGCTTGCAGGAACCGCGCGTGCGGGCAAGACGGCTGCAGCGTTTCCTTGCTCTGTCACGCCCTGCTGGCTAATAGCCAGCCTTCGGCAGGAGGAAACATGGCCTCGATCGGTGAGCTTTCGGCGGACAATCCCGCCCTGGCGGCGCAGGCCGCTATTCTGGCACGCCCCGCGACAGCGGAGCGCCGCATGGCGGACGCGATTCGTGCGCTGGCCATTGATGCGGTCGAGAAGGCCAAGTCCGGCCATCCCGGTATGCCGATGGGCATGGCCGACACGGCCACCACACTGTGGACGCGGTTTCACAAGTTCGATGCCGCCGAC
>CAIPHQ010000566.1 GCA_903864895.1 uncultured Rhodospirillales bacterium
TCTTGCCGATGAGCGCACGCAGAACTGGGGGCGCAAGCAATGAGCGCACAAATGGCAGACGTACTGATCATCGGCTCCGGCGCCACCGGTTCGCTCGCAGCCCTGGTATTGGCCCGCGCCGGGCTGGATGTGGTGTGCCTGGAGCAGGGTGGCTGGGTGGAAGCGGGGGATCATCCGCATTTCAGCGCCGATTGGAGCTGGCAGCGCCGGACGCGGTGGAACGCGGATGTCAACAAGCGCCGCCATCCGGATGACTTCCCGGTGCAAAGCAATTCCTCACAAGTGTTGATGTGGAACGGCGTTGGCGGCTCGACCAACGTTTATGGCGGCATCTGGCCACGCTACCGCCCGTCGGACTTCCGCAAGGGCGACGAGCACGGGCTGCAACCGAACTGGCCGATCAGCTATGAGGATTTGGCCCCGTTTTACGATGCGGCGGACCGGTTGGTGGGTACCAGCGGGCTGTCCGGAGATCGGGCGATGCCGGCGCGCCCGCCGAGCCCGACCGGGCCGTTGCCGATGACCGAGGCGGCGCGCGCACTGGCCGCAGCCTTCGACAAGCTGGGCTGGCACTGGTGGCCGCCCGAGGCGGCGGTGATCTCGGAAGACTATGACGGGCGGCCCGGCTGCAACGGCTGCGGCGTCTGCTCGGGCTGTCCGCGCGGGTCGATGAGCAAGTATTCGTTGTCGATCTGGCCGAAAGCACTGGCCGCCGGGGCGCGCCTGCGCATCCAGGCGCGGGTGCTGCGCATCGAGAAGGGCCGCGACGGGCGCGCGACCGGCGCGGTGTTCCTTGATCGGACCACCGGGCGCACGGAGTTCCAGGCGGCCCGCATTGTCATCGTCGCGGGCAACGGCGTCGGCACGCCGCGGCTGCTGCTGGCCAGCGACAATCTGGCCAACAGTTCCGATCAGGTCGGGCGCAACCTGCTGCACCACACGCTGGTGTCGTGCGAGATGTGGGTGGATCGGCCGATCAATGGCCACATGGGCTACGTCGCTTCGATGATCAGCCGCGAGTTCGCCGAGACCGACATTTCGCGCGGCTTCGTCAACGGGTTCAACTTCAACTGCCTGACCAGCACCACATCGGCCGCAGAAATCGCCACGGGGTGGCTCACGGATGCAAAGGCGCCATGGGGGCGCGGCCACCACACGTGGTTCGACCGGCATTTCGGCCACGGCTTTGGCCTGTTCGCCATCGGTGACGACCTGCCGAACCCGAACAACCGGGTCACGCTGGACCCGGAGGCGCGTGATGCCGAAGGCGTGCCTGTGGCGAAGCTGTTCTACCTGCCGGGCGAAAACGACCGCCGCATGATGTCCTTCATGCTCGACCGGCTGGTGGACGTCGCCAAGGCGGCCGGAGCGCATGAATACCGGCTGCAGGATTATCTGGACGCCGAAGGCGTCTACCGCACGCCAGCGTGGCACATGATCGGCACCTGCCGCATGGGGGCAGACCCGGAAACGTCGGTGGTCAACAAGTGGCACCAGACATGGGACGTGCCGAACATGTTCATCATGGATGGCAGCGTACTGGCGACCGGCGGCGTGGTGAACCCGACGCCGACCATCTCCGCACTCGCGCTGCGCGCAGCGGGCTACATCCGCGACAATTTCCGTGAGCTGTCCGCCACCTCGCGGCCCATCGCCGCATGACCGGTGTCACCAGACTGTGGAACCCCTGAGATGCAATTCGACGTCATCATCGTGGGCGCCGGCGCGGCCGGTGCCGTGCTCGCCGCCCGGCTGAGCGAGGACGCTGGCCGCCGGGTGTTGCTGCTGGAGGCGGGACCAGACTACCGCAGCGCCGAGCAGCCGCCGGAAATGGTCAGCCCCAATCCGTTCAA
>CAIPHQ010000567.1 GCA_903864895.1 uncultured Rhodospirillales bacterium
GCGCCTTTATCCGTGAGGCGCTCAAGGCAGCACCATGACGCGGCGGCTTGGGCTGATCGTCACCGATGCCTCGCCGTTGATCACCCTGGCTGCCGGTGACGCGCTGGACTGCCTGACCATGCCGGGAGTGCCGGTTATCATTCCAGATATGGTATGGTTCGAGGTGGCAAACCAGTACGCGAAGCTGGGGGCGGATGATATCGTGCAATGGGCACGCAAGCATCATGGCCAAGTGCAGATTGTCCCGACCACCGTGTTTGCGGATTTTCAGGCCTTGCGCGTGATCCAACCGGCAGCGCGCTCACGGGGGCGCGGCGAGCAGTCGGCGCTCGAAGTTCTGAATGCCGCAATTGCCGATGACGCAGACCTTGAAGCCGTGCTGTTTTATGAAGACAGCGATTTGAGAAAGCGTGGATTTGTGCGTGGCTTGCCGGAGCGGGTGATGGCGCTTTCGACGGGCGACCTGCTTCACGAGTTGGAGGCGGCCGGACGAATCCAGTCCAGCGATCATATTCTTGATGTTGCCGCCGCAAAAGAACGCAACGTCATGGGCCAGCGAGAGCCGGCTTCCGGTGAAGAAGCGCGGGCATTGCTGCGGGAGCAATTGGCGCGCACCGACCAGCAGCCAACGCTGAAGCGGTAAGTGATTGGTAGATTGGGTAGGCCAGAATTTTCAATGTTGCCCGGACCCGCTGCTTGCTGCTCGCCCTTCGCTGGAAGCAATTCGCGGTGGCAACCGACTACTCGTCCCGGCCACTGAACCAAGAGGTCGCTACGATAAATTTTTCTGCGTCAAGGGGTGAGGAAAACGGTCCTACCATCCTGCCGGAGTGCCGGTTTTTGAATGTTGTCCCTGTAACCCACTCCTTTTCGTCAAGATACGTCTCGCCATTGCTGAACAGGCACACATCGGCGGCCCGGCGTCCGTCCTTGCTGTAAAGACTGGTTACGACGCGATATTCTTGTCCATAGAGCGGCGATCTTCCAAGACGTCTCATGAGCTTGTGCCACCACATCATGGCCAGCCCACTTGCCCCTTGAGCAAGACCGATATCTGCGCCACCAGATCATCGATCCTTGCGCCAGTGTAACTCTTTGACTCCTGCGGGTCATACACGACGCCACCGCACATTGGCACGGCTGACATCGCTGCCCAAACGGCCGAAACCACTTCTAACGGAAGGCCGCTGACTGAAAATTGTGTGCCAACGATGAATTGGTCTGGCTGATCAAGGTTTGGAAAATTCTCCCATTCGTCTCGGGCGAGAGGATGATATTCTAAATAGATAATGATTTCATTTATTTGAGCAGGCCAGAAGGCGGTGTTTTTGGCAGGATCGAATGAGGAGTCGAATTTTAGCGGAAAATGTTGCTGTTCGATTGCGGCTTGCCACGCTGCCTTGGCAGAAAGCTGCGAAGTGCATAGCGCATAGAGGTCAAACGACACGAGCAAGCCCTCCAAGTGGCCTCAGGCTCGATCCTAGGATGATGCTGCGCGAGGAGGCAACGATTGCCCTGTGTTTTTTAGATCAAGATTTTCCCAGCATAGATTCATTAAGTTAAAAATAATGCTCTACACGTTGCAAATCACCGACGCGAATGTCCCTCTCACCCGTGATCCGCCCCATCCCCCTAACTCGCCCACCCCGTCATGATCCCCAGCCGCAGCGTGGCCGGGAACCGCCCATCCTCCCCCTGCATCCCGGCCAATGCGGCCGCGAAAAGGTCGCGCGGCACGAAGCGGCGGTCGCGTTCCAGCACCGCATTGGTCTCGCCCGCCGCGCGCAGGTCGCGCAGCAGGCGCAGCGGGTCGGCGTAGCGCAGGGTGATGTCCTCGATGTCCGCCACCGGCAGTGCGTAGCCGGCCCGTTGCAGCAGCCCGGCCAGATCGCGCAGGTCGGGGAACGGGGAGACGCGGGGGGCCGCACCGCCCGAGAGCATGGCCTCGGCTTCGGTCAGGCCGCGGCGCAATTCGGCCAGCGTGCCCAGCGCGGGCAGGCTGGCCAGCAGCAGGCCGCCGGCGCGCAGTGCGCGGCGCAGCTGAATCAGCGCGCCGGGCAGGTCGTTCACCCAGTGCAGCGACAGATGCGCCACGATCAGGTCGAAACTGCCCGCCGCGAACGGCAGCCACTCCTCATCCGCTACCACGCCCGCGCCGCCTGACTGCCGCAGCATCGGGGCTGAGAGGTCGCAACTGATGGTCTCGATACCCCGCGCGCGCAGCAACGGGGCGATCACGCCGCGCCCGCCCACGTCCAGCGCGTGGGTGAAGCGGATTGTGGTGTCGTCCAGCCGGTCGAGCAGGCGTTCGGCGGTGTCCGCCAATATGTCGGCCACATCGGACACGTGGGCGGCGGCGCGGTCGCGGTGGCGGCGCACGGCAGTGCGGTCGAAGATCTGCATCGGCTGGGTCATGGCGCGGACAATACGCATTGCGGCGTTGCCGCCAACCGTTTCGCGGGCGTAGGTTTGGCCATGCTCCAAGCCGCGCGCCGCTCCGTGCCGTTTGCCGCCGCCGCCCGCGCGGCGCTTGACTTGCTGCTGCCGCCGGTGTGCCTGACCTGCGACCGGCCGGTGGCCGCGCAGGGGCAGTTCTGCGCCACGTGTTTCCGGCAGGCGGCGTTCATCACTGAACCCTGCTGTTTTGCCTGCGGCGTGCCGTTCGCGCATCCGTTGCAGGGCGGGGCGGCGCGGTTGTGCCCGGGCTGTCAGGCGCATCCGCCGCCCTGGGGGCAGGCGCGGGCGGCGCTGCGGTATGACGCACAGGCCAAGCGCATCCTGCTGCCGTTCAAGCACGCCGACCGCCCGGAACTGGCCGCCGCCCTCGCACCGATGATGGCCCGCGCCGGGGCGGCGCTGCTGCGCCGGGCGGATGTGCTGGTGCCGGTGCCGCTGCACCGCAGGCGGCTGTTCGCACGGCGCTACAACCAGTCGGCGTTGCTGGCGCGCGCGCTTTCCCGCGTGGCTGGCGTGCCGGTGCTGGTGGATGCGCTGCGCCGGGTGCGCCCGACCGCACCGCTGGGCGACCTAGGGGCGGCGCAGCGGGCGGCGGCGGTGGATGGCGTGTTCGCGCTGCGGCCGGGGCGTTCGGTGGCGGGCAGGCATGTGCTGCTGATTGACGACGTGATGACCTCGGGCGCCACGGCGGCCGCCTGCACCCTGGTACTGCTGGCGGCAGGCGCGGCGGCGGTGGATGTGCTGGCCGCCGCGCGCGTGCCAGACCCGAGATTGCGCTGACCCCTCTTGCGATCTGCCGCCGCCATGCCAACCCTGTCTGACCGCCCGCCACGGAGAGTGTGATGCCGTCGATCGAGATTTATACGCAGGACTGGTGCCCGTACTGCGTGCGCGCCAAGCAGGTGCTGGACCGCAAGGGCGCGGCCTACAAGGAAATCGACGCCCCCGGCGGCAGTGCCGCGCGGCGCGAAGCCCGCGAACGGTCGGGCGGGCGCACCAGCGTGCCGCAGATTTTCATCGGCGGGCAGCATATCGGTGGCTGCGACGATTTGCTGGATCTGGACCGCGCCGGCAAACTCGACTCCTTGCTGAAAGCCGCCTGAGCCCCTTCACTGGCTTGCCGGAGCGGGCGATGGCCGCCATGTGACGGACAGCGGCGCGCAGCAGGACACCGGATGATCCACTACCAGTTGCAATGCGAACACGACCACGGCTTCGACGGCTGGTTCCGCGACAGTGCGGGCTTCGACGCGCAGGCGGCGCGCGGGCTGGTGGAGTGTCCGAACTGCGGGTCGGTCAAGGTGCGCCGCGCGCTGATGGCGCCTGCCGTGCCGCGCAAGCGCGATCTGTCCCCGGTGGCCCCGCCGCAACCGCAGCCGCAACCGTCGCAGGTGCCTGTGCCGGTGGCGGTGGGTGGCGAGCGCATCCCCGACCATGTCCGCGCCATGCTGCAACGCCTGCGCGCCGAGGTGGAACAGAACTGCGACTATGTGGGCGGCGAGTTCGCCGAGGAAGCACGGCGCATCCACAACGGCGAGGCGGATGCGCGAGGCATCTACGGCGAGACGACGCCCGAGGAGGCCGAGGCGCTGGCCGATGAGGGGATCGAGATCGGGCGGATTCCGTGGATTCCGCGGGCGGACGGGTAGGGGTTAGCCCGAGGCGCGGGCGGTGTTCAGGACGGAAGATCTGACAGGCCCTGAATTTCTGGCCTTGGCCTGCGGCAGCGCCTACTTCTCCGCCATCGCGATATAATTCACCGCCAGATCCCGCCCGGTCTTCCAGCCGCCGCGCCCCAGATCGGGTGTCATGCCCGCCACATCGGCCATGCGCAGCCCGGCCGCCCGTGCGTAGCCGCCCATCTCGGCGGGGGTGACGAATTTCTTCCAGTCATGCGTGCCCACCGGCAGCCAGCGCAGCAGGTATTCGGCCCCGAGCTTGGCGGTGACATAGGCGCGCGGCGTGCGGTTGAGTGTGGACAGGAACAGCAGCCCGCCGGGTTGCAGCAAGGCAGCCAGCGTGGCGACGAAGGCGGCCGGGTCGGCGACGTGTTCGATCACTTCCAGCGCGGTGATGGCGGCGAAGCGTTCCGGTTCGGCCAGCAGGTCTTCGGCCACGCCCTCGCGGTAGGCCAGCGCCAGACCCTTGCCCTCGGCATGGGCGCGCCCGGCTTGCAGCGCCTCGGCGGCGGCGTCCACGCCCAGTACGTCGTGCCCGCGCCCGGCCAGGGTCTCGGCCACCAGACCGGCGCCGCAGCCGACATCCAGAATCCGCACGCCGCCCGCGCCAAAGCGCGCGCGCAGGCGCGTGTCGATCCAGCCGATGCGCACCGGGTTCATCCGGTGCAATGGCTTCATCGGCCCGTTCGGGTCCCACCACTGGTCGGCCAGCGCGTCAAAGCGGGCAATTTCCGCTGCCACCGCGCCGGATCGTGTCTGTGCATGCATGTTGCGGCCACTCCCGGAGGCCAGTATGTGTGCCGCCCTCGCCCGGCCCGCAACCTCTCGCATCCCGGCGGCCGCCCTGCGCGCCGCTCTGGCTCACTTCGGAACGACCCAATGGCCCGCATCGTCATGAAGTTCGGCGGCACTTCCGTCGCCGATCTCGACCGCATCCGCAACGTCGCCGCGCGCGTCAAACGCGAGGTGGAGGCCGGAAACGAGGTCGCGGTGGTGGTCTCGGCCATGGCGGGGGTGACCAACCAGCTTGTCGGGTGGTGCCAGCAGCTTTCGCCGCTGCATGATGCGCGCGAGTACGATGCGGTGGTGGCGACCGGCGAGCAGGTCACATCCGGACTGATGGCGATTGCCTTGCAGGAGATCGGCGTTGAGGCGCGGTCGTGGCATGGCTGGCAGATCCCGCTGAAGACCGACGGCGCGCATGGCAAGGCGCGCATCGATTCCATCAACGGCGATGAGCTGATCCGCCGCATGGGGGCCGGGCAGGTGGCGGTTGTGGCCGGGTTTCAGGGCATCGGCCCGGACCATCGGGTCACCACGCTGGGCCGTGGCGGCTCGGACACCTCGGCGGTGGCGCTGGCCGCGGCGCTGAAGGCGGATCGCTGCGATATCTACACCGATGTCGATGGTGTGTACACGACAGACCCGCGCATCGTTGCGAAGGCCCGCAAGCTCGGTAAGATTGCTTACGAGGAAATGCTGGAACTCGCCTCGGTCGGCGCGAAGGTGCTGCAAACGCGCAGCGTCGAATTGGCGATGAAGGAACGGGTGCGCGTGCAGGTGCTGTCCAGCTTTGCGGACAACACCGTGCTCGGCGGCGACCTGCCCGGCACATTGGTGGTGGACGAGGACGAGATCGTGGAAAAGGAAGTTGTCTCCGGCATCGCGTATTCGCGCGATGAGGCGAAGGTCACGGTGCGGCGCGTGCCGGACCGGCCCGGCATCGCGGCGGCCATTTTCGGCCCGCTGGCGGCGGCGGGGGTGAACGTGGACATGATCGTGCAGAACATCTCTGCCGATGGCACCACCGACATGACCTTCACGCTGGGCCGCACCGACCTGCCGCGCGCCCGCAAGACGCTGGATGACAACGTGGCGCAGATCGGCTTCGCCGACATCGTCGCCGACCCGGACGTGGCCAAGATCAGCGTTGTGGGCGTTGGCATGCGCAGCCATGCGGGCACGGCGAGCACCATGTTCAAGGCGCTGGCCGACAAGGGCATCAATATTCAGGTGATCTCCACCAGCGAGATCAAGGTCAGCGTGCTGATCGGCGCCGAATACACGGAACTGGCCGTGCGTGCGCTGCATACCGCTTACGGTCTCGATGCCGCCTGATATTTCCGCGCCGGACCCTGCCCCCGTGGCTGGGCACGTGGCTGGGCACGTGGCTGGGCACGTGGCGGCGCAGGCCACGCTCGACACGCTGTGGTCGCGCGGCACCGCGTTTCTGGGCACCCGCACCGCCATTCTGGCCGGGGCGATGAGCTGGGTCAGCGAGCGCAATCTGGTCTCTGCCATCTCCAACGCGGGCGGGTTTGGTGTGATCGCCTGCGGGGCGATGCCACCGGCGCTGCTGGAAGCCGAGATTGCGGCGACCAAGGCGCTGACGGACAAGCCGTTCGGCGTGAACCTGATCACCATGCATCCGCAATTGGATGACCTGATCCGGGTGTGTCTGGCCGCCAATGTCAGCCATATCGTGCTGGCCGGTGGCGTGCCAAGCGGGACGGCGGTGCGCACGGTGAAGGATGGCGGGGCGCGGCTGATCTGCTTTGCCCCGGCACTGGTGCTGGCGAAACGGCTGGTCAAGCTCGGCGCCGATGCGCTGGTGATCGAGGGCAGCGAGGCGGGCGGGCATATCGGCCCGGTGTCGCTGACCGTGCTGGCGCAGGAGATTCTGCCGCACGTCCGCGATGTGCCGGTGTTCGTGGCCGGCGGCCTCGGGCGCGGCGAGGCGATTCTGGCGTATCTGGACATGGGCGCGTCCGGCGCGCAGCTGGGCTCCCGCTTCGCGGCGGCCACCGAGAGCGTGGCGCATCCGAACTTCAAGCAGGCCTTTGTGCGCGCCAACGCGCGCGATGCGATTCCGTCGATCCAGCTGGACGAGAAGTTTCCGGTGATCCCGGTGCGCGGGCTGGCCAACGCGGGCACGCGGCGCTTTGCGGAACATCAGGCCGAGACCATCCGCCGCTTCAACGCGGGCGAACTGACCAAGGAAGAAGCCCAGCTTTCCATCGAGCATTTCTGGTCGGGTGCCCTGCGGCGCGCGGTGGTGGAAGGCGACGTGGAGCAGGGCAGCGTGATGGCCGGGCAGTCGGTGGGCATGGTGACCGCCGTGCAGCCGGTGGCGGACATCATTGCCGAACTGGTGGCGCAGGCGGTGGGGTCCGTGGCACTGCGGCAGCGCACGCAGGCCGCCTGACCGCGCGCGGCGCTTTCCAGATGGCGGCTTGCCGCTCATGATGGGGTCCAACAACAAAACTGATCAGCGCCCGCCCGCATGACCGTCCCGCGCCGCCTGATGGCCCGCCTGCGTCACCTGATGGCGCACGGTTCCGCGCCGTTGCCCGAACTGGTTCGGCTGGTGGCGTCGGAACTGGTCAGCGAAGTTTGCTCGGTCTACGTGCTGCGCCCCGGCGATCTGCTGGAACTGGCGGCCACGGAAGGGCTGCGCCCGGAAGCCATCGGTCGCACCCGGCTGCGGGTGGGGCAGGGCATCATCGGGCTGGTGGCCGCCACCGGGCAGTTGCTGAACCTGGCGGACGCGCAGAACCACCCGGCCTTCGTCTATCGCTCGGAAACCGGCGAGGAAAATTACGCCTCGATGCTGGCGGTGCCGGTGCGCCGCGCCGGGCACACGCTGGGCGTGCTGTGCGTGCAGAACCGCGCCACCCGCCGCTACGACGCCGACGAAGTGGAGGTGCTGGAAACCGTCTCGATGCTGCTGGCCGAGGTGCTGGCGGCGTCCGGCGTGGCCGATGCGGCGGCGGAGGGCATCGGGGCCACGGTGCCGCGCCGCTTCACCGGCAATGCGCTGGTGCCGGGCATGGTGATCGGCCCAGTGGTGCGCCACGGCGCCACCCCGGCGCCACTCCGCCTGATTGCCGAAGACCCGGCGCTGGAGCAGACGCGCCTGACCCGCGCGGTCGAGGACATGCAGCGCGGGGTGGAAGATCTGATCAGCAGCCGCCTGCCGGATGGCGATGCGCCGCGCGAGATTCTGGAAGCCTACCGGCTGGTCGCCAATGATTCCGGCTGGCTGAAGCGGGTGAGTGACGCCATTCGCGGCGGGCTTTCGGCCGAGGCGGCCGTGCATCGCGTGTCCGGCGAACTGCGCGAGCGGATGCGGCGCATCGTCGACCCCTATATCCGCGAACGCCTTGCCGATCTGGAAGACATGGTCGGCCGCCTGCTGGCCACGCTGGATGGCGGTGGCGGCCACGCGCCGCCGCCGGCCGGTGCGATCCTGCTGGCCCGGCGGCTGGGTCCGGCGGAGGTGCTGGACTGGCATGCGCGCGGCATTGCCGGGATTGTGCTGGAGGAGGGCAGCGCCACCGGCCACGCCGCCATTCTGGCTCGCGCGCTGGGCCTGCCCGCGCTGGGCGGCGTGCGCGGCCTGCTGGACGTGGCCGAGGACGGCGACGAGGCGCTGCTGGATGCCGACGAGGGGTTGCTGGTGCTGCGCCCCGAACTGGAGGTCA
>CAIPHQ010000568.1 GCA_903864895.1 uncultured Rhodospirillales bacterium
AGAACCTTGCTGTCGATGATCCGGACGGGTTTGTGCGACACTGGCAGCACCGACGACAGCGACCGGCCGCCCGGTGATGTCAGCCAGCGAAAGTCATGCTCCGGCTGCATGATCTGCAACGCTCTGCGCAGTTCGGTGTGGATAGGCGCGCAATCGGGATCCCACCCACAGCGGCGATTATAGTATGATATATCTCACGAAATTGGTCTGTGTTGGGGTTCCGATCGGCGCCGATTGGGACCGCACCGAATTGCCGGATTGCCAAGTGAATTCAATGAGTCCCGCTGATTCGGCACCGGGGTCCCGCCTTTGTGCCGCGCCACAGGCTGGCATCTCTCCGCCGCGCTCATCGTGCCGTCGAACATCACCGTCCTGCTACTGGCGCCCAAATGCCCGGACCTCAACCCGGTCGAGAAAGTCTGGCAGTTCATGCACGACAACTGGCTGTCAAATCGCATGTTCGAGACGAACGGCGCCATCCTCGACCACTGCTGCGCAGCATGGAACAAACTCGCCGATCAGCCTTGGCGAATCATCTCCATCGGGATGCGTGATTGGGCACATCGGTTTTGATCAATGGGAACTGGTATTATCCCCTTGCCACCGGCCCAAGCGGGCTGAACCACCGAAAGGTTCATGAAGATGCCCAGCGTCCCATCCACACAAACGCGCCTCTCACGCAACACCGTCGATGGAGTCGAACTGTTTTACCGTAAGGCCGGTGCGCCGAATGCCCCGGCCATCCTGTTGCCGGGGCCGCGCGCCGCTCAGTCCGCCGCCTCGGAATACTCCGCCACCGGCGCGCAGGTACACACCAGATTGCGGTCGCCGTACACGTTGTCCACCCGCTTCACCGGCGGCCAGAACTTCGCCGCCGCCACGAAGGGCAGCGGGAAGGCGGCCTGATCGCGCGAATAGCTGTGCTGCCACGCCTCGGCGGTGATTTCGCGCGCCGTGTGCGGGGCGTTCTTCAGCGGATTGTCAGCGCGGTCCAGCGTGCCGCCGGCAATCGCGGCAATCTCGTCCGCAATGGCGATCATGGCGTCGCAGAAGCGGTCGAGTTCGTCTTTCGGCTCGCTCTCGGTGGGCTCGATCATCAGTGTGCCCGGCACCGGCCACGACATGGTGGGTGCATGGAAGCCGAAATCCTGCAGGCGCTTGGCGATGTCTTCCACCTGCACGCCGGACGTGGCGGCGAAGCCCCGGCAGTCGATGATGCATTCATGCGCCACCCAGCCACCGGCACCGGTGAACAGCACCGGGTAATAGCCGCGCAGGCGGGCGGCGATGTAGTTGGCCGACAGGATCGCCACCTGTGTGGCCCGCGTCAGCCCGGCACTGCCCATCATGCGGATATAGGCGTAGCTGATCGGCAGGATCAGCGCGCTGCCATGCGGGGCCGCCGAGACCGCACCGCCCTGTGCCGCACCGGGCAGGAACGGTGCCAGATGCGCCGCCACGCACACCGGCCCCACGCCCGGGCCGCCGCCACCATGCGGAATGCAGAAGGTCTTGTGCAGGTTCAGGTGGCACACATCCGCGCCAATCGCGCCGGGGCTGGTCAGGCCCAATTGCGCGTTCATGTTGGCGCCGTCCATGTACACCTGCCCGCCCGCCGCATGGACGATGGCGCACACCTCACGGATGCCCTTCTCGAACACGCCATGCGTGCTGGGGTAGGTCACCATCAAGGCTGACAGCCGGTCGAAATGCTGGGCGGCCTTGGCGCGCAGATCGGCCAGATCGAAATTGCCGTGTGCGTCGCTGGCCACCGTGACGACTTTCAGCCCGGCCATCGCCGCACTCGCCGGGTTGGTGCCATGCGCGCTCGCCGGGATCAGGCACACATCACGCGCGCCCTGACCGCGCGCCTTCTGGTAGCCACGGATCGCGAGCAACCCGGCGAACTCACCCTGGCTGCCGGCATTGGGCTGCACCGAGACGGCGGCGAAGCCGGTCAGTTTGGCAAGCCAGCCTTCCAACCGCGCGATCAGCATGCGCCAGCCCTCGGTTTGGTCCGCCGGTGCGAACGGATGCACCTCGGCGAATTCCGGCCAGGTGATCGGGATCATCTCGGCGGTGGCGTTGAGTTTCATGGTGCAGGACCCGAGCGGGATCATGCCCCGGTTCAGCGCCACGTCCTTGTCTTCCAGCCGCTTCAGATAGCGCAGCATGGCGTGTTCGCTGTGATGGGCGCGGAACACCGGTGCTTGCAGAATGGGGCTGTTGCGGGCGAAGCCGGGCGGGATGCTGCCGGGCGCATCGGATGCCGCAGCCCCCAGTGCCTCGCACAGCCGGTCCAGATCGGCCCGTGTCACGGTCTCGTCCAGTGCCACGGCGATGCCGGTGGCATCCAGCCGGCGCAGGTTGAAGCCTGCGGCCAGCGCGGCCCGCATGATGGCGTCCGCGCGCGGCCCGGCCTCGATGGCGATGGTGTCGAAATACGCGTCATGGCGCAGTGCCAGCCCGGCGCGGGCAGCAGCCCCGGCCAGCAGGCGGGCGAGCAGGTTGGTGCGCGCGGCAATACGCTTCAGGCCGTCCGGGCCGTGCCACACGGCATAGAAACTGGCCATCACCGCCAGCAGCACCTGCGCGGTGCAGATGTTGCTGGTAGCCTTCTCGCGGCGGATATGCTGCTCGCGGGTCTGCAGCGCCAGCCGCATCGCCGGTTGCCCGGCGGCATCCACCGAGACACCTACCAGCCGGCCGGGCATGGCGCGGCGGAAGCTGTCACGGGTGGCGAGGAGTCCAGCATGCGGGCCGCCGAAGCCCATCGGCACGCCAAAGCGCTGGGCCGAGCCCACCACCACGTCGGCCCCCATCTCGCCCGGCGGGGTCAGCAGCACGCAGGCCAGCGGGTCGGTGGCGACGATGGCAAGGCCGCCGCCTGCCTGCACCGCGGCGATTTCGGCGCGCAGGTCGCGCACCTGGCCGGTGGTGCCGGGGTATTGCAGCACCACCGCGAATGGTGCTGCGGCGCGGATGGCGGCCGCATCGCCGGCCGCCACATCGATCAGTGTCACGCCCAGCGCCCCGGCGCGGGTGGCCAGCACGGCGCGGGTCTGCGGGTGAATGTCACTGGCCAGGGCGAGCGTCAGCGACCGGGTCTTGGCCACGCCCAGCGCCACATGCATCGCCTCCGCCGCCGCGGTGGCTTCATCCAGCAGCGAGGCGTTGGAGATTTCCATGCCGGTCAGGTCACAGATCATGGTCTGGAAGTTCAGCAACGCTTCCAGCCGCCCCTGCGCCAGTTCGGCCTGATACGGCGTATACGCGGTATACCAGCCGGGGTTTTCCAGCACGTTGCGCAGGATCACCGGCGGCACATGCGTACCGTGATAACCTTGGCCGATCAGGGACTTCACCCGCAGGTTGCGCCCGGCCAATTCGCGCAGTTCGGCCAGCACCCCGGCCTCATCCACCGGTGGCGGCAGCTCGGCGGCGGGGGCGCGGATTTCGGCGGGCACGGCGCGGTCTGCCACGTCATCCAGCGAGGCGGCCCCTACCACCTCCAGCATCGCGGCGACCTCCGCCGGGCCGGGGCCGATATGGCGGGCGATGAAACTGTCGCTGGCGTCAAGCTGCGCCAGCGTGGCCAGTGCCTCCATCACAGCGACCCCACCAGTTTGGCGTAGGCGTCAGCGTCCATCAGCGCATCGAACGCGGCCAGATCGGCCGGGATCATGCGGAAGAACCATCCCTCGCTTTCCGGGTCGCGGTTCACCATGGCCGGGTCGCCGATGATCTCCGGGTTTGTTTCGGTGATGTGGCCGCGCAGCGGCGCATAGATGTCGGACGCCGCCTTCACGCTTTCCACCACCGCGCAGGCCTCGCCTGCCTCAATCTCGCGCCCCGGGTCCGGCAGTTCCACGAACACGATGTCACCCAGCGCGGTTTGCGCGTGGTTGGTAATGCCCACGGTGGCGACGCCAGCTTCCAGACGCACCCACTCATGATCGGCGGTGTAACGGGTATTCGACATTGTTATCGCCTTTGCTTATCGAACATAACGATGGGGAACGAACGGCACCGGAGCCACCACGGCGGGTACCGGCTTGCCACGCAGCAGGGCGGCCAGAGGCGTGCCATCCTGCGAGACGCCGCGGCGGACATAGGCGAAGGCGATGGGCGCATCGCACGTGGGCGCAAACGTGCCGGAGGTGACGGTGCCGGCCGCACTGCCGTCTTCGGCCAGCAGCACGGTGCCCGCACGAACCGGGGCGCGGCCCTCGGGCAGCAGGCCCACCAGTTTGCGCGGCGCGCCGTTGTCCAGATGGTTGCGGATCGCGGCGGCCCCCGGGAAATCCCATGCCATGCGGCGGCGCTTGCCCAATGCCCAGGTCAGCCCGGCTTCGACCGGGGTGGTGAGTTCGTCAATGTCCTGACCCCACAGCGGCAGGCCCGCTTCCAGCCGCAGACTGTCCCGCGCGCCCAGACCCGCCGGGGCCACTTCGGGTTCGGCCAGCAATCTGCGGGCGAGGGTTTCGGCGGCGTCACTGGGCACCGAAATCTCGAACCCGTCCTCGCCGGTATAGCCCGAGCGGGTGACAAGGCAGGCGATGCCCGCCACGTCCAGTGCCGCGAAATCCATGAACGACATGGCGGCTGCCGCCGGGCACAGCCGCGCCAGCGCATCGACGGCCAGCGGTCCTTGCAGCGCGAGCAGGGCGCGGTCCGGGTGGCGGCGCAGGTCCGTGCCTGCGGGCAGGTGCGCGCTCAGATGCGCGAAATCTTCGCCGGCCCGCCCGGCATTGACCACCAGATGCAGCGTCTCATTCAGGCGGCCGACCATCAGATCGTCCAGAATGCCGCCCGCGTCATTGGTGAGCAGCGAATAGCGCTGCCGCCCGCCTCGCAGTCCGGTCAGGTCGCCGACGGCCAGCGTTTCCAGCGCGGCGGCGGCATTGGGGCCGTGCAGGCTGAACTGGCCCATATGCGACACATCGAACAGCGCCGCGCGCTCCCGGCATTGGCGGTGCTCGGCGATGATGCCGGTGGGGTATTGCACCGGCAGGCTCCAGCCTGCGAACGGCACCATGCGGCCGCCCAACTGCTCGTGCAGGGCATACAGCGGCGTCCGCCGGGGCGGGGACAGGGACGGGGGGGACATACGACGCTCCGCGGACGAGGACTCGAGCCCGGTCCGGGGCCGCACCGCTGGCGGCTGACGGATCGGGCCCCCCTCTGTCACGGAACCTGAGAGATTCCGGCCCGGCGCCCGATGGGCACCCGCCGTTACTCCGTCGGTGCGGCCCGCCGCGCGTGGCGGGCCAGCTTTCCAGAGGTTCGTATCCCCGCAGCGGTCCTTTTGCCTGAGCGTTTCCGGGGGCCGGTTGCGCCTTCGGCGGCAGGCGGCAAGCGTGCCTGCACTCTCCCGCTGGGGGTAGCATCGAACATTTCAAGCATGGCGAATCTCTGCCGGGCGCGCAACCCGGTGCAATGGGTGAGTGGTGCGGACCCGGCGGACTCGGCCGCTTGCTAGAGGATGCCATACTTGGCGTACACCTGCCCCAGCAGTTGACCGGCGCGCAGGTCGGCCAGGGTCGAGCGTTCCCCCGCCAGCTTTTCAAACGCGGCGGCAAGGGCCTGGGATTCGACCTGCTGCGGCACCACGATGGCCCCGTCCGCGTCGCCGAACAGCAGGTCACCCGTGCAGATTCGCACGCCCGCGACCTCGACCGGGACGTCCAGCGCCACGATCTTGCCGCGGCCCTTGCTGTCCAGCGGGCCGATGCCGCCGTGAAACACCGGAAAGCCGCTGGCGCGGATGGCGCGGATGTCGCGCACCAGACCGTCCATCAGCGCCCCCGCCGCGCCGCGCGCCAGTGAGGCGGTGGTGAGCAACTCGCCCCAGGGTGCAATCCGCCCGGTGCCGCCGCAGGAGAACACCGGGATTTCGTCTTGTTGCAGGCTGTCGATCAGCGCGATTTCCAGCTCGTACGGGTTTTCACCGGGCGTGACCTCATACACGTCCATGAACAGCGCCGTCCGCGCCCGCCCGGCCATCACGCTGGCATCATCCAGCGGGCGGATGCGCGGCGGCAGCGCCTGATTGCGGTAACCCAGCGCATCCAGCACGTCCGACAGCAGGGCTGTGGTGAGACGGTCCCGGATTTCGGCAAGCGTGGCACCCATTGCGGCCATGGCGTGTTCCCCCAGATGCTGTTGCCGGGCATTTCCAGCCCGCCCGCGCCGCGTGTCAACCATGCCGGCGGCGCGGGGCTATACGCCGCCCCCGGCATCGCGTTACGCTGGCTGACCATGCTGAGCGGGAAACCGGACGACCGGCCGCTGCGCCGGCAGCGGGACTGGCTGCAAATGACACATTCGGAGGCGGATAATATGCTGCGTAGCTGTGTTCGGGCCGTCCTAGTCGGCGGCATCTGTGCGGGATTGTTGGGATGGGCCGGCGCACCGGCACGGGCCGAAGTGAACAGCCCGACGCTGGACGCGATCAAGAAGCGGGGCGAACTGATCTGCGGCATCGACACCGGCATTCCCGGCTATGCCTTTCAGGACAGCAGCGGTGAATGGCAGGGGCTGGACGTGTCCTATTGCCGTGCCATCGCCGATGCGGTGCTGGGCTCACCCAAGAAGGTGAAATTCATTCCGCTGACCGCCAAAGTGCGCTTCACGGTGCTGAAATCCGGTGAGATCGACGTGCTGATCCGCGATTCCGAGCACAGCTTCAAGCGCAACACCGACATGGGCCTGGAAGAACCGGCGGTGAACTTCTTCACCGGGCAGACCTTCATGGTGCGCAAAAGCCTTGGCGTGAAGCACCTGAAGGAACTGGATGGGGCGACGATGTGCGTGGAAACCGGCACGACGCTGGAAACCAACATCGCCGACTACAACCGCTCCAACAACATCAAGATCAAGACCCTGCTGTTCGAGAAGCCGGAAGAAGCCTTCGCCGCCGCCGAATCCGGCCGCTGCGACGGCTACACCGATGACGGTGGATCGGTGGCGGCCGCGCGTTCGACGATGAAGACTCCGGCCGACTGGATGTTCATTCCCGAGACCATCGGCGGCCTGCAACCGCTTGGCCCGCTGACCCGCCAAGGCGATGAGGCATGGACCCGGCTGGTGAAGTGGGTTCACTATTCCATGCTGGAAGCCGAAGTTCTGGGCATTACCAAAGCCAACGCCGCCGAAAAGGCCAAGAACCCGACTGACCCGGACGTGCGCCGGTTCTTCGGCGTGGAAGGCGATTTCGGCAAGCTGCTTGGCGTGGACAATGGCTGGGCTGGCCGCATTGTCATGGATATCGGCAATTACGGCGAGTTATATGAAGCCACGTTCGGCAGCAATGGCGGGCTGGGTCTGCCGCGCGGCATGAACAACCTGTTCAGCAACGGCGGCCTGCAGACCCTGCCGACCTGGCACTGAGCGGCTAGAAGACACCCAAGCGTATGGTAAGACGGCCGTCTCCACGCGCCCGCGCAGCACAATGGTTGCTGTTGGCGGGGGTGGTGGCGGCCGCCTGGTACCTGGCGGCCAATGCGGCGGGCAATCTGGCCGCCCGCCATATGGGGCTTGGCTTCGGCTTCCTCGGCGATACGGCGAATTTCGACATTCCGTTCAAGCTGATCGCCTGGGACGACAGCAACAGCTACGCGCGGGCGCTGCTGGTCTGCACGCTGAACACGCTGCTGGTGTCGCTGATGTCCATCATCGCCGCGACATTGCTGGGGCTGCTGGTTGGCATCATGCGGCTGTCGGCCAACTGGCTGGTGCGCAACATCGCGCTGGTATTCATCGAACTTGTCCGCAACACGCCACAACTGGTGCAGATCATCTTCTGGTATGTGGCGGTGTTGCAAACCTTGCCGCCGATCCGGCAGAGCATCGCGCTGCCCGGCGGATTGCTGCTGAACATTCGCGGGCTGTATCTGCCGATTCTGCATATTCGCGATGGAAGCACCGCACTGACATGGCTTGCGGTGGCCTTGCTGCTGGCAACGCCGCTGCTGTGGCCGGCGCGTGTGGCGGGGCGGCGCATCGGTGCGTGGGCGCTGCTGTCCGCAGCGGGCGCGGCTGTGGCATTTGCCGCGACGGTCGAGGATGTGGAAATGCCGGCGCTGCGCGGCTTCAACATCGGCGGCGGCACGCAAATCCCGCCGGAACTCGTGGCGCTGTGGGCAGGTTTGACCATTTACGGCAGCGCGTTCATCGCCGAAATCGTGCGCGCCGCGATCATGGCGGTGCCGAACGGCCAGCGTGAGGCAGCCCTCGGGCTCGGGCTGCATCCGGGGCAAGTACTGACACATGTGGTGCTGCCGCAGGCGGTGCGGATCATGATCCCGCCAATGACCAGCCAGTATCTGAACATCATCAAGGGCAGTTCGCTGGGGGCGGCGGTGGCGTATCCCGAACTGTTCCAGATTTTCGCGGGCACCGTGCTGAACCAATCCGGGCGGGAGCTGGAGACGATCCTGATTCTGATGGCGATCTTCCTGACGATCAGCCTGCTCACCTCGGCGTTCATGAATTGGTACAATCGCCGCGTGGCCCTGGTGGAACGCTGATGACAGTGCTTGAATCCGTCCGTCGGCCGCCACGCCGTGAGGCGGGCGCGCCATCGCTGGCCGGTGAATGGGTGCGCCGCAACCTGTTCGGCTCATGGTCCAACACGGTGCTGACACTTCTGGTTCTGGCGGGGCTGGCGCTGATTTTGCCGCCGCTGGTGCGCTGGAGCATCACGCACGCGACGATTTCGGGCATGACGCGTGAGGCCTGCGACGGTGATGGGGCGTGCTGGACCTTCATCCGGATGCGGCTGTCCACCTTCATCTTCGGCCACTACCCGCTCGCCGAACGCTGGCGGCTGGCGGCCGCCGCGCTTGTGGTGGGCGGCTGCGCGGTGCCGGTGCTGCGCGAGCATACCCGAAGGCGCGGGATGTGGCTGATTGCACTGCTCACGGTGGCACCGGTCATTGCAGCGGTGCTGTTGCTCGGCGGCGTGCCCGGCCTGCCCTATGTGGATACCACGGACTGGGGCGGGCTGATGCTGGACATCGTGGTGTCCTTCGTCGTGGTCGCCGGGTCGCTGCCGCTGGGCGTGGCGCTGGCGCTGGGGCGGCGGTCGCAGCTGCGGGTGGTGCGGCTGCTGAGCATCGGCTTCATCGAATTGTGGCGCGGTGTGCCGCTGCTGACGGTGCTGTTCATGTCCGCCGTGCTGGTGCCGCTGTTCCTGCCGGGCGGCGTGAGTATCGACCGGCTGTTGCGGGCGCTGATTGCGCTGGTGCTGTTCAACGCCGCCTACATGGCCGAGGTGGTGCGGGGCGGCCTGCAGGGCGTGCCGGCCGGGCAGGAGGAGGCGGCCTATTCGCTCGGCCTGCACTGGGGGCAGGTTCAGGTGCATGTCGTGCTGCCACAGGCGCTGCGCATCGTGATGCCCGGCATCGTCAACACGGTGGTCGATCTGTTCAAGGACACCACACTGGTGACGATCATCGGCCTGTCCGACCTGCTGGGCGCAGTGGGGCAGGCACTGAAGGATCCGGCCTGGCTTGGCTTTGCCAGCGAAGGCTACGTGTTTTCCGCGCTGGTGTTCTTTGTGTGCTGCT
>CAIPHQ010000569.1 GCA_903864895.1 uncultured Rhodospirillales bacterium
CCGAGGAAATCCGAGTTCTGCCAGATGCTCTCAATCACCACCACGCCGGGCTGCAACCCGGTGAACAGCCGCTCATGCACCTCGATCTGGCCGAGCGCATTGCCAAGCCGCACCCGCCCGCCCTCCTGCACGCCAAGCCTTGCGGCATCGTCCGGGGTGCAGCAGCGCGGTGGGGCGGCCTTCGCGTTTGCGGCCGGTGGGGCTCTCGATGAAGGTGGTGTTCAGGAATGATCGCGCCGGGGCGGCGACAAGGCGGAACGGCCGCTCCCGCGTCGCGGAGTCACTGCTGGCAAAATGGTCGGGCAGCGCGGGCAGCCCGGCGTGGTGCTTGCCCGCCGCCGCCCAATCCGGCGCGAAGCGGAACCGGCCATCGGGGAAGGCGAAACCATCCAGAAAATGTGAGGCACGGAAACTGCCCTGCGCGTCAATCCAGCGGCGCTGCCGCACCTCCTCTGCGCCCGGCCAGCCGGAGGCACGCAGGGTTGCATCCACGATCTCCAGCGCGGTCATTCCGAAGCCCGGATGCCGCGCGCCGAGCCTGTGGGCCAACCACTGAATCACCTCGTGGTTCGAGCGGCATTCGCCGGGCGGTTCCAGCAGTTTCGGGCCGAGTTGAATATGGCTATGCCCGCCCGCCTGATAGATGTCGTCGTGTTCGGTGAACATCGTGGCGGGCAGCACGATGTCGGCATGGCGGGCGGTGTCGGTCATGAACTGCTCGTGGACGGCCACGAACAGATCCTCGCGCAGGAAGCCGCGACGCACCTTGTTGCTGTCGGGGGCCACCACGATGGGGTTGGTGCTTTGAATCAGCATCGCCTGCACCGGCGGCCCGTCGCCGAGTTCGCTGCGCTCCCCGGTCAGTGCGGCGCCGATGCGGCTCATGTCCATCATGCGGGTTGCGGGGTCGAGCACGTCGAGCCCTTCGATCAGCGTCTTGTTCCAGTGATACAGGTTGCGGTTGTTCCAAAACGCCCCGCCGCCCTCATGCTGCCATGCGCCGGTAACAGTCGGCAGGCAGGCCACCGCGTGCATGTTCACGCTGCCGTTGCGCTGACGGGTGAAGCCGTAGCCCACGCGGATGTAGCTGCGCGGCGTGGTGGTGTAGAGCCGTGCGAAGGCCTCAATCTGCTCTACCGGCAACCCGGTGATGTCCGCCGCCCAATGCGGGTCGCGCGTGGCCAGATGCTGTTCCAGCGCGTCCGGGCAATCGGCGTATTGCGCCATGTAGGCGCGGTCGGCGCGCCCGTCGCGGAAGGCGATGTGCATCACCGCACAGGCCAGCGCGCCATCGGTGCCGGGGCGCAGCGCCAGATGCAGGTCGGCCTGATGCGCGGTGCCGGTGCGATACGGGTCGATGACCACCAGCTTCGCCCCCCGCTCTTTCCGGGCGCGGGCGATATGGGTCATCACGTTGACCTGCGTGTTCACCGGGTTGCCGCCCCACACCACGATCAGGTCGGATTTGGCCATCTCGCGCGGGTCCGGCCCGGTGATGGTGCCCACGGCCGCTTTCCAGCCGGTCTCGGCGGTCATGGTGCAGATGGTGGTGTACTGGCGCGAATAGCGCATCGCGTGGCGCAGGCGGTTGATGCCGTCGCGCTGCACCAGCCCCATGGTCCCGGCGTAGTAATACGGCCACACCGCCTCGGGGCCGTAGCGGTCCGCCGCTTCGGTGAAGGCGGCGGCCACACGGTCCAGCGCCTCATCCCAGCCGATTTCGCGAAACTGGCCGCTGCCTTTCGGGCCGGTGCGCAACAGCGGTTGCATCAGCCGGTCCGGGTGATTGGCCCGCTCGGCATAGCGCGCCACTTTCGCGCAGATCACGCCTGCGGTGTAGCTGTTGTCCTCGGCCCCGCGCACCGCGCCGATGCGCTGCCGCTCCCCCGGCCCGCCAATGACCTCCACCTCCAGCGCGCATGTGGAGGGGCAGTCGTGCGGGCAGACGGAGGGGCGGATGATGGAGGTCATGCCGCTACCCTGACAAATCTGCCGGGCAGCGGCAATACGGCCGTCAGGCCGAAACGGGGGCCAGTTTGTCCTGCGTTTTGGTGTCGAAGTCGCTGGCGTCGTGGCGCTCGTGCAACTGCATGGAGAGGTCGCCAAACGAGCGGTTGACCATGCGGCCGCGCTTCGCGGCGGGGCGTTCGCCAATGGCGTCGGCCCAGCGCAGCACGTTCTTGTACGATGTCACGTCGAGGAACTCGGCAGCCCCGTACATCCAGCCCTTCACCAGCCCGCCGTACCACGGCCAGACCGCGATATCGGCAATGGTGTATTCGGGTCCGGCGAGAAATTCGCTCTCGGCCAAGCGGCGATCCAGCACGTCCAGCTGGCGCTTGGTTTCCATGGCGAAGCGGTTGATGGGGTATTCCATCTTGGTGGGCGCATAGGCGTAAAAATGCCCGAACCCGCCACCCAGATACGGCGCGCTGCCCATCTGCCAGAACAGCCAGGACAGGCATTCGGCGCGCGCGGCGGGCTCGGTGGGCAGGAAAGCGCCGAATTTTTCAGCTAGATACATCAGGATGGCGCCCGATTCGAACACGCGGATCGGGGTTGGCCCGCTGCGGTCCATCAGGGCAGGGATTTTGGAGTTCGGATTCACGGCGACAAACCCGCTGCCGAACTGATCACCGTCACCAATGCGGATCAGCCACGCATCGTATTCCGCGCCAGAATGGCCGAGCGCCAGCAATTCCTCCAACATCACCGTCACCTTCACGCCATTGGGCGTGGCCAGTGAATAGAGCTGGAACGGGTGGCGGCCGACCGGGAGTTCCTTGTCATGCGTCGGGCCAGCGATGGGGCGGTTGATGTTGGCGAACTGGCCGCCATTGGACTTGTCCCACGTCCAGACCTTGGGCGGGGTATATTCGGGCGTAGAGGTCATGGGCGAAACTCCGTGGCAGGGCGAGTGCAGCCAGTGCGGGGGGCTGCCAAGTGCGTCAGCCGAGTTGCTCGCACGACGGGACAACGATGGCAAACAGATCCCGCAGTGCAGCAAGACTTGCCATATGCACCAATGCGGCTGGCACCACGCTGTCCCCCTCGCCCGGCAGGTCGCGTGTGGCCGTGGCAGACGCTACCACGATGGGCTGAAAGCCGAGGTTGAACGCGGCGCGTGCGGTAGAATTCACGCACATATGCGTCATGAAACCGGCCAGGATCACATTGGCCGCCCCCGCCGCACGCAAGTGCTGCTCAAGGTCCGTGCCCACGAACGCGTTGGGATATTGCTTGGTGACCACCGTCTCACCGGCCAACGGCGCCACTTCGTCACTGATGCGCCCGGTAGGGCCGCTGATGTCGTACAGCGAGCCGGGGCCGTCATCGTGCTGGATATGGAACACGGGAATGCCGGCCGTTCGCGCCCGCGCCAGCAAACGCGCGGCTTCAGCCAAGGCAGGCTCGACACCGGACAACTGCATCGTCCCGGCGCGATAGGTGTTCTGGCAATCGATCAGCACCAGCACCGACTCACGCAGTGGCGCCGGCTCGGTGGGCAGCCCGGCAAGCGCACGCAGGGTTTGGGGCGGCATCGCACTCTCCTCAACCGGGTTACACCCGATATCTGGCCCGGGCGGCCGCAAAGTCTAGCCTGCGCTGCGCAGCGCCGGAGGGTGACGGTGCCCGGTGGCCTGCTCGTAATCGAACGCCAGGCCCAGCAGATCCGCCTCACTCCACGGGCGGCCGACGAAAATCAGGCAGAACGGCGCGCCGCCTGCATGCTCGCCTGCGGGCACCACCACGCCGGGCAGACCGGCGATGTTGATTTCGTCCACCGTGGTTTCCTGAATCGGCTCACCCGCATGCAGCTTCGGCAGCGGGCCGCGCATCTGCGGGAACACAAGCGCGTCCAGACGATGCGCGTCCATCACCGCGTGAAAAATCGCCAGATAGGCTTCGCGCACCGCATGGAAGGCCGACATGTCGGGCGGTGCCGTGGGGTCGGCCAGACAGGCGGTGAAGGCGGGCATCCCCAAGAGGTCGTGCAGCGGGCCGCCGGGGGCGAACGGGTCGTGCGCCGCCGTGGTTGCGGCAAATTCGGCAAAACTGCGCAGCGCGGCGGCGGGGCCGAGGCGCAGCAGATACTGGTGCAGGTCGTACGGCACCGATTCCATCCCGCGCAAATCGAAATGCCCGGACGGGGTGCGGCGAACGGCGGCAAAGCCGGTGCCCGCAAACGGGTCTTCCACCAGCGTGGCGCCGCGCGCGGCGATTTCCCGCTGGGCGCGCTGGTACAGCGCCGCGGTCTCTGCCGACAAAGGCTGCGGCCGCCAGCCGGGTCCATACAACCCCA
>CAIPHQ010000570.1 GCA_903864895.1 uncultured Rhodospirillales bacterium
AACCGATATCAAGACCGGGCTGACACCTGCCGAACTGCGCGCCATCATCGGCAATTACGATGGGCTGGCCATCCGCTCGTCGTCGAAAGTCACCAAGGAATTGCTGGATGCGGCACCCAACCTGAAGGTTGTTGGCCGCGCGGGCATCGGTGTGGACAATGTCGATGTGAAATCGGCCACCACGCGCGGCGTGGTGGTGATGAACACGCCCTACGGCAACGCCATCACCACTGCCGAGCACGCCATTGCAATGATGTTCGCGCTGGCACGGCAAATCCCCGAAGCCAGCGCCTCCACCAAGGCGGGCAAGTGGGAAAAGAACCGCTTCATGGGCGTGGAGTTGTCGGCCAAGACGCTTGGGCTGATCGGCTGTGGCAACATCGGCAGCATTGTCGCCGACCGTGCGCAGGGTTTGAAGATGCGCGTGGTGGCGTTCGACCCGTATCTGACGGAACAGCGCGCGCTGGATCTGGGTGTGGAGAAAGTCGAACTCGACGAGTTGCTGACGCGGGCCGATATCATCACGCTGCACACGCCGCTGACCGAGACGACGAAGAACATTCTCTCACGCGAGGCGCTGGCGCGCACCAAGCGCGGCGTGCGCATCGTCAACTGCGCGCGCGGCGGCCTGATTGATGAAGCGGCATTGGCGGATGCGCTGAAAAGCGGCCATGTCGCAGGCGCGGCGCTGGATGTGTTCGAAGTCGAGCCTGCAACCGACAGCCCGCTGTTCGGCCTGGAAAACGTGGTCTGCACGCCGCATCTGGGCGCTGCCACCGCCGAGGCGCAGGAGAACGTGGCGTTGCAGGTCGCCGAGCAGATGAGCGATTTTCTGCTGACCGGCGCTGTGACCAACGCGATCAACATGCCCTCGGTCTCGGCCGAGGATGCGCCGCGCCTGCGCCCCTATATGGAACTCTGCCGCCTGCTGGGCGCGTTCGCCGGGCAACTGACCAGCGCGCGTGAAGGCGTCATCAAGGCGGTCACCATCGAGTTTGAAGGTGTGGCGGCCAATCTCAACCACCGCCCGCTGACGGCGGCCGCCTTGGCCGGCCTGCTGACGCCGGTGATGGCCGGGGCCAACATGGTCAACGCGCCGGTGCTGGCGCGCGAGCGCGGCATCGACGTGGCCGAGACGGTGCATGACCGGCCCAGCGAATATCAGACGCTGGTGCGCATCACGGTGACCACCGAAACCCAGACCCGCGCGGTGTCCGGCACGCTGTTCGCAGGCTCGCGCCCGCGCATCGTGGAAATCAAGGGCATCAAGATCGAAGCCGATTTCGGCCGCCACATGCTGTACGTGACCAATCACGACAAGCCGGGCTTTATCGGCCGCTTCGGCGCCACGCTGGCCGGGGCCGGGATCAACATCGCCAGCTTCCATCTCGGCCGTGCAGAGCAGGGCGGCAACGCGATCTGTCTGGTGTCGGTGGACGAACCGGTGCCCGAGGAAGTGTTGGCCATGGTGCGCACGCTGCCGCTGGTGATTCAGGCGACGCCGCTGGCGTTCTGAGGGAACGGGGGCAGGGCGGCACACAACGCCGCCCTGACCGCCCCCGCTTTGCGCCGCCCCGCCCCCGGTGTATAGCCGCGCGCCTGCCGGGAAACGCCGATGACCGACGACTTGCCGCATAATCCCGCCCTGCTGCCCGCCGGTCTGCGCGATCTGCTGCCGCCGGATGCCGAGACGGAAGCCGCCTCGGTCGAGGCGCTGATGGCGGTGTTTGGCCTGCACGGCTACCAGCGAGTGAAACCGCCATTGCTGGAATTCGAGGACGGGTTGCTGGCCGGGACCGGGGCCGCGACCGCCGAGCAGACCTTCCGGCTGATGGACCCCGATACGCATCGCATGATGGGCCTGCGCGCCGACATCACACCGCAGATTGCCCGCATCGCCACCACCCGCCTGTCCGGTGCGGCCCGCCCGCTGCGGCTGTCCTATGCCGGGCAATGCCTGCGCGTGCATGGCTCGCAACTGGCGCCCGAGCGGCAGGTTGCACAGGCGGGCATTGAACTGATCGGGCATGACAGCCCCGCCGCTGACGCCGAGATGGTGCTGGTGGGGGCGGAGGCGCTGGCGGCCATCGGTCTGACACGGCTGAGTTTTGATCTCACGCTGCCGCCACTGGTGCCCGCGCTGTTCGAGGAGGCGGAGATTCCCGCCGCCGGCCGCGCCACGCTGGCCCGCGCGCTGGACCGCAAGGACGCCGCCGCCGTGGCTGCGCATGGCGGCAAGTTGGCGGCCACGCTGTCCGCGCTGCTGCTGGCCGCAGGGGCCGCCGATGGTGCGCTGGCCGCGCTGGCCGCAGCCCACCTGCCGCCGCGTGCGGCGGCGTTGGCGGCGCGGTTGGCCGATACGGTCGCCGCCATCCGGGCGCGCGCGCCGGGGCTGAAACTGACGGTTGATCCGGTTGAGTTCCGCGGCTTCCGCTACCATACCGGCGTGTGCCTGACGGTGTATGCACCGGGGCGGCACGAGGAACTGGGCAGTGGTGGTCGGTATGTGTGCGGCACCGACGAACCTGCCACCGGCTTGACGCTGTATCCCGACGCCATTCTGCGCGCCGCCCCGGCGCGCGCCGCCCGCGCGCGGCTGTATGTGCCGCTGGGGCTGGACGGGGCCGCTGGCCGCACCGCCGGGTTCGCCACCGTGGCCGCGCTCGACCCCGAGGACGATGCCGCCGCTGCGGCGCGCAGGCTGGGCTGTTCGCATGTCATGACCCCGGACGGCCCGTCGCCGCTCGGCACAGAGGGCTGAAACAATGGCAAACGTCGCCGTAATCGGCGCCCAATGGGGCGACGAGGGCAAAGGCAAGGTTGTGGACTGGCTGGCCAGCCGTGCCGATCTCGTGGTGCGCTTCCAGGGCGGTCACAACGCCGGGCACACGCTCGTGGTGGGTGAGCAGACCTACAAGCTCTCGCTGCTGCCCAGCGGTCTGGTGCGCGGCAAGATGGGCATCATCGGCAACGGTGTGGTGATCGACCCCGAGGCGCTGCTGGCCGAAATCGCCCGCGTGACCGCGCAGGGGCTGAATGTGTCGCCTGCCACGCTGCGGATTGCCGACAACGCCACGCTGATCCTGCCGCTGCACTCGGCCATCGACCGCGCGCGCGAATCCGCGCGCGGCGAAAGGAAAATTGGCACCACCGGGCGCGGTATCGGCCCGGCCTACGAGGACAAGGTGGCCCGCCGCGCCATCCGCGTGGCCGATCTGGCCGAGCCGCAGACGCTGTCGGACAAGCTCGACGAGTTGCTGTTGCACCACAACACACTGCTGGCGGGCTTGGGCGCAGAGACGTTCGAGAAGCAGGGGCTGCTCGACCGCCTGCTGGAACTGGCCCCGCTGATCCTGCCCTATGCCGAACCGGTGTGGGAGCGGCTGGATGAGGCCCGCCGCGCGGGCAAGCGCATCCTGTTCGAAGGCGCGCAGGCGGTGATGCTGGATGTCGATCACGGCACATACCCGTTCGTGACCAGCAGCAACACTGTCTCGGCAACGGCTGCCTCCGGCTCCGGCATGGGGCCGTCGTCGGTCGGCTTCGTGCTGGGCATTGCCAAGGCCTACACCACGCGCGTCGGCTCCGGCCCGTTTCCCACCGAGTTGTTCGATGAGACCGGCAAGCTGCTTGGCGCGCGCGGGCATGAATTCGGCACGGTCACCGGCCGCCCGCGCCGCTGCGGCTGGTTTGATGCGGTAATGGTCCGGCAGGCGGTCAAGGTGGGCGGTGTGCAGGGGTTGGTGCTGACCAAGCTGGACGTGCTGGACGGCCTGCCGGAACTTCAAATTTGCGTGGGTTATCGGATCGGTGGCGAGATTTACCGCCGTTTTCCGGCCGCACCCGGCGCGCAGGCGGCCGCCGAGCCGATTTATGAAACCATCGAAGGCTGGCGCGACAGCACGCGCGGCGCCCGCTCATGGGCCGATCTGCCCGCGCAGGCGATCAAATATGTGCGCCGGATCGAGGAGTTGGTGGAAGCGCCGGTCACGCTGGTTTCCACCAGCCCCGAGCGGGACGACACGATATTGGTTCGCGACCCGTTCGAAGGCTGAGTGTTGCCATCTCGATGAAGATGTAAGGAAGATCACTCGAAGTGTGATTTTCCTCACATCAATGTCACGCCGCCCCCGCTAGTGTTTACCAATCGGGAGTGCGGGGGGCCGGATCGATGGAGTGCACGCAGCAGCACAGCGCGACCATTTTGCCGTTCAGGCAGCGCGCACCGGTTCCCGCAGGTCTGAGCGTGTCTGACCGGATTCAGGTTCTGCGCTGGTCGCACGAGGCGAGCCGCCACGGGCTGCGGGCAACGCAAATCCATGAACCGGAGCCGGGGGATGACCCGTCGGTCGGCCCGTTCGTGCTGGTGTATCGCAACGGCGATGAATGGGCGGCCTGGGGGCTGGCCCGCAAGCCGCATGGCTATGAATTGTGGTCTCCGGCCAATTTCGCCACCATCGGCGTGTATGACACGATCGGCGCGGCACTGTGCGCCATCGGCGTGGGGCCTGCGCTCCGGTTGTGACTTTGCTAACCGTCGGCGCTTACACCCGGCATGGCCGCGAACCGCACCATGCCCCAATCCACGTCAGCCCCCGCCACAGCCCCATCCTTGGGCTTTTTAAACCCATCCGGCAGCCCAGCTTTGCTGGAGTCGCTGGATGCGTTTTGCAGCATCGATTTCACGGCCCCGCAGGCTGAGTCAGGCGGAGGCATCGCTTATGCGGCCCGCCCGCACCGTGCCGGGCAGGGCGGGTTGCAGGCGATTTGCATTCAGCCCGAAGCTCCCCCCCGCGCGGCGGCGATGGCCGCCCTCGCCGGGTTGGCCGAACCCGGTTTGCTGGCCCCGCTCGCGTGCGGCCCTGCCGCAGGGCCTAATGGCGCAGTGGGTTGGTATGTCATCTGCCCCGCGCCGCCCGGCCCGCCGCTGTGGGACGGGTCTGGCGTGCCCGGGCAGCCATGGAGCGAAGCGGACCTGATTACCCGCGTATTGCGCCCGGCGGCGGCGGCACTGGTGGCGCTGGAGCGGCGGCGGGTGACGCATCGGGCCATCCGGCCGAATAACCTGTTCCTGTCGGCGCCGATGGGGCCGGTGGTGCTGGGGGAGGCATGGTCCGCCCCGCCCGCCAGCCGCCAGCCGGCCGTGCTGGAGCCGCCCTATGTGTCGATGTGCCCGCCATCCGCGCGCGGTGAGGGCGGCATTGCCGACGATGTCTATGCGCTGGGGGCGGTGCTGCTTGCGTTGTTCCTGGGCCGGATGCCGATGGCCGGGTTGCCCGGCACGCAGGTGATTCTGCGCAAGCTGGACTCCGGGTGTTTTCAGGCGATGACCGATGGCGTCCGCCTGCCGCCGCTGCTGGGTGATCTGCTGGCCGCAATGCTGGCCGATGACCCGCAGCGCCGCCCGCCGCCCGCCCTGCTGGCCGATCCCGCTGCCGCCCGCGCGCGCCGTGTGGCCAAGCGCCCGCAGCGGCGCGCCAGCCAGCCCTTGCTGGTGGGCGAAACGCCGGTCTGGAACGACCGGATGCTGGCGTATGCCATGGCACGCGCACCGCAGGACGGGATGCGCCTGTTGCGGCTTGGCGTGGCGGATCACTGGGTACGGCGCGCGCTGGGCGATGCCACCCTGGCCGCGCGCCTTGAAGATGCCGCTCGCCATCACGCCGCTGACGCTGCGTCAGGTGAGGGCGCGCAACTGGCGCTGTGCGGAGCCATCGCCCATCTCGATCCGCTGGCGCCGTTGTGCTGGGACGGGCTGGCGCTGTGGCCGGATGGGCTTGGCCCGCTGCTGGCGGGGCTGGACCCGCAAGACCCGGCGCTGCCGCGCGTGGCGGCGATGGTGGCGGCCGAGGCCAGCACCGCGTGGGCGGCCTGCCGTCCCGGGCAACCCGCGCCACCGCCGCCACGGCTGGATGCCCGGGCGCAGCGTACGCTTTTGCAAGATCGCGGCTGGACGGGTGGGCTGCCCCGGTTGCGCTACGCCCTGAACCCGTTGCTGGCCTGCCGCAGCAAGCTGGTGCAGGGCATGGCCGTCCGGCTTGTGGATGTGGTTTTGGCCATGGAGGCAACCGCAGGTGCTGCATCTGGCCCCACTGCGCTGCCCGCTGACCCTGAACTGGTGGCGTTCCTCGCCGCGCGGCAGCACGGGCGGCCCGGCCCCGGACTGGCCGCACTCGGCCCCGGCACGCCGCCGGAAGAACTGGCGCTGACGCTGCTGCGTGTGCTGGCCCCGTTGCAGGGAGCAGGGGCGCCGCCCGCGCCGCATCTGGCCGCGTGGCTGGCCCGCACCGCTGGCGGCGGATGGGATGCCTGGCACAACCGGGCATTGCGCGCCTTGAAGCAGCAACAGGCCAGTGCCGCAGCCGCCAGCGGGCGTCTGGCGGCGCTGCTGCCGGTGTTCGACGACACGGCCGGGCGGCGTGCCGACGAAGCTGCCTATCAGGCGGCGCTGGCCGAGGCCGCGCGGATTGATGCGGCGTTACGCGCGTTGACGGACCCCGTCAGCTTGCCGGGAAGCGGCATGCGAACGCTGGCGCGCGACGTTGCCGGGGCTGTGGCGCTGGCATTGCTGGCGGTTTGCGCCGTGGCGGCGGCGGCAGGTTGATGCCGCGCACCGCACCGGGCCGCGCACTTCCGGTGGTTCAGGGGCTGCTGTGCGGCATTTTCGCCGCTGCGGCCACGCCCACGGCGCTGCTAGCGGCGGCCTTGCTGACCCCGTCCATCGGCATATGGCTGCTGGAACGTGAGCCGGGCAGGCCGGTGGCGCGCTGCATGGCGCTGTGCGGCATGGCGGCGGCAGCATTTCCGCTGGCTACCCTGTGGGGCACCGGGCACCGGCTGGAAACCACTCTTGCGTTGCTGGCCGACCCCGCGACGGTGGCGCTCGCTTGGGCTGCGCAGGGCGGCGGCTGGCTGTTGGCCGAAATGCTGCCGCTGCTGCTCAGCGCGGTTTCAACCCTGCAAGCCGCCGCGCGCGTGCGAGCGTTGCAGGCGGCGCGCGCGCGGCTGGAGGAAGAATGGGGCATTCCCCCAGCCAACCCCGAAACGCCAACGGGCGCGATGCCATCCGGCACCGCGCCCGTTCAGACCTAGCCGCGGCGCCGTGCTCAGGCGGCGGCCAACGCACCGTGACCGGCCGGCACGGCCGCACGCCGCCGCTCGGCCACCTGGGTATGCATCGCCTTTTGCAGCTTCTCGAAGGCGCGCACTTCAATCTGCCGCACCCGCTCCCGCGAGATGTTGTATTGCTGCGACAGGTCTTCCAGCGTGGTGGGGTTATCCTTCAGCCGCCGCTCGATCAGGATGTGCCGCTCGCGGTCATTCAGGCCGCGCAACGCACCCGTCAGCAACGCCTTGCGGCCCGCCATTTCCTGATTTTCAGCCAGTGAGGTTTCCTGGCTGTCCGATTCGTCCACCAGCCAGTCCTGCCACTCACCCTCGCTGTCCGCCCGCACCGGGGCGTTCAGGCTGTGGTCGGGGGCCGACAGGCGGCGGTTCATGCTCACCACGTCCTGCTCGGGCACGTCCAGCACATGGGCGATGCGCGCCACCTGCTCGGGCTTCAGGTCGCCGTCGTCGATGGCCTGCATCTGGCCCTTCAGGCGGCGCAGGTTGAAGAACAGCTTCTTCTGCGCAGCCGTGGTGCCCATTTTCACCAGCGACCAGCTATGCAGAATGTACTCCTGAATGGCCGCACGGATCCACCACATGGCGTAGGTGGCTAGGCGGAACCCGCGATCCGGGTCGAACCGCTTCACCGCCTGCATCATGCCGACATTGCCTTCGCTGATCAGCTCGCCGACCGGCAGGCCATATCCGCGATAGCCCATGGCGATCTTGGCGACGAGGCGCAGATGCGAGGTGACAAGCTTGTGCGCCGCCTCCATATCCTCGCTGTCACGCCAGCGGCGCGAGAGGTCGAGCTCTTCCTCGGGGGTGAGCATCGGGAATTTCCGGATTTCTTGGAGATACCGGGTAAGATTGCCTTCGGGGGCAACGTTGATGACGGCAGAGACCACGCTAGGCTCCTTTCGTCTGGACGGACGCGCTATGCCCATGACGGCGCAAGCTGCGTTTCCGTTACACGCGGTTCCGGATTGAACCGCTGGAGGGTTCGGGGGCAGGAAGAAATCGCCCCGGTCTGCGGCCCCGCCTTGGCAACCGGCAACCGGACGGTTCTGCGGTGCGAGGCACCCGGCCCGCATCGACTGTGCATGATGGTATACAGCGCCAGGCGCTCAGCGTCAATAAACAGGACTAATTTCGTCGGGATTAAGTTTCCGCCATCCCCAACGCGTCCAGCAGCGCCTGCATGTCGGGCGGCGGCCTTGTTTCAAACCGCAAAGCCGCGCCGGTCCTCGGGTGGGCAAATCCCAGCCGGGCCGCGTGCAGCGCCTGACGCGGAAAATCCTGTAATGTTTGCCGCAGGGCAGGGGGCAGCAGCTTGGCCGTGGCGGGCACCCGCCGCAGATACACCGGGTCGCCCACCACCGGGTGGCCCTTGCTGGCCAGATGCACCCGAATCTGATGCGTGCGCCCGGTGGCCAGCTTGCATTCAACCAACGCAACCGCAAGGTCGCGCTGTTGCAGCGTGCGGTAATGCGTCAGTGCCGCCTTGCCGCCGTGGCTGACCATGGCCATGCGCTTGCGGTCACGCGGGTCGCGGCCAATCGCCCCTTCGATGCTGCCGCTGGCCGGGTTGGGCAGGCCCCACACCAGCGCCAGATAGGCGCGGTCCAGATCGCGCGCGGCAAAAGCCGCTGACAGCGTGGCCAGCGCCTGCTCGGTCTTGGCCACCACCATCACGCCCGAGGTGTCCTTGTCGAGCCGGTGCACGATGCCGGGCCGCCTCTCGCCGCCGATGCCGGGCAGATCCTCGCCGCAATGTGCCAGCAGCGCGTTGACCAGCGTGCCGTCCTCATTGCCAGGTGCGGGGTGCACCACCAGCCCCGCAGGCTTGTCGATCACCAGCAGGTCACGGTCCTCGTACAGGATCGGGAACGCGATGTCCTGCGGCAACGGCTGTGCAGCCACCGGGGCCGGCAGTGCGAGCACGTAGGTACTGCCCGCGCGCACCGGGTCCGCCGGTTCGCGGAACACCCGGCCGTCCCGGCTGACCATTCCGCCCTCGATCAATCCCTTGATGCGTGAGCGTGTCAGGCCTTCCAGCAACGGGCCAAGGGACGCGGCCAGAAACCGGTCGGCGCGCTCCCCGGCCGCCTCCGGCCCGGCCAGAATGGAGTGCGCGGTTGCTTCAGGCTGGGTTTCGCGGGACATGGCGGCTTGATAGCGCGGATCGGGCCGGCGCGGGGAGAGCAGGATGCGGGTGTTGAAAGCGGCGGTGATTGTGATGGGCGTGCTGATCGTGGCCGGGGTGGCCACCATCATCGTGACCATCGTGCAACGCACCACCGGCGGCGTGTCCGTACCCGGCAGCGTGATGCA
>CAIPHQ010000571.1 GCA_903864895.1 uncultured Rhodospirillales bacterium
AGGCCGGGTTCGCGGCATCTGCCGTCACGGCAAAACGCTGCGACCCGTCAGCGGTTTTCACCATCGCGCCCACCGGCACCAAGGCCGCAGCCACCGGCGTGACGCGCGCGAACGTCACGGTGCCCGCGCTGGCACTGGCCGGCAGCCGGGCCAGCGAAAAATCCGCCATCCAGCTGTCCAGATCCGCCCCACTGCTGGTGGCCGCCCGCGTGGTCTGCAACACCTGCAAGATCAGCCATTGCAGCCACAGCCCCAGCCCCGCATTGGCCTCCAGCACCGCGCGCAGCACCGATCCCACGGTCAGGTCCAGCGCCGTCTGCGCGGCACCCTGCACGGCGGCGGCGGCGGAGGCCACAATGCTGTCAAACGTGCGAAGTTGCAGTTGCATGGTCTAGCTTTCCCCCACGCTGAAACTCAGCACCTGCGTCTGCCCGCTGGCGCTGTCGGCATAACGCAACTGCACGATCACGCTGCCATCGGGCACCGCCTGCACGTCAATCACCGGCTCCGGCTTGCGCGCCACGGCGGCTTCTTGAAAAATCTGGCTGCGGATCACCGAGCGGATGCGCGACGCGCTGGCAGGCTGGCCGACAAACTGCGCCAGCCCCGCGCCATAGGACGGGTTCCACAGATAATCACCGGGATTGGTCAGCAACCGCCGCAACACGCGCTGCTGCCCCAGCAACGAAGCCGCCGCCTGCGCCAGATCGCCGCCCGGCCCGATCGCCAGATCGCTGCCGTACTGGTGGAAAATATCGGGCATGGCCGCTCCTCACTCCGCATCCGGGTCAGATGTGCCACCCGTGCTGGCGGTGCCGCTTTTCACGCCGCCATGCGTGTGCGCGTTGTAGTGGCCGCGCAGGCGGTCCAGACTGCCGTGGCGGTCGTACACGTCGCCCTGCACATGCAGGTCGCCGTTGATCCGCACCGTGCCATCGTTCAGCAGCTTCAGGAAACTGCCGGACTGATGCACCAGCCACAACTCGCCCACCGGCGCTGCGGGGGCCGCATTAGCGTCGCTCCAGGCCATGCCCGCAACCACGCCGTGCTCCGCCTCGCCATCCTGCGGCAACACCAGCACCTGCTGGCCCGGTTGCGGCGCGCAGGCCATGCCCCAGCCGGCGCCCACCCACGGGCTCAGCACCGGCAGCCAGCCACTCAGCACGCCTTCCGGCTGCAAGTTCACCCGCGCCGCGTGCCTTGCCGGGTCCACGCTGACCACGGTGGCAAAACGCGGCTGCCCGCGCGCGGCGTCCAGCGCCGCCGCGTGCGCCTTCATCGCATTCACAAACCGCTGCATCACACCGCCCCAAGTGCCGCGCGCGCCCGCAGCGATTGCGAGAATCCCAGGCGGGCATCCAGCCGCCGCACCACCTGATCGATGCGGTACACCGTGTCGAACGCGCTGTTGCTGCCCTGCAACTGCACCGCGCCGCGCGCCCGCAGCGCCAGTTCGCCCGGCATCTCGGCGTGCAGCACCAGCTCATGCCCTGCCAGTTCCGCCAGCCTGCGCGCGGCCAGCGCATCGGCGGCGTCCTGCGTCAGGTTCGGCGCCACGAACACGTAATCCCGCACCGCCCCGCCGCGCGCCGTCCGCGCCCGGCCCACACAGCCCGCGCCCGCACGGCTGTGCCAGCTTTTCACCGTCACCGCGATGTCCCCGGCAAAGGTCAGCGCGCGTTCCAGCCGCAGCGCTGTCAGCGCCGCCACCGGCAGCAGCGCCGGTTGCGTTGCCTCCGGCGCGCGGAAATGCAGCGCCCCGCCGTCCACCCACAGCGCGAACCCTTCATGTTGCGCCAGCAACGCCAGCAAATCCCACTCGGTCCCCGCCCGCGCCGCCGCGTTCAGCGCCAGCGTGTCGTGCCCGAGTTCCCAGTAGCGGCCCACCGGCGCCTGCGTGGCCTGCACATCGGCGGCCAACCCATGCCGCCCGGCCAGCGCCGTGGCAATCTCGCTTGCGGTCTGGTTGGCAAAACTCTCCTGGATCGGCGTTTCCATCAGCGCCGCACTGGCATCCCGCCCTTCCAGCGCCAGCGTGCCGCGAATCGGGTCGATGCACACCAGATCGGCAATCCCCTCAATGACGCTCACGAACCCTGCCGCCGGGGACAGCGACATCCGCACCTCCACCGCAATCTGCGTCCGCCCGGCCCAATCCGCCGCATCGCCGCCCAGCGCCGCGCGCACCCGAAAGGTCGAGGCCGCGAAGCCGCCATGGCTGCACACCACCGCCTCGAACGCGCCCATCAGCGGCGCGCCATCGGCCAGCACCAGCAGGCGCGGTGCCCGCACATTACTGGGCAGCAACGCCGCCCCCGGCCTGCGCGTCCACCTCCGGCAGCCGCAGCGTCACCACGCCGGACAGCATCGGGTCGGACAGGCTGTTGAGTTGGGCAATGCGAATCCACTGCGTCGCATCGCCCAGATACTGCGCGGCCACCCGATACAAGTTGCCGCCTGCCACCTGAATGGTTTGCATTCCGCCCCCTACAGTGCCAGCGTCAGATTGCTCAACGCCCGCCCGGCAAAGCCCTGTGCATCCGCCAGGCTGGCAAGGCTGCCCGCCGCCTGCGCCGCCGTGGCCGGGTCGCCCGCCGACAGCAAATCGGCCCCCGCCTGCTGCATGTTTGCCGCAATCGCCTGCACCGCGCCGCCCGCGCTGCCCAGCGTGGCCGCAAACGCTGCCGTGCCCGGCACCGCCCCGCCTGCAGCGCCCAGCGCCGCCACCGCGCCACCCGCCAGCGGCCCCGCCTGCGTCAGATCGGCCAGCACGCTGCCCGCCAGATCAGCCACCGCCAGCACGGCGGCCTGCGCCAGATCCAGCACCACCTTGCACACCACGCGATACGGCACCCAGTTGGCGTGCTGATACTCGGCCTCGAACGCGGCAATCACCACCTCATAGGCAAACGCATCCCACGCCAGCGGCCACACGCCGCCTTCGGCACGCAGCAAATCCAGCAACCGCGCCCGCTCCGCCGCGTCACTGCCGGAAAACGCACCGCTCCAGACAATATCAGCATCGTCGCGGCCCAGCGCGTCGATCACCCGCGCGCCACCCGGCAAGGCATGAACGGCCATGCGCTGCGCACCGCCGAAGAAAATGCGCGGCGGCAGCTCGAATTTCTCAAACCGCACCGGCCCCAGCAGCAGATAGTCCGACATCGCCGCCCCTCCGTCTATCCGCGTTGCAACGCCCCCGGCCAGCGCGGCGACACGCCAGGGTCGAACAGCGCACTGCCAAGCTGCGGCCCGCCGGCGGCACGCGCCAATTGGTCAGACAGCCAGCGCTCGGCGCGAAAATCGTCAAACCCGCCCGGCTCTGCGTCCAGAACCGGCGCAGGGGCCGCCACCGGGGCCACCGCAGGCAACATCGCACCCGCAGTGGCACGTTCGCCCGCACCGGCCCACACCTCCGCCAGGGCAGCCCCCGGCTGCGGCGCACCTGCCGCCCAGGCCCGCGCCAAGCGGCCCGCCGCCGCCCACACCGCCGCCTGCGCCGCCCGGCCCTCGCCAGCCAGCC
>CAIPHQ010000572.1 GCA_903864895.1 uncultured Rhodospirillales bacterium
CGCCAGCGCCCGGATACCCGCCTTCTGGATCGACAGCGACGGTGCCACGGGCGAGGGGTACAGCGCGAAGCCGCCGCCGGTGAACAGGATGCTGCCCTTGCCGCGCGCCTGCATCGCCGGGGCCACCGCGCGCGCGGCGGTGAGCGCACCCGCCACGCCGATGGCCAGATCGGCCAGCAAGTCTGCCGCGCCATGCGCCAGCACCGGGCCGGGCCGCCATTTGGCGGCGTTGTAGATCAGCACATCGGGCGCGCCGAACCGCGCGGTGGCGGCGGCGAGGGCTGCGGTCAATGCGGCTTCATCGCCCGCGTCGGCGGCGAACCCGGCGGCGTTGCCCAGCGCGGCGGCGGCGGCCTCCACCTTGGCCGCGTCACGCGCAATCAGCGAAAGCGCCATGCCTTCACGGGCAAAGGCCCGCGCGACCGCCGCGCCCACGCCGGTTCCGTAGCCCACCACGCTGCAATGCAAGCTCATCTCAGCCTCCGTTTCTGGAGGCGCAGATGTGTGCGCGGGGATGGACCTTGCCCAGCGCGGCGGGCAGCATATCGGCATGAATCCCATTCATGATCCGGCGTTCGACCTGAACCTGCTGAAGGTGTTCGACGCGCTGATGCAGGCGCGCAGCGTCTCGCGCGCCGCCGGTCTGCTGGGGGTCACGCAATCCGCTGTCAGCCATGCGCTGGCGCGCTTGCGTGTGCTGGCGGGCGACCCGCTGTTCGTGCGCGGCGCAGGCGGCATGCAGCCCACACCGCGCGCCGGGCGTCTGGCTGAACCGCTGCGCGATGCGCTGCTGGCCGCCGCCCGGGCGCTGGCGCGCGAGGATGCGTTCGACCCGTTGCAGGAGGCGCGGGTGTTCACGGTGGCGGCGTCTGATTCACTGCAAACCGTGCTGCTCGGCCGCGTGCTGGCCGGTCTGGCCGCGCCGGGGATGCGCCCGGCGCTGCGCCTTCGCAGTCTGGATGCCGAGGCGGCGTTGCAGGCGCTGGATGCGGGTGAGATCGACGCGGCGGTGGGCTATCTGCCCCGCCTGCGCCGCTGGCACCGCCGGCAGGTGCTGTTCAGCGAATCGCACGCCTGCCTGTTCAACCCGGCGCTGCTGCCCTTGCCGGTGCCGGTCTCGTTGCAGGATTTCGCCGCCTGCGCCCATGTGGTGCCGTCGCTGCGCGGCGAGTTGTCCAGCTTTGTGGACGAGGCGCTGGAACGCCACGGCCTGCGCCGCCGGGTAGTGGGGGCCACCGCGCAGTTTCTGTTGCTGCCGATGCTGCTGACGCAGGCGCCGCTGATGGCAACGCTGCCGTCGCGTCTGGCCGCGTTCTGCGCCGGTGTGGCCTGGCTTGCCACCAGCCCTTTGCCGGTGCCGGTGGCCAGTTACGATGTCACGCTGGCATGGCACAGCCGCGATGCTGCCTCCCCCGCGCTGCAATGGCTGCTCGCCCGCATCGCCGAAGCCGCTAACGCGCCGCCGGCCGCCAGCGCCGCAGCGTGAGCGCGTTGGCCACCACACTCACGCTGCTCAGCGCCATCGCCGCGCCGGACAGCACCGGGCTCAGCAGGCCGGACGCAGCCAGCGGAATGCCCACGATGTTGTAGGCAAACGCCCAGAACAGCCCTTGGCGGATTTTCGCCCATGTATGGCGGGAGATGCTGATGGCGTCGGCCACCATCCGCGGATCGCCGCGCATCAGCGTGATCCCGGCGGTCTGCATGGCCACGTCTGTGCCGGTGGCCATCGCCATGCCGATATCGGCGGCGGCCAGCGCGGGCGCATCGTTGATGCCGTCGCCGATCATCGCCACCACATCGCCCGCGCGCAGGCTGCGGATTTTTGTGGCCTTGGCATCGGGCAGCAGACCGGCGAACGCCTCGGCAATGCCCACGGCCTGCGCCACCGCCTGCGCGGCCCCCGCATTGTCGCCGGTCAGCATCACGCTGCGGACGTTCATGGCTTTCAAACCGGCCACCGCCGCCACCGCCTCCGGGCGCGGCGCATCGCCGAACGCCACTGCCCCCAGCAGGCGCGGTTGCGGCAGGGTTTGCGCCAGAAACGAGACGGTGTTGCCCGGCGCGATGGCATCCGCCACGCCGTCTGGGCCGATGCCCGCGCCGTGCAGCAGGTCCGCCGTACCCAGCAGCAGCGCGCGGCCTTCCACCGCGCCGGACACGCCTTGCCCCGGCAGGGCGCGAAAGCCGGTCACCCCCGGCAAGGCGGCATCTCCCGCCCGCGCCAGCAACGCGCGGGCCAGCGGATGCTCGCTGCCCGCCTGCAACGCGGCGGCCAGACGCAGCAATTCGGCTTCACTTGTGCCCTCGGCGGCGGCGAGGCCGGTCACGCGCGGCTTGCCTTCGGTCAGCGTGCCGGTCTTGTCGAACGCCACCAGTGTGACCGCATGAGCCTGCTCCAGCGCCGCCGCGTCGCGGATCAGGATGCCGTGGCGCGCGGCAATGCCGGTGCCGACCATGATTGCGGTGGGGGTGGCCAGTCCCAGCGCGCAGGGGCAGGCAATCACCAGCACGGACACAGCGGCCTGCACCGCATCGGCCAGCGCCGCCCCGGCCAGCAGCCAGCCCAGCAGCGTCAGGGCGGCAATGCCCAGCACCACCGGCACGAACACCGCGCTGACCCGGTCGGCCAGACGCTGCACCGGGGCTTTGCTGGCCTGCGCGCCCTCCACGAGCCGCACAATGCGCGCCAGCATGGTCCCGGCGCCGATGGCGGTGACGGTGATGGCCAGAAACCCGTCGGTGTTCAGGCTGCCGCCGGTCACCTTCGCGCCCGGCGCCTTGGCCACGGGCAGGCTCTCGCCGGTCAGCATCGATTCATCGGCAAAGCCGTTGCCCTCGGCGACAATGCCGTCCACCGCGATGCGCTCCCCGGGGCGCACCAGCACCGTGTCGCCCCGGCGCACCTGATCCAGCGGAATCGTCTGCTCCACGCCATCGCGCCGCACCCGCGCGGTCTCGGGCCACAGTGCGATCAACGCGCGGATGGCAGATGCCGTCTGGCCCTTGGCGCGGCCTTCCAGATACTTGCCCAGCAGCACGAAGGTGATGATCAGCGCCGAGGATTCGAAATACAGCGCCGGCATCGCGTGGTGCCCGGCGGTCAACAGCGCTGCCACGCTCAGCCCGAACGAGGCCGACGTGCCGAGCGCGACCAGCAGATCCATGTTGCCGCTGAAATCCCGCACCGCCTTCCAGCCGGCCACGTAGAACCGCGCCCCCAGCCAGAACTGCACCGGGGCGGCCAGCGCCAGTTGCGCCCAGCCCGGCAGCATCCACGGCAGGCCAGCCCATGTGATGACCATGCCCAGCAACAGCGGCGCGGACAGGGCGGCGGCAATCAGCAGATGCCGCAATTCGATCGCCTGAAGCGCTGCCGCACGCGCCGCCGTCTCGGCAGGCGGGGCAAGTGCGCGGGCCGAATACCCTGCCGCTTCCACCGCCTGCACCAACGAGGGCAGGGCGGCCCCGTGGCCGGTGATGCGCGCCTGCTCGGTGGCCAGATTGACGGACACGGTCTGCACGCCCGCCACCTTGCCCAGCGCACGTTCAACCCGCCGCACGCAGGACGCGCAGGTCATGCCGTCGATGGCCAGATCAAGCGTCTGTGTGTCCGGTGCTGCCGCCACGTTCATTCCCTGCCTCCGCCGCACAGATGGGGTGGCGCGGCATGGCGTGGTCAAGGGGCAGGGGCGCGCTTCGTGCGGCTTGACCTTGTCCGGACCCCGGCCTTCATCTGAACCCAGCCTCGGGAGGGCGCATCATGCTGCAATTTCAGGTCACCGGAATGCATTGCGGCCACTGCGTGCGGGCCGTGCACGGCGCGGTGCGCGCGGTAGCGGGCGTTCAGGACGTCACGGTCGATCTTGATAGCGGCATGGTCCGGGTGCAGGGCACGCCGGACCCGCAAGCGGTGTGCGCCGCGATTGCGGCCGAGGACTACGAGGCGGTGCTGATCCCGGCCTGAGTGCGGCCGGGCCGCAGCACCGCGCGGCCGATGGCCGCATCCGCCGCCAGCACCAGCGCTGCCGCGCCGGCCGTCCACGCCAGAATCATGGCCGATGCGTCGAAGGCGTGGATCAGCGTCATGGCACTGGCGGTGGCCGCCGCCGCCGCCATGCTGGCAGCCAGCACCGCGCCCTGCGGGCGCAACCGGGCCGAGCGGCGCAGCATCCAGAACAGTGCGGCCGACAGCGGCACCCACGCCAGCACCAGCGTGGTCAGACAGCGCCACGCCTCGGCGGGGTCGATGGCGGCATCGCCCAATGGCACCCAGTGCGACAGGCAGCCATATCCCACGGACGCCAGCCACAGCGCGGCGGCGGGCATTGGCAGCAGCAGCCACAGGCGCGACCGGTCCGGCAGGCTGAGCAGGAAGGCGGCCAGCGCCGCCAGCGCCCCGGTGGCCACGCAGGCGGCACAGCCGAGGCAGAAATTCTCCTCCTGCAACCGGGCCGCCAGATCGGGGCGGGGGCCGTGCAGCAGCGCCAGACCGCCGATTACCGCTGCGGACATGCCAAGCCATGTGGCCGCGCGGCCCGCCGGATGCCAGGCGCGCCGCACCGGCGCGGGGTGGCTGGACAGGCGGGCGATCAGGCCGGGTGTGGTGGTCATGATGCTTCCCCGGTTTCGCCCAGCAGCGCGCGTAGCCGTTTCAGCGCCCGGTGGGTGGCCACTTTCAGCGCCGCCACCGACATGCCGCTTTCCGCCTCTGCCTGCCGCAACGGCATCTCCCGCAGTTTCATCATCTCGATCGCTGCCCGCTGCCCATCCGGCAGCAGGGCCAGCGCCGCGTGCAGTGCTGCGGCGTCCAGCGCCGTGCCATCCTGTTTCGCTGCATCGGCGGCAAAGGTTTCATGCTCCGGCCCAAGAGACGTCTCCCGCGCCCCCGTCCGGTAAAACCGCCGCTGCCGGTCGGCGATGCGGTGGCGGGCGATGCCGGCCAGCCACGGCTTGAATGGCCGCGCCGGGTCGAACAGGGCGCGGGTTTCGTGCAGCGTCAGCAGAATGTCCTGCACCGTGTCCTCCGCCTCTGCCGGGTTGCGGAACGCCCGGCTGGCCAGCGCCCGCGCATAGGGCGTCACCGCGAGCAGCAGCGCGCGATAGGCGGTGGCATCGCCGTTCTGGGCGGCCTGCATCAGCGCCGACCACGGGTCGGCCGGCATGTGCTGCGGGGTGGCGGGCATCGTGTCCCTGGGCAAGCCGGTAACCTTCCGGCGCGCGGCAGCGAACCATGCGGCAAGGGTCATCACAAGGGAGCCTTCCATGCGCCGCCAGTTCCTGTTGCTCGCCGCCGCCGCGCTGCTGTCCGCAAGCGCGCCCGCGTTCGCCGCCACTGAATTGCCGTTCACGACCGCCAACTTTGTCGCCGCGCGCGATGCTGGCAAACCGATTCTGGTGGATATCTGGGCCAGTTGGTGCCCGACCTGCGCGAAGCAGGCGCCCATTCTGAAATCGGTCGCTGCCGATCCGGCCAATGCCGATCTGGTAATTTTGAAAGTGGATTTCGATGCGCAGCGCGACCTTGTTTATGTGCTGGGTGC
>CAIPHQ010000573.1 GCA_903864895.1 uncultured Rhodospirillales bacterium
CGAGGAGAGATGTATCGATATCGATACATTTGAATTCGGCCCGAAGGATTCGTTCACGGGTGGCGGCCGTAACGTTCGACCCATCACGTCCGAATATGTGGCGCCCAAGGATGCGTCGGGCAGCTCAGCAGAAACAGTTGCACGTATCGCTCGATGGCTCCACGAACAGCAGCTCGACGGCGAGCGTTTCCGTCTACGGTCTAAGCACACTTTGCCGAGCGGCGAAAGCCTGCTCGATCAAGTGCTATCTGTGCTCGACCGTGATCAGCTTCGGCGTATCTCGCTGCCCCTGGATGTGATCAAGAGCCTCGCCGATCATCGGCAGTCCTGACCAGCATGCGCTTCCTCATCGGCATCGCGGGGCTGCCGTGCGTGGCTGTTGACGCCGTGCAGGCTAAATCGCCCGCACGCTTCACGGGGGCCAAGGACAACCCACCGATCGCGCGGGCGATCTCCGCGCCCTACGCGTACCGAAACGGGATGAGCGAGTTCTACCTCAACCAGTTCGCTAAGAGATTGGAACAAATTGCACCCAAAGAGGAGGTTGGCATCGGTCTGGTTTACGCGAAACACGAAAAAACGTTCGAACGCTTCGTCCACGCCTTCTACCCTTTCGCGGTGACGGCACCCTTCGATCCCTGCTACCCTGAAACTTGGGAGAAGGACAGACGCCGCGCCGAGCTCGCACGTTTCGAGGAGCGCCTAATCGACGTTGTCCGCCGCGTCCGAGAACGCATCCTGCTCATGCGCGATGTGCTCAGTGGACAGAATTTCTCCCCGCTTACGCTTCCTTTGCGGAACTTTCGATCGGACACCCTGGGGCCGAACATTTTGGCAATTTTCGAGCAGCTCGGGACTAGCGACGCCGCTCGCGAGATGGTCGAGCGAAGCCGCGACGCGATCCTTGAGCGCCATCCGCTAAGGAGGCTGACCGACGGCGGAAATCGTCGCTACTTCGAGGATGACCGGCAACTTCGGTTCAAGAGCCCGGGCCATGACAATCACGGCGTCGCGCACGTTGTCGGCGACGGGCATCGGCCCGAGTGCCTCATGAATGGTCGGGCACGACTCGGTGCACCAATCAAGGCCGGATTTCATTATGACTGCGAGTATGAACGCCGTAGGGTCGACTCATTCTACCCGAATTGCCATGACGCGCATGTAGCGCCGACCAACAAGACGTATGTCAACATCTCACCCAGCGATGCAGTACGCTAAACATTAAAGACGGCGGCCGCTCACTTGAGCCGCCGCCGCCAAGACGTTCTTGCTTACAGCATCACGGACGATGACAGCTATCGGCCGTATCATCCTCACACCTACTTTCGTACCCTGACCACCCCGGCCGGGCTCGCGCGAGCCACATCCGGCGTTTAACCAAGGCACGCACGCGGGAGAACGCCGCAAGGAAGTGTTCTACCGCTCGACTGGCTTTCCTGCGCTGCCAACAAAACTGCCCGCAGCCGGTCCGCTCGTGCGTTGCTAAGTTCTATATAGCACTGCCCACGCAAACTTCAAATTTGGATACGTCCGAGTGCCAAGTGCTGGCCACTCCGTTCGTCATCCGATAGCCCGTGGCGGGTGTGCGGAAGAGCGGCGTACGCCTGCTTCGGGGTGAATACGATGGCCGGGAGAACGACCGCGGTGGGCGCGATACAGCTAACCAAGGGCAGACTCAACGTCCGCTTCTGGGATCGCGGCCCAAGCCGCTCGACGGCTGTTGCGGGTCAGTAGCCGACACCGCACCCAAGTGGACGCAGAATCGGCATTTCCCTGCAGCACGTCCTGAAGCTGTAGGTCCGCTTGCGGCCAATTTAAGTCACCTCGAAACTACTCCCCCCTCACCCAACCCGCGGCAACGTATAAGACGCCACCCGCCCCGCCAGACTCTCCGGCACGTCCACCGCCTCCCCCGACGCCCGCCGCAGCGCGAATTCCACCAGCGCCGGGGCATCCTCCGGCGTCAGCAGCGCGAAGCGGAACACGCCGCCGCCCCGCCCCTCGCGCACCGCAGCCCCGGCCGGGCGGGGGCAGGAGTTCACGCAGGGGACGGCGCTGACCATGCCGGGCACGCCCAAAAGTTCGGCGGCGTGCTGCACGCTGGCCAGCATGGTCTCGCCGCGCGTGGGGCTGGGCGGCGGCAGCGCGTAGCGGTCGCAGGTGGTGCAGACGAACAGGCGGGCCTTCATGCGGCGTGCAGGCGTGCGGCGTTGCGGCTCTGCCGCGCAATCAGGGCCGGCAGGTCCAGCCCCGGAATCGTGCCATCCTCCACCACCCAGCGCCCGGCCACCATCACCCGGTCGGCCCGGTGCGCGCCGGACAGCACCACGGCGGCAAGCTTGTCTTGCGCGCCCGCAAAGCGCAGTTCGTCCAGCCTGAACAGCGCCATGTCCGCCTGCTGCCCCGCGCCGATGCGCCCCAGGTCCGGCCGGCCGATGCAGGCGGCAGAGCCCTCGGTGGCCCAGCGCAGCGCGTCCTTGTGGCTGATATTGGTCACGCCGTAATGGTGGCGCTGGAACAGCAGGGCCGCGCGGACTTCCTGCATCAGGTTCGAGGCGTTGTTGGAGGCCGAGCCATCCACGCCGAGGCCCACGCGCAACCCCGCATCCTCCATGGCATGCACCGGGCAATGGCCGGAGCCGAGAATCTGGTTGCTGCACGGGCAATGCGTTACGCACACCCCGGCATGGGCGAGGCGGTTGATCTCGGCGGGGGCGAAATGCACGCCGTGCGCCAGCCACACATTGTTGCTCAGCCAGCCGCAGTCTTCCAGATAGTCCAGCGGGCGCACGCCGAAGCGGGCCTCACAGAACGCGGTTTCGTCCGTGGTCTCGGCCAGATGCGTGTGCAGGCGCACGCCGCGCCGCCCGGCCATTTCGGCGGTGGCGCGCATCAGGGAGGTTGTCACGGTGAACGGCGAGCACGGGGCGAGCGCGATCTGCACCATCGCGCCCGCGCCGTACTGGTGGTAGGCGGAAATCAGCCGCGAACTGTCGGCCAGAATGGTGTCCTCGTCCTGCACCACCGCATCGGGCGGCAGGCCGCCATCGCGCTCGGACAGGTTCATCGAGCCGCGCGTCAGCACCGCGCGGATGCCAAGCCGCTGGGCGGCGGCCACTTCGATGTCGATGGCGTGTTCCAGACCGGGCGGGAACACGTAATGGTGGTCGGTGGTGGTGGTGCAGCCAGACAGCAGCAACTCGGCCATCGCCACCGTCACCGCACTGTCCAGCGCCTCGGGCGTCAGCCGCGCCCAGATGGGGTACAGCGCCTTCAGCCAGCCGAACAATTCGCGGTCCAGCGCCTGCGGGGTGGCGCGGGTGAGGGTCTGGTAGAAATGGTGATGCGTGTTGATCAGCCCCGGCAGCACCACGTGCTGCCCGGCGTCGAACACCACGGTCCCTGGCGTGGCCGGTTCGTGGCCGGCGGGCACACATTCCAGGATGCGGCCATCCTGCACCACCACGCCGCGTTCAGCCCCCTCGGCGAGGATGGCGAGCGGGTCTTTCAGCCAGAGCGGCGGGGGCATGGCGGGTGTCCTTTATGCGTCGAGAGCCCTCACCCTCCCAGCCTTTGGCCGGGCCCCTCCCTCTCCCGCAGGCGGGAGAGGGGCTTGATGCTGCGGCGTGGACCAGCCCCTCTCCC
>CAIPHQ010000574.1 GCA_903864895.1 uncultured Rhodospirillales bacterium
CGCCAGCGCCAGTTCGCACCCGCCTGCGCCCCCGCCCACCACCGCCACGCCGGCCGGCATCCGCGAATCCAGCGCCGCCAGCGTTTCCAGAAATGCGCCCACCGGCTTCACCCCGATGCCGCCCGCCACGGTCTGCGGCACGCCACCCACATTGATCGACAGCAGATCGAACCCCACCCCGGCCACCATGCGCGCCGCAAGATCGATCTGCGCCGCCGTGGCCAGCATGAACGCCGCCCCCGCCGCCCGCGCCAGCGCCGCCGCGTCGATATGCGCCTCCGCGGCGCTGTATTCGCCACGGATCAGCCCCGGCAGCATCCCGGAATACGGCGCCATCGCCTCGGCGGCGATCAGCGTCAGGTGCACCCCTGCCACCGGGCGCGCGGCAAACTGCCGCAGCACCTCCACATGCGCGTGCCCCGCGCCGAGCAGAACAATCCGCGTCACGCCTGCCATCTCGCCGCCCGCTTGACCGGCCTGCCGCCGCAGTCTCCCATGCCGCCCAAGAACCGGAGGATGACGCGATGCGAGCCTGGGCTGTGGTGGAAAACGGTGCGCCGTTGCAGGAAATCGAACTGCCGACGCCGGAGCCCACCGGCACGCAGGTGCTGCTGGAAGTCACCCATTGCGGCGTCTGCCACTCCGATCTGCATGTCTGGGACGGCCGCTACGATCTGGGCGGCGGGCGGATCATGAACCTCAAGGACCGTGGCGTCACGCTGCCGCTGGCCATGGGGCACGAGATCGCCGGCCGCGTGGTGAAATGGGGGCCGCAGGCGCGCGGCCTCGCGGTGGGCGACCTGCGCATCGTCTATCCGTGGGTGGGCTGCGGCGTGTGCCCGGTCTGCCTGTCCGATGAGGACAACATGTGCCAGACCGGCCGCGCCATCGGCATTTTCCAACACGGCGGCTACGCCACGCATGTGCTGGCCATGCACCCCCGCCATCTGGTGGACCCCGGCACCCTCGACCCCGCACTGGCCGCCACCTATGCCTGCTCGGGCATCACCGTCTATGCCGCCATCCGCAAGGCGATGCCGCTGGAGCCACACACGCCGCTGCTGCTGATCGGCGCGGGCGGTCTGGGGCTCAGCGCGCTCGCGGTGCTGAAGGCGCTGGGCCATCGCCGCGCCATCGTGGCCGATATCAGCGCGGACAAGCGGCAGGCCGCCTTGGCGGCGGGCGCGGCGCAGGTGGTGGACACCAGCGGTGAAGACGCCGCCCAGCGCATCATGGAAGCCGCCGGCGGGCCGCTGGGCGCAATCATCGATCTGGTGAACGGCAGCGCCACCGCCGCCATCGCCTTTGCCTGCCTGCGCAAGGGCGGCAAGCTGATTCAGGTGGGCCTGTTCGGTGGCGAACTCCGCCTGCCGCTGCCGCTCATGGCCATGCGGGCGCTGACCGTGCAGGGCAGTTTCGTCGGCTCCGTGAAGGATTTGCGCGAACTGGTCGCACTGGCGCAAACCGGCGCGCTGCCTGGCCTGCCCATTACCGAGGTGCCGATGCCGCAGGCCGATGCGGCGCTGATGCGCCTGCGCGACGGGCACGTCACCGGGCGTCTGGTGCTGCGCGCCGAAGCGGCGTGAACAGGAGACCACGAACATGAGCCACGCGAACGCGATGCGCCGATCCCTCGTGCTGAAGCGCCGCCCGGACGGCGAACCCGGCCCGGACGATTTCCAGATGGTGGAAACCCCCCTGCCGCAACCCGGCCACGGTGAGGTGCTGACCCGCACCATCTGGCTGTCCATCGATCCCTACATGCGCGGCCGCCTGTATGACCGCCCCTCCTACGCCCCCGCGCAGCAACTCGGTGAGACCATGACCGGCGAGACGGTGGGCGAAGTCATCGCCTCCGCCGACCCCGCCTTCCAGCCCGGCGATTACGTCGTTGGCAGCCGGGGGTGGGAGACGCATTCGCTGTCCAGAGCCGGAACCCTCACCAAACTGCCGCCGGGCGGCGCACACCTGTCCGCCTATCTGGGCGTGCTGGGCATGCCCGGCACCACCGCCTATTCCGGCATGCTGGACATCGGCCAGCCCAAGGCAGGCGAAACCGTGGTGATTTCGGCCGCTTCCGGCGCCGTCGGCGCGGTGGCCGGGCAGATCGCCAGGCGGGCAGGGGCGCGTGTCGTCGGCGTGGCGGGCGGGCCGGAGAAATGCCTGTGGGTGCAGGAAGCACTCGGCTTCGACGGCTGCATCGACCACCGCGCGCACGACGTGGCCACCGCGCTGCGCGAAGCCTGCCCCGATGGCATTGACGTCTACTGGGAAAACGTCGGCGGCGCCGTGCAGGCCGCGGCGTTCGGGCAGCTCAATTTCTTCGCCCGCGTGGTGATGTGCGGCATGGTGGCGCAATACAACGACGCCAAACCGCCCCCCGGCCCCACTCTGGGCTTCGTGGTCGGCAAGCGCGTGCGCATCGAAGGCCTGATTGTGTTCGACAAGCCGCACCGCTACGCCGAATGGCGCGCGCTGGCCGCCCCATGGGTGGCGGATGGCTCGCTGCGCTATCGCGAGACCATCAGCGAGGGTCTGGACTCCGCCCCCGAGGCGCTGGCCGCCGTGCTGACCGGCGGCAATTTCGGCAAGATGCTGGTGCGCGTGGGGCCGGAGCGGATATAGATCCGGGCGGTATGCATCCTGATCTTGCCAGCAAACGTGACGCCCTAACCGCGCTGTGCCGCCGTTTCGGCGTGGCGCGGCTGGAGGTGTTTGGCTCGGCAGCGCGCGGGCTGGATTTTGATCCAGCCCGCAGCGATGTGGACTTTCTGGTGACATTCACGCCATCTGCCGACGGCGACTTCTCGGGGTTCGCCGATTTCCGGGCGGCGCTGGAGACGCTGTTGCATCGCGAGGTCGATCTGCTGGAGCGTCCAGCGGTTGAGGCGAGCCGCAACCACATTCGCCGCCGCCGCATTCTGGCGGAAGCCGAGCCGGTCTTTGCGGCCTGACATCAACGAGCGTGATGCGGCGTTGCTGCTGGATATGCTGCTGGCCGCGCGGGATGCCGTGGGCTTTGCAACGGCGATTGACTTTGCCGCGTTCATGGCAAGCCGCCTGCATCAGAATGCGGTGATCCGATCGCTGGAAGTCATTGGTGAGGCGGCCAGCAAAGTCTCCGCCACCATGCGCGCTGACCATCCGCAGGTGCCGTGGCGTGACACGATTGCAATGCGGAACCGTCTGATCCACGGTTACGGCGACGTGCGGCTGGATTTGGTCTGGACTGTGGTGCAGCAGCGCTTGCCTGCACTGATCGCGCAACTCATCCCACTCGTTCCACAAGACACGGAAAAGCCCCGCGACCCGCGTGCATGATTGCGACCTCGCCGAAAATCGACGATCCTGCCGCCAGAACGAACAACAACGCCCGCTTCGGGGCGCGGCGGGGAACTGTGGTCAATCACATCGGCATCGGCCTCGTCGGCAGCGGCTACATGGGCAAGGCGCACGCCGTGGCCCTGCGCGCCGCCGCCGCCGTGTTCGACACGGCCCTGCGCCCAACGCTGGAGACACTCTGCACCACCACCGAGCACGGCGCGCGTGACAAGGCGCGGCAGTTCGGCTTTGCGCGCAGCACGTCCGATTGGCGGGTGCTGGTGGAAGACCCGTTCGTGCAGGCCGTGGTAATCGCCAGCCCGCAGCACACGCACAAGGACATCGCGCTCGCGGCGATGGCGCGCGGCAAGCACGTGTTCTGCGAGAAGCCGCTGGGGATGGATGTGGCCGAAAGCCGCGCCATGGCCGAGGCCGCCGAGGCGGCCGGCGTCGCCAACATGACCGGCTTCAACTACATCCGCACGCCCGCCTCGCAACTCGCCCGCCAGATCATCGCCAGCGGCGAGATCGGCCGCATCACCTATTTTCGCGGCGAGCACACCGAGGATTTTCTGGCCGATCCGAACGAACCGGCCAACTGGCGCACCGAAAATCTCGCCAGCGGGGCCATGGGCGACCTGTCACCGCACATCATCAACGCCACGCTGGCGCTGGCAGGCCCAATCAACCGGGTGATTGCCGATATCGAGACGGTGCACCCCACCCGCCCCGGCCCGCACGGCCCGGTTGCGGTCACCAACGACGATCAGGCGCATCTGCTGCTGCGCTTCGCCAGCGGCGCCATGGGCAGCCTGTTCGTCAGCCGCACCGCCACCGGCCGCAAGATGGGCTACGCCTACGACATCTTCGGCACCAAAGGCGCCATCCGCTTCGATCAGGAAGACCAGAACGCGCTGTGGCTGTACAAGGGCGATGGCCGCCCGGACCGGCAGGGGTTCACCAAAATCCTCACCGGCCCGCTGCACCCGGATTACCAGCCGTTCTGCCTCGGCCCCGGCCACGGCACCGGCTATCAGGACCAGATCATCATCGAAGCGCGCGACTTTCTGGCCGCCATCGCCACCGGCCAGCCGGTGTGGCCAACCTTCCGCGACGGCATGCTGGTCAATCAGGTGATCGAAGCCGCCCGCCTGTCCCACGCCGAACGGCGCTGGGTGGCGGTAGAGGAGTGCTGATGCCATGGGCCGTCTGAACTGGGGCATGATCGGCGGCGGGCAGGGCAGCCAGATCGGCCCGGCGCACCGCATCTCGGCAGCCGTCGATGGGCTGTACAGCATGGTGGCCGGCGCGCTGGACATCGACGCCGCGCGCGGCCGCGATTTCGCGCTCAGCCTGGGCATCGCGCCAGACCGCGCCTATGCCGATTGGCAATCCATGCTGGCCGGTGAGCGTGACCGCGCGGACCGGGTCGATCTGGTCACCGTCGCCACCCCCAACGCCACGCATTACCAGATCACCAAGGCGTTCCTGGAAGCCGGCATCAACGTGCTGTGCGAAAAGCCGATGACCGTCACGGTCGCCGAAGCCGAGGACATCGTGGCCGCCGCCGCGCGCAGCGGGGCGGTCTGCGCGGTGAATTACGGCTACACCGGCTATGCGCTGGTGCGCCACATGCGCGCCATGGTCGCCCGCGGCGATATCGGCCGGGTGCGGCTGATCAAGGCCGAGTTCGCCCATGGCTTCCACGCCGACGCGGCGGATCTGGACAATCCGCGCGTGCGCTGGCGCTACGACCCGGCGCAGGCGGGCAGTTCCGCCGTGTTCGCCGATTGCGGCATCCATGCGCTGCACATGGCCTGCTACGTGGCAGGCCAGCAACCCCGCGAACTGACCGCCGATTTCGTCTCCTGCCTGCCGGGAAGGGCGCTGGAAGACGACGCCATGGTCAGCCTGCGGCTGGATGGCGGCACCGTGGTGCGGCTGTGGACCAGTGCGGTGGCGGTGGGGCGGATGCACGGGCTGAACATCCAGGTGTTCGGGGAGACGGGCGGGCTGCGCTGGGCGCAGGAATGGCCAAACCAGTTGTTCTACACCCCGCTCGGCCAGCCCACCCGCACGCTGGAACGCGGCGGCCCGGGCCTGTCTCCGCTGGCCGACCGCGCCTCCCGCGTGACCATCGGCCATGCCGAAGGCATGCCGCTGGCATTCGCCAACATCTACGCCGATCTGGCCGAGGTCATCACCGCCGCCAAACAGGCCCGCCCGCCCGACCCGCTGGCGCTGCACTACCCCACCGCCGAAGACGGCTTGCGCTCGATTGCCGCCATCGCCGCAGCGGTGGCATCGGCCGAAGCCGGCGGCGCATGGACCGAGGCACGGCCGCCGAGCCTGTGGTGAGGGTGGCAGCAAGGCGCGTGGTGGTATTCAACCTGATGGCTGAATGTAGACCAGAGTGGCCCATCATGCCGCACGCCCCAATACAACATCCAAGATAATTGCCGGAGGGTGATCTTCTGCCCACCAACGCAACCTGGGCCACAGAATATTGGGGGAACGCGACGAGGCTGGTTTGAGGCTGCAACTTGTGATTTTTGGCCGAAATACGCCCAATGACTGCTTGAGTTTTTACGAAAATTCAATCTTCAGACTTGGGTCGGTTTCGTGGGCGTCTATTAGCTCGTTGTAGCGATTGAGAAGGGTTCCAACCGTTAGAGAAACGGGGTCTGCTCCAAAACGAGAATGTTCGTGAATGTTGGTTGCTAAAAAAGATTCGAAATCTACTATATCAACTCGGGAAAGGATCCCCTGATTGCCAGCTAGACCTTCGGCCAACTCAAGTTTTGTGCGGAGTGTAACGATCAAAGGGCGCTTGTTGGCGGTAAGATTATCAGAGCACTTACGTAATAACGCTTCGCTTGCTGAGGCCGTAACATGAATTGAGACATCGCCGATTTCGAAATCGCCAGTTCGACCTGTACCTGAATCATTTTGATTTACTCCATGATGGACTATCGTGC
>CAIPHQ010000575.1 GCA_903864895.1 uncultured Rhodospirillales bacterium
CGCATAAAGATCGCGCCATTCACGTGTCGGCACCTGCGTGCCAAGCGCCACGCCCATCGGCTTCAGCAGCCCCGCGATGCCCATCGGATCGGCGGGAAACAGTTCGGCCAGCAGCGTGATCATCGGTTCGTCGGGCAACGCCATGCGCGGGCGCGCCACCGGGCCGTGCTCGGCCTCATTGCGGGCGTAGCGCAACATTGCACCCGCCAGCACGTCTTTTGCCTCGGCATGCGTCGGCACACCGAAGCCCGGCACGTCGATGCCAATCACCCGCACGCCGTCGATCTGCTTGGGCAGCCGGTCCAACGGGACGCCGGAGGCGGTGGGCACGCAAAGGTTGATCACGACAACGCAGTCATAATCAGCGGGCTTGGCGGTTTCATACACCGCCGCGCGGATGTCCTCGAACAACTGGCCCTTTACCAGCGTCTCGGAATTGAACGGCACGTAACCCACCGTCCGCCGCGCGCCATAGAAATGCGAGGTGAAGGTCAGCCCATACACGCAGCACGCCGAGCCAGACAGGATGGTCGCCGTCCGCCGCATCCGCAGGCCGACGCGCAGCGACCCGAAGGCCGGGCACATGGATTGCGGTTGATCATGCGGTCCACGCGGATAATCGGCCGCGAGCCGGTCCATCGCATCGCTTTTGCCGGCCGCGCGGGCGGCCGCCAGCATGGTCTCCCGGCCGCCGTGGCAGCCGCTGCCGCTGGTCTGCGGCAGTTCGCTCGAAGATGCGATGGCGCCGTCCATGGTTATGCGCCCTCGTAGATGACTTCGAGCGACTTCTTTTCCAGCACTGCTGCGGCGCACATGTCATCGATGGTCGCCGGTTCCAGCGTCACGCCGCGCCCGACGGCATCGCCCTTGAACAGGTTCAGCAGCTTGTCATGCGTCAGCGGGGCCGGGCGGATCGGCGGCGCTTCGGCAACCTGCTGCGCCAGTTGTTCAAACACGCTGGCCCACTGGCCGCCCGGCTTGCCGATGATCTCGTAGTTGGCCGACTTGCGGCGGATGTCCTCATTGGCCGGGATGGCAGACAGCACCGGAATGCCGACCGCTTCCGCGAAAGCGTGTGCCTCGCCGGTGCCGTCATCCTTGTTGATGACCATGCCGGCCACGCCGACATTGCCGCCGAGCTTGCGGAAATAATCCACCGCCGAGCAGACATTGTTCGCCACATACAGCGATTGCAGATCGTTCGAGCCGACGACGATGACTTTCTGGCACATGTCACGGGCAATCGGCAGGCCGAAGCCGCCGCACACCACGTCACCCAGGAAATCGAGCAGCACGTAGTCGAAGCCCCACTCATGGAAGCCGAGTTTTTCCAGCAGTTCGAAGCCGTGAATGATGCCGCGCCCGCCGCAGCCGCGCCCGACTTCCGGCCCGCCGAGTTCCATCGCGAACACGCCGTCGCGCTTGAAGCACACGTCGCCGATCTTCACCTGCTCGCCAGCAGCTTTCTTCTTCGAGGATGTCTCGATGATCGTCGGGCAGCTACGGCCGCCGAACAGCAGGCTGGTGGTGTCGCTTTTCGGGTCGCAGCCGATCAGCAGCACGCGCTTGCCCTGCTGCGCCATCATGTAGCTCAGGTTTGCCAGCGTAAAACTCTTGCCGATGCCGCCCTTGCCATAGATCGCGATGATCTGCGTTTCCTTCTTGGCAGGCGTGGTTGCCACAGGATCCGGCTCGATCTCGGCTTCGGCGCGCAGGGCGTCGGCCATGCTGGCTTGCGGATTGGCCTGTGCGTGGGTGGCGACAGCGGCGTTCATGCGCATTCTCTCCAATCGAGAATCATTTTCAGGCAGGCGGGATCGCTGAAAGCGGTGCGATAGGCGGCGGGGGCGCTGGTGGCGTCCTCGCGATGCGTGATCAGGCCGTCCAGTGACAGCGCGCCGCTGGCAGCGGCATCGCGCACATTGGCCAGGTCGTCTGGCATCCACTGCGCGGCGATGCGGATGCGGGCTTCGCGCATGAAAGCGGGCGGGAAGGCGAAACTCAGCGGCTCGGAATAGAACCCGGCCAGCACAATCTCACCGCCGGGGGCTAGGCGCGCGATCAGCGAGTCGAGCAGGGCGGCGTCGCCGCTGACATCGTAGATGGCGCGGTAGTTGCGCCGCTCATCCTGCGCCGGGTCGATCACGGTATAGCCCAGGGCACCTTTGGCGCGTTCCGGGTTGCGTTCCCACACCACGGGATTGCCGCCGTCCAGCACCGCCAGACGCGCCAGCAGACGGCCCAGCACGCCGTGGCCGACGATCAAATCGGGTTGAGTTCCACCGGCAATGGCGTGCCGGGCGGTGGCGGCCAGCGCCAGCAGCACGCCCTGTTCAGCCAGCGTATCGCCCAGCGGCACCACCTTGGCGCCGGGCACGACCAGGCGGGAGGCGGCGCCACCGAACAGGCCGCGCACCTCGCCGAAGCAGCGTGCGCCGGGCACAAACACCCGCTCTCCCTCGCTGCGCCCGGAGCGGGGGCCAGCCGAGGCAACGCGGCCCACGGATTCGTAGCCGGGCACCAGCGGGTAGCCCATGCCGGGGAAGGGGGGCATCTTGCCAGACCACAACAGGCGCTCGGTGCCGGTGCTGATGCCGGACCACTCGACATGCACCACGACGTCGTCCTCGCCCGGGGGCGAGAGCGGCAGCCTGCTGAGCGCAAGTTGCTCAGGCTGGTGCAGCACGACGGCGATGGTGTCCATCTCAACTCCCAGGCACCGCGTTCGGCGGTGCGTCTCGTGGCGGGGAATGCCCGCG
>CAIPHQ010000576.1 GCA_903864895.1 uncultured Rhodospirillales bacterium
GCGATTGGCTGGCGCACCGAGGCGCTGCTGGCCGCAGGCCGCACCGAGGCCAAATACCATTCCTGGTCGCGCCCGAGCATCATCGAGCGTGAAGCCACCCACCGCGCCATCGCGCTGGCGGAAATGGTCGATCAGCCGATCCAGGTGTTCCACGTCTCCTGCGCCGAAGTGGCCGAGGAAGTGGCGCGGGCGCAGGCGCGCGGGCTGAAGGTGTGGGCGGAAACCTGCACCCAGTACTTTGTACTCACCGCGCAGGACCAGGATCGGCCGGGGTTCGAGGGGGCGAAGTTCATGTGCAGCCCCTCGCCGCGCGACGCGGCCGAGCACGCGCGCATGTGGGACGTAATTCGGCGCGGCACCATCGACGTGGTCAGTTCCGACCATTCCGGCTGGCGCTATGAAGGCGACCGCGGCAAGCGCATGAACGGCAGCGACGTCTCGTTCCGCGACATCCCCAACGGCGTGCCGGGGCTTGCCGCCCGCCTGCCGGTGATGTTCTCGGAAGGTGTCAGCAAGGGCCGCATCGACGTGAACCACTTCGTGCGCCTGACCGCCACCAACCCGGCCAAGCTGTTCGGCCTTGCGGGCAAGGGCAGCATCGCCGTGGGCTACGACGCCGATCTTGTGCTGTGGGATGCCAACAAGAAAGTCACCATCACCAACGAACTGATGCATCAGGCCATCGACTACACGCCGTATGAGGGCATGGAGGTGACGGGCTGGCCGGTGGCGACATTGCTGCGCGGGCAGGTGGCGATGCGCGACGGAAAGGTGCAAGCCGAGGCGGGCAGCGGCAAGTTTTTGGCGCGCGCACCATACGATCTGATCAAGCCGCGCGGGGTGTTGCCGGATGGGTTTGACGCTTCGGCTTGGGCGTAAGCGGTAGTGAACAGTGGGGATTAGGGCGGCAAACTCCAGCAAAACAGACCCTAATTCCCTTCCCCGCAAGCGCTTCTTAATATTTTTATAACCATAATTATTATATCATCAAAATTTTCTTTTTATTATGCACGATTTTGGGTGATTTTATTGAAATTTTGTCAAGAATGGAAAAATGCTTTCCAAAACATATCTCAATCCATCGGATATTTTCGGACAGATTGTTGAGCGAAAATGAGAAAATCATTTCTTGTTGGGCGAGCATTGACGCTGAGATTTTGAACCATTTCTAAAACAAATTCCAACCGCATGCAAACCCGCTCATTTGTTCCACCACGCTGAAAGACACTTTTTCCACGGCAGTACTCACGCATATTGTTGATTGTTTCGTTTTTTTCTTTGAGAATAAAATGATGAAGGCGCGCAAACGCCTCGTCCGTGAGCCCGTATTTATCTAATTTATCCAGAAGTTCGACAGTCCACTGCGGCCCAATATTCAAATAAGTCATATCTTTGGGTTCTTCTTCAGGTTGGCATGATAGATTCATTTGCGACGAGGAAGCGATCTTCATTCGGCGTGATCTTCACATCGAATTCCCGAATTTCAACTATACAGAAATGTATTTTCTCAAGCAAGCCCCAAGGCAGACTGCTCAAGCGCAAGACGCCCTGCTTCGCTACTTTCTCAGAGTGCTGCAATCGCTACGCGACGAAGCAGCCGGCGACACGACCAGCGCGGTCTGCACCCTTGAAACGCCCGGCTAATTGGCGTACAAATGACGGGTTAAAAGGATCACCATGCCCCACGAACGCACCCGCTCCGCCCGGCTAGAGGCCCGCATCGCCCCCGATGCGCTGGCGCTGGTGCGCCATGCCGCTGAACTGGAAGGGCGCAGTGTCAGTGACTTCGTGATCGCGGCGGTGCAGGACGCCGCGAACCGGCGCATATCGGAGGCGTTTCTGCTGCGGCTTGCGGCCGACGATCAGCGCCGCTTCGCCGATGCGTTGCTGAACCCGCCGCCACTGACCCTGGCGATGGAGCGCGCCCGCGATACCCACCGGCGGCTGGCGCTGGGGACCGAGTGACGGCGCGGTTTCCGGTTGAAGTGCTGGGCGCACACAACCGGGCAGACTTCAGCAGTGGTGCCGCCACGCTCGATCGGTATTTCCGCGAGCAGGTTACGCAGGATGTGCGCCGCCGCGCCACCTCCTGCTACGTGGCGGTCGAGGCTGCCACGGCAAGGGTTGCCGGGTTCTATACCTTATCCGCCGGCGGGGTGCCGCTCGATGCTGTGGACAGCGACACCGCGCGGCGCCTGCCGCGCTATCCCTCGGTGCCGGTCGCCCGGCTAGGACGCCTCGCGGTGGATTTGGCGTTTCGCGGGCAAGGGCTTGGCGCGCTGCTGCTGTGGGACGCGGCCAGCCGCGCGGCCAGATCGGAAGTGATGGTCTTCGCGCTGGTTGTCGATGCAAAGGACGATCAGGCTGCGGCGTTCTACCGCCACCACGGCTTCATCGGCTTTGCCAGCCTGCCCCGCCAGTTCATGCTCCCGCTGGCCAGGATCATCGGCCGGTGAGACCACCCAGCCCAACCCACCTCCCCCATAGACGCCACCCGCGCGACCCAATACGCTCCCCGTAACCAAACGCCACTGCCGCCCGCCGGGCAGCAGAAGGACACTTCGGAGGAGCGTGCCATGAGCCCGATGCGAAACCGCGCGGCTGTGCTGGCTGCCGTACTCGGCCTGTTCGCCGCAGCCCCGGCGCAGTCCGCCGACACGCACCATTACAGCTTTGCTTATGACCAGCCGCACACCACCGGCTACGGCATCGCCGCCGACATTTTCAATGCCAAGCTGTCCGAACTCAGCCACGGCAGCATGGTGATCGACCAGTTCCCCGGCGCGCAATTGGGGCAGGAACCCCAGATGCTGCAGAAAATCCGCACTGGGGACATCGACTTCATGATCTCCTCCACCGCCAACGCCGCCACCGTGGCGCCGCAGTCGGGCGTGCTGTCCATCCACTACATCTTCCGGTCGGACCAGCAACTCATTCACGCCATCGCCGACAAGCGGTTGATCGCCGCCGTGCGCGAGATGTTTGATGCCACGGTGAAAGATGGCCACGTGCTGGCGCTGGCCACGCTGGGGCTGCGTGACATCTACGGCAAACGCCCGGTGGCCACACTCGCCGACCTGAACGGCGCCAAGATGCGTGTGCAGGCCACGCCCACCGAGGATACGCTGTTCCCCGCCTATGGCGCGCAGGCGGTGCATATGCCGTTCGGCAGCGTCTAC
>CAIPHQ010000577.1 GCA_903864895.1 uncultured Rhodospirillales bacterium
CAGCGGCAACGCCATCGACCTCGCGGCCGTGCGGATCACGCAGGCCGATTATCGCGGCCTCGGCGGCGGCGCGGGCGCGATCGACCTGTCCGGGCCGGACGGCGCGCTGGGGTCGCTGGCGCTGACCGGGCTGGATGCGCCGCCCAGTATCCTGCTGCGCCCGGACGGCGCGGGCGGCACGCTGCTGCAACTGGTGCCGTGCTTCGTCGCGGGCACGCGCATCGCCACGCCGGATGGCGAAGTGCCGGTGGAGCTGTTACGCCCCGGTGATGCCGTGCTGACCCCAACCGGCCCGCGCCGCCTGTGCTGGACCGCCGCAAGGCGCACGGACAGCCGGGGTGCGCCCGAGCGCAGGCCGGTGTGCATCCCGCCCGGCGCATTGGGCGGCGGCCTGCCGTGGCGCGGCCTGATGCTGTCACCGCGCCACGCGGTGCGGGTGGGCCGCGTGCTGGTCCCGGCGGCGGCACTGGCTTGCGGCAACTTCATCGTCCGCGCGGCTTCAGGCCCGGTGGCCTATATCCATCTGGGGCTGGAACCGCACGGCATGGTCTGGGCGGAAGGGGCGCTGGTGGAAACCTACCGCCCGGACGGCGCGCCTTCGGACGGCAGCGCGGAATTCGACCTCGAACACGGTGAGCGCCCGCGCGCCGGGCCGCCCTGCCAGCCGCTGTGTGAGCAAGGACCGGCGCTGGAATCCCTGCGCCACCGCCTGTTCGGCCCGCCGCCACCCGCCACCGCGCCGGGGCCGTTGCGCGGGCATGTCGAACGGCTTTGGCAGCAGGATGGCCGCACGCTGCTGGAGGGCTGGGCCTGCGACGATGCCAGCCCCAACCGCCCTGTGGCGCTGCACCTGCTGTGCGGCGGCAAGCCTGCAGGGCGGATTCTGGCCAATCTCTGGCGGCCCGATCTGGACCGCGCCTGGCTGCGGGGCGGGGCTTGCGGCTTCCGTTATGAAACTGGACTCGCAATATCACCTCTGCAATTGCGCCGCCCGTCCGATGGCGCATTACTTCCGGGGCCAGTAACAATAAGATAAAAAGCTCCCATCGCTTGACATTTTTGCACGACGAGTTCGAAGTTGATCCCGATTTCTGGCAGGATGCTGAATCATGGCCGGGCAAACCTACAAATGGCTGGGCGGTAACGGCACGGGCGGGAACATCAACGATGCCTCGGTGGCCGCCAACTGGCTGATTGAAAACAGCGGCACATTCGCCCCGGCGAGCACCACGCCCGCCACCGGCGATACCGTGCTGCTCGCCTCCGGCACCGCCGACATCACCAACGGCACATCCGATATCACCGGCGTGACGTTCGATTTCACCGGGGCGAGTGCCACGCTCAATCTGGCCAATGCCACCATCGACGACACCTCGTCATTCACCGCCCTCGCCGGGTCCACGGGCACCATCGGCATTGGCGCGAATGTGGTCAGCAGCGCCACGCTGTTCGCCATCGGTGCCGGGGCCAGTATCGACGTCGCACTCAGCGCGGCGCTGACCAACAACAGCGTGATGGTCGCACAAACCGGCGGGGCCATCGGCGTCACCGCCGCCGTGGCGGGCAGCACGCTGACCAATGATGGCGGGGTGGTCGCCTACACCGGCAATGCCGATATCGCCACCGGCGTGTCCGGCTTCGGCCTGCTGGTCACCGCCAGCGGTACACTGGCGTTGCATGGCGCGGTGGCTGGCAGCCAGAGCGTGATCTTTGGCGACGCCAACGCCACGCTGACCTTGAGCGATTCCGGCCATTTCAATGCCCGCCTGCTGGCATTTGAAACCGGCGACACCATTGACCTGCGCGACATCCAGTTCGCCCACGCCACACTGAGCCTGAACAGCAACGTGCTGACCGTCAGCGACGGCACCACCACCGCCACGCTCAGCTTCAACGGGGCCAATCTCAGTGGCGCCAGCCAGTTCAGCCTTGCGCCGGATTCCGGCACTGGCTCCAAACTGACCGTGAACAGCGTGGTCAACCCCATCTGGCTGGGCAGTCCGGCCTTGGGCGGCGGTGGCGTGTGGAGCACCGGCAGCCTGTGGTCCACCGGCCATGCGCCCACCGCCGCCGATACCGCGCAGTTCACGTCGCTGGGCGGCACGCCGTTTACGGTGACGGCCAGCGGCACGCAGGCGGTCAACACGCTGGTCTTCCTCTCGCCCGGCAACACGCTGAACGTCACCGGCACGCTGGCCGCCACACGGGCGATTTTTGAGGCCGTGGGGCTGATCGCCGAGTCGGCCGGGGCCAGCATCACCGCAAAAACCTTCACCCAACTCACCGGCGGCGGCGTGCTCACCATGGCCACCGGCGCTTCCATGGCGCTTTCGGGTGGCAGCCCTGCCGGCAACAACGGCAATTCAGGGGCCGAGATCGAGGGCGGTGCCACGCTGACCGGCGGGCACCTGACCGCCAACGCCAGCAGCATCCGCATCGGCTGGTTCGGCGCGGGCACCGTGGACGTGACCGCAGGGTCCGTGGTGCAGGCCAATTTCACCGATATCGGCGCGTCCGGCACTGCCAGCGGCACGCTGACCATCGATGCGTCCACATGGACCGACACGGCCACCGACCTGTCCGCGCCGTTCGCCGGGCAGATGGTGGTGGGCGGCGGCAACATCGGCAACGCGGGTGCAATACCGGGCGGCAGCGGCACGCTGATCATCCAGAACGGTGCCACGCTGAACGACGGCGCGGGCGCGGTGATTGCGCAGAACACTGCCAGCAGCGGCACCGTCATGCTGTCCACCGGCGCGCACTGGAATGTCACCGGAAATCTGCTGGCCGGGGCGGCTGGCAGCAGCAACGCCACGCTGTTCATCAACAACGGCACCACCGGCGGCGCAGGCGGGCATCTGGCGGTGTCCGGCAGCATCGTGGCCAATGGTTCGCTCAGCGTGACCAGCGCCAGCACCGCCACGGCCGGCGCGCTGGTGATCGGGTCCGGCTCACTGAACGTGGATGGCAGTTCGCTGCTGCGCGTGGGCACCGGCACGTCCGGGCCTGCCAACGGATGGGTGATCGAGCCGGGGGCCACCGCCAGCATCGGCGGCGGTGCTTCGGAAAGCACAAGTCTGGACATTCTCGGCACACTGGTCACGTCCGGTGCCACGCTGAACGGGGCCATCGGCGGCAGCGGCGTGATCGAGATTGCCAGCCATACGACGTTGACGGTGAACGCCCTGACGCCCGCGCCGTGGAGCGCGCAGGTGGTGTTCGCGCCGGGCGGTGGCGGCGACTTCAAGGTGCCCGGCCCCGCCGACAACAGCACCGGCAAAATCTCCGGCCTGGGGCCGGTGGCCAACACCATCGACCTGCCCGGCATCACGTACAGCAGTTTCATGCCGCTGACCTACGAGCCCACCAGCGGGGTGCTGACGCTGGGACTGTCCGGTTCGTTCCTGGTTGGCCAGCATTTTACGCTCGATCCCGGCCTGAACCTGACTTACGCGATGGAGCCGGACCCGGCCGGCGGCACCCAGATTGTGCTCAGCACGCCCTGCTACGCAGCAGGCACCGCCATCGCCACACCCGGCGGCGGCTGCGCGGTGGAGGCGCTGCGGCCCGGTGATGCGGTTCTGGTGCAGGACGGCGAACAGTGGGTGGCACGCCCCGTGCGCTGGGTGGGCCGCTTCACCGTCGATCTCGCACGCCACCCCGCGCCGGAACAGGCCGCGCCGATTCGCATCTGCGCGGATGCCGTGGCCCCCGGCGTGCCGTGCCGTGACCTGCTTGTCTCACCGGATCATGCGCTACTGATGGACGGCGTGCTGATGCAGGCGCAGGCGCTGGTAAACGGTGCCACCATCCGCCGCGAACAGCACGGCCAATGCGTGACGTATGTGCATGTCGAACTCGACCGGCACGGCATCCTGTGCGCCGAGGGGCTTGCGGCGGAAAGCTATCTGGACACCGGCAATCGCGGCGAGTTCGACGCCGAGGCCGGGGTGCGCCCGCTGTTCCCCGATCTGGCCGGGCAGCGCCGCTGGGCCAGCGACGCCTGCGCGCCACTGGTGCTGGACGGACCGGCGGTGGACGCGGCTCACGCCCGGCTGCTGGCGCGGGCGGAAAATTTGGGCCATCGCCGTACGAACGATGACGCGCTGCGCGTGCTGGCGGATGGCGTGGCGGTGCCGCTGATCCTGTTCGGCACGGACCACGTGCAGGCTCTGCTGCCGCCCGGTGTTACCGATGTGCGTCTGCTCAGCCGCAGTTTCGTGCCGAATGCCTTCAACCGCCGCGCTGGCGACGGACGCAGACTGGGTCTGGCAGTGCGCGCCGTGCGGTTGGACGGGCAGGCCGTGCCGCCCGCGTGGCTGGGCCAGGGCTGGCATCCCGCCGAGCCGGACTGGCGCTGGACCGATGGGGCAGCCGCGTTGGCACTGGCCCCGGCCGCGCATACGCGCGTGCTGGAACTGGAGATGGCCCCGGCCGCGCCGGGCTATTGGCTGACTCTGGCTGCTTGACCGCGTACGCAAATGCGCCCCGCACAGGGCCTGTGCGGGGCGCCAATTGAACCAGCCGTGCGGCCGCCGCGTTAGCTGGCGATGCGCTCTTCGGTGCGGGTCGGCAGGGCCTGTGCGCGCGGGGCGGCGGCGGACTGCCGGGCCGCTTCATCGAGCAGTTCGCGCAGGTTTTCCAGGAACATCTGGCCTTCGCTGGTGCGCGCCACAACAATGCTGCGGCGGTCGCGCGGGTCCTGGCGGCGCTGGGCGAGGTCGAACTGTTCCAGACGGTCCAGAGCGCGGGTAATGGCCGGCTTGGCGACACCAAGGCGCGCGGCGAGGCCGCGAACCGTGTGCGGGCCTTCTTCCAGATAGCTGATCAGCAGCACGGCAAGCTGGCGGGCAGTCAGATCGGGCCCTTCACGGCGCACAAGGCTGACAACAGTGTCGCGCAGGATTTGGGGCAAACGCATCTGGGTGGTGTTAGGCATGGTGTCTCCTAGGGTTCCAGCGTAGATAACGTGACAAAACTTAACGTTGCCAAGTTCGAATTACGCGCCTATTGGCAATAGATCAAGTTTAAAATAAGTTGGCGGCAGATTAAATTTGCTTTTGACACAAACGCATGACTGATATTGCCGTTTCGCATAGGTTTTCGTCGATCCGATCCAGCAACTCCGCCTCGCCGACTCGCTATGTGAATGTTGCAAGATACAGTGTCACCAAATCGTGATTATGCCAACAGGAGTCGTGCATGGAATTGTCAGCTTAATGCAGAAAATGTCCGGCATTCAGATTTGTTGACACAAGATAATCTTTAAGTGGCCGGGGCGCGGTGAATCGGATCGACCCAGTAAACCGCCTCAGGCTTCTCTACGGCCGCGATGTCCAGATTCACCACCACGGCTTCGTTGTCGCTGCGGACCAGCACGCATTCCAGCGTTTCGTTCGGGCTGGCGTTAATCTCCTGATGCGGAACGTAGGGTGGCACGAAAATGAAGTCGCCAGCCTCGGCCTCCGCCACGAACTCCAGATGCGCGCCCCAGCGCATCCGGGCCCGGCCACGTACAATATATATCACACTTTCCAGTGCGCCATGATGATGTGCCCCGGTTTTGGCATCTGGATGAATTGTCACCGTTCCGGCCCACAGCTTTTGCGCGCCCACGCGGGCATGATCGATGGCAACCTGCCGGTCCATGCCGGGCGTGGCCGCCTTGGCCGGATCAAGCCGGTCACCCTTGATCACCCGCACGCCATGCTCGCGCCAATGGGCACCGGGGTGTTCGCCGCCGGGATGGGCTGCATGTTCGCCGTTGCCTTGAGCGGTCATCTCGTGTCTCTCCCGTAGCCGCAGCAGGCGCGGTGGTATCCGTGCACAGCACATTGACCGAACCGGCAGTGCGGGCAAGCACCCCCCGCGCCACCGCCACAAGGACCGACCGCATGACCGATCCTGCCCAGCCTGCCGCGCAAGTCCAAGCGTTCGCGCGCAAGGCCGAACTGGAAGCAGCATTGGCCGCCGCCCCCGAGTCGCACGAGGCCCGCACCGCCTATTTCGAATTTCTCGGCGCGCTGTCGTCCAGCAACACCGGCCTGTTCTGGGTCAACCTGCCCGAGTTGGCCGCACCGCTGGCGGCGCGGGCAGGCACGCCAGACTTGCATGAACTGGCCAAGGTATTCCTGAACCGGGCGCTGGTGTTCGACAGCGCGGCCACCCCGCGCCGGATTCTGGTGCTGGGCGCCCACGCCGGGTATGGCGCGGTCGATCTGGCACGCCGCTTTCCGCGGGCCGAAATCGCGGCGGTGGAACCGTTGCCGGACAATGTGCGGTTGCTGCGCATGAACACCGCGCCCTGGCCGCGCATCACCGTGGTGCCGGTGGCGGCTTGGCACAACCGCGCCCTGCTGGCCCCGATGGGCCGGTTTCAGGCCGACTGGTCGGTGCGCCTGTCTGATGAAGGGCTGGACGCCTACCGGGTGCTGCAAGCCGAGCCGGTGGCCGGCATATTGGCCGGGCTGGGCTGGAGCCACGCCGACATGGTGGTGTGCGACACCACGTATTCCGAGCGCGAAATCTTTAACGACCGCGCGCAGGGCTGGCTGGCGGCGCTGGATGTTCTGCTGGTGCGCTTGTACAACATTGGCACGCCCACCGGCGCCGAAGTGGTGGCGGCGGCACTGCCTGCCGAGACGTTCGAACAGCGCAAGCTGGGCGAATTCGATCTGTTCACGCGCCGCACGCCGCACAGCGCCGAACCGCCACTGCCCGCCGCGCTGCATCTGCTGCGCGGCGAGCCGGGGCTGAAACCGTTCCGCCTGTCGGAAGTGCCGCAGACCAGCTGGGGCTTCTTCGTGTTCGACAGCCATAGCTGCCAGCTTCACCCCAGCGGCACCCCCGGCAAGCCTTCCCGCGCCATCTTCGGCGTGACCGAGCCAGGCTATCAGCGCTTCGTGGCCGGGCTGTCCCATGCGGGCATCGTCAACGCGTATCCGGTGGTGTTCACCGTGTTCGTGGTCCGCAACGACGGCACCATCGCGGCACAAGCCGATGCCACCGTCACACCCCAGCAGACCGGTCGCATCTCGCTGCCGTTGCCGGCCATCGAGCCGCCGTTCCATATCGTGTTGCAGACCGAGATGGTGGCGGGGGCGCAAAACCACCGGCTGGCCTGGGCGCGCTGGATCGGCCCGAGGCTGGTCTGAGCGGCTCCGTGCGAACATGGTCGCGCCGGGCGGCACGGCATGGCATATGGCGGCCATGACGCCTCCGACCCTTGGCCCTGGGGATGACCGCCCTGGCCTGCTGACGCGCGTATGGCACGCGGTATCCGGCACCCGCGCCGCTGCGGACCAAGCCGCGCCGCCGCTGTTCCGCCTGCGCCCGTTGCCGCCGCCCGAACCGCGCGGCCCCGGCCTGCCGCCCGATGACCAGATCCTGCTGGAAGCGCCGCCGCCACCCGACCCGGCCATCATGCTGCGCAGCGACCTGATCGACATGCTGCTGCTGCGCGGCCCGGCATGGGAGACGCCGGAGCCGCAGGCGGAGGACGCCACCGGGGAAATCAGCCCGCCCCCCGCGCTGCCCGAACCGCAGCCGGAGCCGCCCGGCGCGCCGGCACCATTGCCGCTGGTGCTGCGGCCCATGCACGGGGCAGAGCGGCGCATCGCCTTGCAGGTCGAGGCACTGATTGAAAGCCTGCGCGGACAGGATGCGCGGGCGTTGCTGGAGTCCACCTTCGCCGATGCGCCGGACGCGGCGGATGCCAGCGGTCTGCCGGCGTATCTGGCGCTGGCGTTCCGCTGCGCGGTGGCGATGAACGACCTGCCCGCTGCCGCAGATCTCGCGGGCCAGATCCGGCCGCTGCTGCAACCCGGCAACCCGTTTCTGGAAGTGGTCATCGCGCGCAACGCCGTCCGCAATGCCAATAACGAGGTCGCTCGCTCGGCATGGCACGCGGCCCTGCAACGCGCGCCCGGCCTGCCCGAGGCCCTGGCATGGCTGGCGCTGCACCCACACGCGCCCGATGGCGGCGTGCCGGTGGAAACGCTGGTCCCCGGCGCGGCCGAAGCCGGACCGCCTGCCCGGGTGCCCAGCGACCTGCTGCCGGTTGCCGCACCGCAGGGCGCGCCCGGGCGCTGGCTGCGCGACGTGGCAATCCAGATGGCCGATGCCAGCCCGGTGACCAACGCCGGCTGGGACAGCGCGCGCACCTTGCCCGAGTCGCAACCGGGCGGCTTCGCCGCCGTGCTGCGCGACCCGGACGACCTCGGCCGCGCCACGCAGTTCGGGGAAACCGCACTGGCGCTGTACGCACTGTCCCGCGCAACCGGCCTGCCGCTGCAACCGGCACGGCTTTATGCCGGGCGCTCGGCATGGGCCGTCCGCCCCAACAGCGGCCCGCAGGTCTCCCTGTTGGCGGTGATGTTTCCGGGCCTGCGCGTGGTGGCGGATTTTGCTGGCGCCGTGCGGGAAACCGCCGTGCTGGAACTGAACGGGGCCGCCCGCGACCCGGCCACAATGACACTGCTGGGCTGCATTCTGCCACTGGCGCAGCAACACGCCCCGGCCCTGCGCGCACGCGTGCACGCCGCCTGCGGCGTGGTCACGTCGCCCCGCGCCGAGGGTGCACCGCGCCGGGCGCTGTATCTGCCGCCAAACCCCGCGAGCGCCGTAGCCCCCGGTGTGCTGGCCCGCCTGGGCGAGATGCTGCAACGGCATGGCTTCACCGTGGAAACCGCCAGCCTGTCCGGCCTGTCATGGGCGGATCAGGTGCGGGTGGCGGGGCAAGCGGATCTGCTGTTCGGCCCGCACACGCGGGCGCTTTCAGCGGTGTTGTGGGCACACCCGCACGCCCGCCTGCTGGAACTGTTCCCGCCCGGCGTGGGCCGCTACGAGAACCAGATTTGTGCCGAGGCGGCGGGCATCGGCTATCTCGGCGTCGAGGCGCTGGAAATTGGCGGGCGGGTCACGCGCAGCGGCGAGCGCTTTGGCCGCCCGACGCAATTCGCGGGCGGCATCATCACCGAATTGCCGTGGGCGTTGCTGGATCAGGCGCTGGCGCCGCCGCCGTAGCCGGGCGGTGCCAGCGGCCGTAACGCTGTCAGTCCGGCATGGCCGGCACGATGCCGATGGTGGCCAGAAAATCCGGCTCGCTGTAGTCGCCGGCTTCCTCATCGGCGATCACGCGCACGATGTGTACGCCGATCACCTTGCCGTTGCCGTTCATCGCCCGCTCGGCACGGCGTTCGGCTTCCTGTACATTGCGGCACGCCACCGCCGTGCCCGGCGCCACAGCACCGCGCCGGCCGCGCACGTAGGGCTGGTACACAATCCGTTCAATTGCCGCCATGTCGTCAGACTCCGAGTCGCTTGCCCGGAGTCTGTTCTCTAAATGTTCAGGGCGCAAGTCACATTTGCGGTCAGTACCAGCCGCCGTCCACAATGAATTCCCGCGCGGTGATCATGCGGCTGTCATCGGCGGCCAGAAACAGCGCCATGCGCGCCACGTCCGGCGCATACAGCCGGTCCGGAATGCACTGCCCCGCCGCGCGCTTGGCCTCTGATTCCGGGGTCATCCACAATTCCAGTTGCCGCTGGGTCATGATCCAGCCGGGGTAGAGAATATTGACCCGGATGTGATGCGGCCCAAGGTCGCGCGCCAGACCCCGGCTGAGGCCGATCACCGCCGACTTGGCCGCCGTGTAGACCGGCATCCCGCCGGTGGCGAGCAGGAAGCTGTTGGACGACAGGTTGATGATCGAGCCGCCGCCCGCCGCGATCATGTCGTCCTTGACCGCCTGCGCGCAGAAGAATTGGTGGCGCAGATTGGTGTTCATCCGCTCGTCCCAGTATTCGGGGGTCACTTCGTCGATGCTGTGGCGGTCGTCGCGGGCGGCGTTGTTCACCAGCACGTCGAACCCGCCGCCCAGCGCGGTCCGCAGCGTGGCGATGGCCACGCGCAGCGCGTCGATGTCGCGCAGGTCCACTTGCGCGAAGCGGGCCACCTGCCCGTCCGGCAGACTGGCGATCAGGGCTGCGGCGGCGCCGGCGTTGAAATCCAGAAAGCCGACATGGCTGCCCTGGGCGGCAAAATGCTCGACCATGCTGGCACCGATGCCGCTGGCACCGCCGGTGATCAGCACGCGGCGGCCGCGCAGGCTGGGATAGGTGGCGAACTGGCCGGTCATTGGGGTTTCCTCGGTTTCTTGTGGCACGCGATGTAGCACGCGCCCGCCGCCATGACAGCGTGGCGGGGCTGGGCTATGCCGCAGCGGCAACACAAGGCCCGCCATGACCGACCTGTGGCCGATCCATCACGTCAATCCGGACCTGCGGCTGCGCATCACCCGCGGCCTGCCCCCCCTGCCGCCGGCGCTGGACGCCGAAGTATCGCGGTTATGGGACGCGGCGCAGATCCGCATGGGCGGCCAGCTGTTCAACGGCCGGGTGTTCAGTGCGGACCGCATCGCGCCGGATGTGATCGAAGGCCACTGGACCGAGTTCCGCCGCATCGTCGCCCGCATGGACCGCCCGGATCTGATGGCAGACCGGCCGGTGCGCCCGCTGGCGGCGGGCGGCGTGATCAGCGGGGGAACGGGCGAGCACAGCTTCGTGGTGTTCGGCCGCCGCCCGGCCGGGGCGGTGTATCAGGCAGGCGAATGGCAATTGCCCCCGGCAGGCAGCATCGATTCCGGTGCCGCCGTGCCCGGCAACGATGCGGTGGACTGGCTGGGCCAGTTGCACACCGAACTGGAAGAGGAACTCGGCCTGCCCGCCAGCGCCGTGCACAGCCCGCGCGCGCTGTGCATCGTGGAGCACCCCGGCAGCGGCGTGCTCGACCTCGGCATTGCCGTGCACACCAATCTGAGCCCGGCGCAAATCCATGCCGCCCACGCGGCCGGCGGCAATGGCGAATACGACCCGCTGGAACTGGTGCCGGTGGCCGGGTTGCCCGCGTTTCTGGCCCGCCACGCCGGGCACGTGACCCGGCAGGCCCCGGTGTTCCTGCGCCACGCCGGGCTGTTGCCGGGCTGAACGCGCAGCGGCCAGACCGCAAGCGCGCTGGCCACATGGCCCGGCGCGTGCCACATGTCATCTTCAACCGCTTGCCGGGAAGGA
>CAIPHQ010000578.1 GCA_903864895.1 uncultured Rhodospirillales bacterium
CCACCTCGTGGTGGTCCACCGTCAGCACAAGGCAGTCCGTGCCGCGCGCGCGCATCGCCTATCTGCTGCAGGAGGACGAGCGGATGTTCTACCCGTTCGGCGACGACCATCTGCGCTGCAGTGAGACACTGGCCGACCCCGGTGTGCTGTATCTGGTCAATTCCAACCTGCTGCTGGCGCATCTGCGTGAACAGAATCTGGCACCCGGCGCGGTTGCGTTTGAACCGGCGTTTCCCGATCAGGTCTATCGCCGGGGCGGCGCGCGGCAAGCGGGCGGCAAGCGCGGGTTTTTCTTCTATGCGAGGCCGTGGAACGCGCGGAACCTGTACTGGCGCGGGCTGGAGGCGCTGTGCGCGGCCATCGAGGAAGGCGTGCTGGACCCCGCAGAATGGGATTTCCATTTCGCGGGCCACGGTGCGGCCCCGCTGGCCCTGCCGCGCGGGGCCAAGGCGCTGTTCCCCGGCCCGATGCCGTGGCCGCGCTATGCCGCGTTTATTGCGGGCATGGAGGCCGGGCTGTCGCTGATGTACACCCCGCATCCCAGCTATCCGCCGCTCGATCTGGCGGCCAGCGGTGCTGCGGTGGTGACCAACCGTTTCGGGCTGAAGCGCGAACTGGACAGCTACTCGGCGAACATCATCTGCACGGACCCGGATGTGCCGTCGCTGCTGGCCGGTTTGCGCCGCGCGGCCGCCTTGGCCGATGACCCGGCAGCACGCGCCGCCAATGCCGCGCGCGACGGGTTGCAGCGCGACTGGGCCACCGCGATGGCCCCCGCCGTGGAGCGCCTGGCCGTCTGGGCGGACGGCTAGCGATGTATGCGGCGCAGGTGCCGCCCGTTGCCTACGCTGCGCCGTGGGACATCGGGTTTGACGCACGCATGGCGTTGCTGCTGCGCGGCACGCCGCGCGCGGCCTATTTCTACGCCACGCCGGATACCAGCACCTTCCGCTACCGCGCCTACAACATCGCACAGGCGCTGGGCGCGCAGACGGCCGGGGCGGCGGCATCGTGGTTCACGGCGGCGGATTTGCCGCGCATTGGCCGCGTGCTGGATGCCTGCGACGTGCTGGTGATCTGCCGCAACTCACTCTACGACGACAGCATCGCGCGTCTCGCGGCACTGGCGCGCGCACGCGGGCGGCGGATTCTGTTCGACTGCGACGATCTGGTGTTCGACCCCGCCTACGCGCATCTGCTGGTGGACACGCTGGGCGTGGACAAGCGAAACGATGACGTGTGGAACTACTGGTTTGCCTATATCGGCCGCGTGGGTGCCACGTTCGCGCTGTGCGACGCAGCACTGACCACCAACAGCGTACTCGCCGCGCACGCGGCGCGGTGGTCGGGCAAACCGGCGCGGGTGATTGCCAATTTCCTCAACCGTGAACAGCAGGACATCTCCGGCCGCGTGTGGCAGGCCAAGGCCGCGAGCAAGTGGGCGGGCGATGGTAGGCGGCATATCGGCTATTTTTCCGGCTCGCCGTCGCATAACCGCGACTTTGCCATGGTGGCGCCTGCCATCGCGCGCCTGATGGATGCAGACCCCGGCTTGTGGTTTCGCGGCGTGGGGTTTCTGGAGCCGGGGCCG
>CAIPHQ010000579.1 GCA_903864895.1 uncultured Rhodospirillales bacterium
CAAACCGTCCAGAAACAGCGCGTGGCCCGGCGACAGGATCAGGTCGCGCACCGGCAACCCGGCGCCCAAGGCACCTGCTGCGACGCGCACCGGCCACGCCTTCGCGGGGTCGGCGAAGCGGGCGGCGATGGTTTGCACGCCCAGCCAGCGCACGGGAAGCGCCTCACCGCTGGCGGTGAGCACCAGATCCCCCGCGCGCAGCGTCTCCACCGCACGCGGGCCATCCGGGGTGGCGATGGCCGTGCCTGCGCCGAAGCACTGCACGGAGGTGGTGCTGTCGCTGGCAGTCAGGCCCAGCGTGTCCTGCACCGCGATGCTGAAGCCGGTGCCGGGGTCGCCGCCGGTGGCGGTGAAGATCAGGCCGTGCAGCGTGGATGTGACCTGCGCGGCCGTGCCGGTGACCTTGAACACCGCACCGCTGAACACGCCGGTATCGGCGGCGGCATTCGGGTCGCTCAGCGTGCCCGCCGCAGGCACGGTCTGGGTGATGGTAACGGTCTCGGTCTGGCCGGGATTGGCGTCGGTGATGGTCACACCGCTGAACGGGTGCAGGCTGGCCCCCGCCCCGAAGGTCTGCCCCGCCACGGTGCCGCTGACCCCCAGCGCGCCCACGGTGAAGCCGGAGCCAAGCACCTGGTAGATGCTGCCGTGAAAATTCGGCCCGCCGGTTTGCATGCCGCCATACAGCGCGCCGCCGGCATCGGCGATCAGGCCGCCGCTTGGCAAGTTGCCATCGGCAAAACTGAACGTGGCCAGCACCTTCGGGCTGGCGGCGTAGCCCGCGCCGGACTTGTCCAGTTCAACCACCGTGCCGTTGCCGCCGCTGAACATCTCGGCCGTGGCGAACAGGTTGCCCGCCGCATCCAGCAGCGGCGTTCCCTGCGGAGACACCCCGGTTGCGCCGCCGAAAGTCATCAGCGGCGTGGGCGTGCTGGCATAGACGCCGCCGGACTTGGCCAGTTCGAACAGCGTGCCGGAATTGCCGGGGAACCCGCCGGCAGACCCGGCCCCGAACAGGTTGCCCGCAGCGTCGATGGCCAGACCGTTGACGCCGTAGCCGGACAGTATCGACAGGCTGGCAATCTGCACCGGCGTGCCGGCATAGCCGCCCGCCGTTTTGGGCAGTTCGAAAATGGTGCCGAAGCCAATATCGCCGCCATAGAACGTGGTGCCGAACAGGTTGCCATCGGCGTCCATCACCAGCCCGCCGGACGGCACGCTCATGGCGCTGTACGGGGTGGCAAAGCTGGCCAGCGCCACCGGGGCGGCATAGCCACTGCCGCTGCGCGGCAGTTCAAACACGGTGCCGCCGCCATTGGCCCCGTTTTGCAACGCCGCGCCATACAGATTGCCCGCGCCATCGGCGATCAGCGGCCCCACCGGGCGCGTGCCGGTGGCGGCGGTGAACTGGTACAGCACGGTGGCGCTGGCGGCGTAGCCGGTGGCGGTGGCTGTCACCTGAAACACCGTGCCGTTCTGGCCGCTGTCGCCGGACTGGCTGGTGGCGATGATGTTGCCGAGACGGTCCACAAACAGGCCATTGCTGGCCTCGGAGGCGGTTGCCGGGACAAGGCCCGCCAGCGTTGCGGGGGTTGCGGCGTAGCCGCCGCCGCTGGCCGCAGCCTCATACACCGCCCCGCCGTTGAACGGCCCGAAGTACCGGCACGCCGCCAGCAGGTTGCCGGATGCATCGCGCACCAGCGCGCCGTTCGGCCCCAACAGGTTGCCATCGGGTGCCGAGATCACCTGAAACTGCGTCGCCGTCACCACGGTGCTGCTGTCACTGGCTGTGACACCCAGCGTGTCGCGCGCGGCGATGGTGAAGCTGGTGGAAACCGTGGTGCCGTTGGGCGGCAGGCCCGCCGAGGTGTACACCAGCCCCTGCAACGCCTGCGTGACCTGTGCGGCCGTGCCGGTCAGCGTGGCCACGCCGCCCGCCAGCGTGAAGCCGTCACTGGCCGCGTTCGGGTCGCTCAGCGTGCCCGCCGCCGGCGTGCCGAGCGTGATGGTAACCGTCTCGGTCTGGCCGGGGTTGGCATCCGACACTGTAACGGCGGCGAACGGGTGGGTGGCGGTGCCGCCCAGCAGATGCTGCGCCGCCGCCCCGCTGATGCTGATCGCGCCCACCGCGAAACCGGACCCGGTGATCTCGAACGCCGTGCCGTTGCCCGCGGTGCCGCCCAGCATGGCGGTGCCGAACAGGTTGCCGCTGGCATCGGCCACCAGCCCGGCATTGGGGGCTTGGCCGTTGGTGAAGTCGAAATTGTACAAAACCGTGGGCGTTGCGGCGTAGCCGGCGCCGGTGTGCGCCAGTTCAAACACCGTGCCCGCGCCCGATGCGCCACTGCTGGAGGCGGTGCCGAACAGGCTGCCATTGGCGTCCACCAGCAACTGGCCGGTGGGGAAACTGCCCGGCGTGCCATCGAAGCTGTACAGCAGCGTGGGCGTGCTGGCGTAGCCGCCGCCGGTCTTGACCAGTTCGAAAATGCTGCCCTGATTGCTGGCCCCGCCGCCCCCGGCCACGCCGAACAGGTCGCCCTGCGCGTCCATGGCCAGCGCGCCATACACGGAAACGCCGGTGGCAGGCGTCAGGCTGGCCAGCACCACCGGCGCGCCATAGGCGCTGCCCGTCAGTGGTACCTCATACAGCGTGGGGCCGTTGCTGCCGCCAATGGTCACGCCGAACAGGTTGCCCTGCGCGTCCGTGATCAGCCCGCCCTGCGGGCCGCCGCCCAGCGCGCCGCCCAGATCGCCCAGCACGGTGGGGGTGCTGGCATAGCCGCCCGCGCCTTTGGTGATTTCAAACACCGTGCCCGCGCCATGCGCGCCGCCATCACTGGTGACACCCAGCAGATTGCCCTGCCGGTCGATGGTGAGCGCGCCGCGCGGATATTCCCCGGTGGCGGCGGTGAAACTGGCCAGCGTGACCGCCGCGCCATAGCCGCTGCCGCCCCACGGAATTTCAAACACCGTGCCAAAATCGAACGTGCCGCCGCCGATGGTCAGGCCGAACAGGTTGCCGAAGGCATCCTGCGCCAGCCCGCCGGGGCTGCTGCCCAGGGGCAAGGTGGCCAGCACGGTGGGCGTGGCGGCATAGGCGCTGCCATCCCATGTCAGTTGCAGAATCTGCGGCCCGAGCGTGCCGTCCGAGCCGGCTGACGCGAACAGGCTGCCGCCCGCATCCAGCAACAGGCCCGCCTGCGGGTAGCCGCCGGTGGTGGCGGAGAAGCTGAACAGCAGTTTGAAAATGGCCAAAACACGCCCCCGTCCGCCGCGGCGCGTATCACGCCCTTATGCGGACAAATTCTATGCCGGCAAAATATCGGGCGGCAAGCCATTGCGATGACACATCGCTGTCAACACGCGCCCCGCGCCACATGACATAAAAAAAAGTGGCGGTCCCTGTGCAGGGACCGCCAAGTATGGAAGGGGGAACGCCACGGATGGCGTTACGGCCCGGCTCCCGCCAGGGCCGTGACGTCTAATTGGCGGGACCGGCGAAACTTGCAACTGAAATATCGCTTAGATTGCGACAATCAATGGAGCATTTACTTGTGACCGACAGTCCAGCTTTACCAATACCGACACTGGACCACGTGGTGGTCAATGTGCGCGACCGCCTGCCCGAAGCCGCCGGGGTGTGGCGCAGGCTGGGGTTCACATTAACGCCAATGGGCCGCCACACGCTGGGCAGCATCAACCATCTGGCCATGTTCGGCACCGACTATCTGGAACTGGTGGGCGTGCCGCCGGAAGGCGCGCCCGAGACCGATGTGATGGAGTGGCCGGAGGGGCTGAACGGTCTGGTGTTCGGCACCGACGCCAGCAACATCCTGTATAACACGCTGAAAGCCGCAGGCGCCCCGGTGCTGCCGCCGCTGGCGTTCTCGCGGCCCGTCACGTTGCCCGACGGCTCGCAGCAGGACGCGAGTTTCCGCACCGTGCGGGTGGAGCGCGATGCGTTTCCGGCCGGGCGGCTGTATTTCTGCCACCATCTGACGCGCCATCTGGTGTGGCGCGATACGTGGCGGCGGCATGCCAATGGCGTGCTGGGCATTGCCGCGGTGATCATGGACTCGAACGCCCCGCAGCGCACCGCCACCGTGTTCGAGGCGCTGTTCGGCGGCCACGCGCTGCGGCATCTGCCGGATGGCGTGCGGCTGAACATGGCGCTGACCCGGCTGGATGTGCTGATCCCGCCCGCCGCCACCCGCCGCTTCGCCGCCGCCGCCCCGCTGGCCGATGGCCGCGCCGAGCGCATGACCGGCCTGGTGTTCCGCGTGGGCGACATCGCGCAGACCATCGCGGCGCTGAAGGACGGCGGGGTGAAATACATGTCCGGCGCCGGATGGGCCGGTGTGGCGGCCAGCGAGGCGAACGGCGTGGCGCTGAAATTCGCCGAGGGGTAGGGGGGCTGAAGCTGCCCCCTCACCCCCCCGCATACGGCACCGGCAGCCACGAGCCATCGCGCGGCACCCCGGCGCGGGCGAACAGCGCGCCGGTGGCCGCTTCCATGCGGGTGCGCAGCGCCGCCACATCGGCGTGCAGCAGGCGGCCGTGGCGTTTCACCGCGCGCCCGGCGACGAACACGCTGTCGATATTGCCCGGATGCGCGTCGTTCACCACCGCGCCCACCGGGTTGTTGACCGGAAACAGGTTCAGCATCCGCGCATCGAGCAGCACGATATCCGCCTGCTTGCCCGCTGCGAGCGACCCGGTGCGGCGCTCCAGCCCGCAGGCGCGCGCGCCTTGCAGCGTGGCGAACTCCAGCACATCGCGCGCCGAGATCACCTGCGCGGCCGCCGTGCGCCCGGCGCGCAGATCCTCACCATGGGCGCCCCCGCGCGTGGCGGCGAGCAGGATGCGCATCTGGCCGAACATGTCCCCGCCCGCCGAGCAGCACACGTCGATGGAAAGGCTGGGGCGGCAGCCATGGCGCAGGAAGGCCAGCGTGGCCGGGTGGCCGTGGCCCATGTTCATCTCCACCTCGGCCGCAAGGCTGGCGGTGCCGCCGGAGTCAGCGATCAGTTGAAACTCGTGCTCGGCCAGCGTGCAGCAATGCACATAGGTGGTGTCGCCGCGCAGCAGGCCGCGCGCGTGCAACTGCCCGATGGGGTTGGACAGACCCCACAGCCCGTCCCCCACATGCACCGTGATGCGCAGCCCGAGCGCGCGGGCGGCGAGGAATTCGGCTTCCGTGAGATCGAGCGTGGTGAATTGCGGGCCGCGCGCGGCGAAGGCCATGGTGAGAAGCCCGTCCTCGCCATTGAAATGCTGGCGGCGCACGCGCGCCATGTCGGCCAGATTGGTGGGCTTGTGGCTGACCGGGAACCACTCGTCATTGGCGTTGCCATAGCCGAACACCGCGCGCAGACCGGCATCGCGCAGGCCCTGCACGGCGGCATCGGCGTGCTCGGGCGTGTTGTTGTTGTGTGACCAGTCGTAGAGCGTGGTGATGCCGCTGTCCAACGCCTCCAGCGCGCCCATGTAGTTGGCGATATACATGTCATCGGCGGTGTACAGGCGGCCCATGACGCCGCGCACACCGGCGAAATACTGCGCCAGACTCCAGTCGGCGGCGGTGTTGCGCAGCAGGCTCTGCCAGGTGTGGCGGTGGGTGTCGATGAAGCCGGGGATGGCGATCATCCCGGTGGCGTCGATGCTCTCGGCATCGATCTCACCCAGACCGGGGCCGATGGCGGCGATGCTGCTGCCGTCGATCAGGATGTCGGCGGCCGGGTAATCGCCGGTCTGGCCGTCCATGCTGATGACGGTGGCATTGCGGATGATGGTGCGGCGCATGGCGGTTCCCCCGGTTCTTGTTGCGGGCAGGCTAGCGCGGCGGCGCGCGTTGCAACAGCGGGCTGGCAGGCGATACGCTCGGGCCGGATGCAGCGAGCGAGGGGCCGCGATGACGCAGTACCGCTACGAAGACCTGATTGATATTGTGACCAAACGCTATTTCCACGGCGTTGACACCAAGAACATGGACATGGTGCTGGGCTGTTTCACTGAAGATGCCACGGTGCAGGAAGTCACCAGCAACACGCTGCATGTGGGGCGGGACGGCGGGATTCGCCGGATGTTCGAGACGCTGTTCACCAATTTTGGCCGCAACTGGCACGGCAATTTCGTCCACACGGTGGATACCGAAGCGGGTGCGGTGTGCTCGCAATTCAGCGTGGAGATTGTGCCCGCACGCGGCGGGGCGATGCAGCGCTATGAAAACTGCAACCGCTTCTACCTGCACGACGGCAAGTTCGCGCAGGTGTTTGTGTATATGAGCGGCCCGAACCTGCTGGTTTAGCCCGCAGTCTGATTGAGGATTTCCCATGCAATATCAGTCATCGCTCAGCCGTGCCCAGTTGATTGATCTGGCCACGGTGCAATATTTCGGCAGCGTCGATGCCAGGAACCTCGACGCCGCCATGGCGTGCTTTCATGAGGAGGCACTGTTCACCATCCAGACCGCGCACACGCTGCACGCGGGCAAACCGGCGATTGCGCGGATGCTGCGCGACTTCATGGCGGCGTACCGCACCATCATCCACCGCGACTTCGTCTGCACCGTGGACCCGGACAATGGCCGCATCGCCGCGAGTTTCGTGGCCGAACTGGTGGACCATCAGGGCGCCACGACGCTGCTGCACAACACCAATTTCTGGCGTGTGCGCGGGGAGCGGTTTCAGGAAGTGTATGTGTATATGAGCGGGGTGAGCCCGCTGGTGTAGGGTTCTTGTGAGGTGCAGGGTGGACTTGAGCCCGCCATGTCTGGTGTTGGTGACTCCGCCGGAGATGTTTTATTTGGCTTGACTTGTGGTGGCGGGCTGAAGCCCGCCCTGCGCTGCCGCGCCTTTGCGGCTAAAACGCCAGCAGGCTGCCGTGGGCGGTGCAGCGCGGGGTGATGTAGGTAACCTGCGCCACGCCATTGGCCGCCTTGCCCTCGGCTTTCAGCACGAAGGGTGGCTTGCCCTGGGCGGCGGTGTTCAGCGTGGCGGTGAACGTGGTGTCCGGGTTGGATGTGCCGCGCAGCACCAGCACCCCCTCATTGACCGCAAACGCCGCCCGCCCGGCTTCGATGGTAAGCACGGCGGTGGGGTCGCCGCAGCCCGAGAGCGTGCCGCGATAATTCTGCGCGGCGGGGGCGGCGCAGGACAGCAGCGGGAGCAACAGGGCGGCGAGGGGCAGCGGGCGCATGGTGGAGGTTAGGGTAGCGGGGTGTGGGCGGGGGCGGCAATGGTGCCCGTGCCGCGCCCCCCGGATGTTATCGTCAAGATTGAGGGCCAGGACCTTTTGGTACGACTTTGTAGGCAAGGTATCCGGCGCTGCTGATCGCCAATAACCGTACCGCATCGTCGCCCAGTTCGGGTAGGGTTGTGATCCGTACGCCTGATTTGAAAGCCCCGAACGCACCCACAAAATACACAGAGATCACCACGGCACTGAACAGGGCCTGCTGAACCTTGGCAAGATCGATTAAGCCTGCGTTGGCCAGTTCCTCGCCTGTAAAAAAGTCTCGCCATGATGCATGTGCAATATTTTTGTTGGCAATCACCTGTCTGTCTGCCACCACGTCAGATTGATCATTGCGGTTGCCTTGTTCGGCTTTGGGCTCGGGCTTTGCTGAATCGATGCGGGCGTTGGCACTATCAATTTGGAGCTGTGTCGCTCCTGATGAGGCAGCTTCGCGTATAGCGAGCGCACCCGGGGCTGCAACGCCGCTGAACACCGAAATCCCCAATGCCGCCAGCAGCGGACCCGGAATGGCGATGCTCAACGGACCTGGCGCGCCGGTGACAAACAAGTTCCATTCGGCCGCCGACAGCAACAAGCCCAGCACCACGGCCGACCAGATTCCCATTTGCAGCCGTGACAGGCTATACCGGTTGCGGCTGCTCAGAGCGAAGCCGAACCAGCCCTGCGAAATCGCAGAGCTGGCGGCGAACAACAGGATCATGGCGGCAAGCGTGTTGACTGCAAGCCCTGCATCAGCAACCAATGCAGTTGAAGTTCCCTTGTAAATCAGAATGGCTGCAATAACCGGAGCGCCGATAGCGGCGAGAATTAGCCAGCCGGAGCTTTTTCCGCGAAAGCTTTTTGTCATTGCCGCGATCCTTTCTGGTTCTAGGACAACGCGAAACTGATCAGCTTGCCCAGCGTCAGTGGCCCAAGCCCGGCAATCTCCTGCATCGGCTGAAACGCGGGCCGGGCCTGCAGCACCGAAGACTGGTCGAGCCACAGCAGCGCAATCAGCGTCTCGGCGACGATGCGGCTGCCGAGCGGCCCCAGATGCTGGCCGCCGAACCCGGCACCTTCCTGCTCCGGGCTGGAGGCACCGTGGTATTCCGCCTCCCGCAACAGATAGAACCACAGCGGCGTATGCTTGACCCATCGCCGGTCACCGCTGTCGACGTGCTCGAGACGGAATGCTTTGCGGCGGTTATCGCCATTCTCGAATGCGTCTTTTTCGTCTTTTGACATGTCCCCGGGGAGCGGAACACGCGACCCTGCCGACCATACGATGTCGTCAGATAACGGCTCCAGCTGATAGGCACCGGCGAGGGTTTGGCCGCTGGGCAAACCGCGATTCTGGCCGCGCAACAGGTTGCGGAATGCCAGATTGCCGACTATCGCGCCAGCGCTTCCCGCCGGCTTGTCCGGGTCAAAGAATTCCGGCAGGTCCTGCAGCGGTTCGGCCAGCAACGCGTCGATACGGTATGATGGCTGCGGCAGAACCGCGTCTTTGAACCCGCCATTTGCCAGCCGGAATTGGTATCCTGCTCCTCGTGGTGCGATGTCGGGCAGGAAGAACGCCCAGTCGATTCCCCATGTCTTAGGGATCGGCTCGCCAAATCCATTCAGGTTTTGATTGGAATTCGGGTCGCGGCTGAAAGTGGGAATGCGCTTCTGCGTTGGGTCGGCCCCTGCGGCCGCTGCAACGTCAAAGTTCAGCGAATAGCTTGGCCGGACCATCGAATGGCCGAACCGGAAGGCGGCGACCGAGAATTCGACGGGGATATAGGGATACCCCTTGAAGCCGCTCATGTAATTGCTGATCTGCGGCTTGCCGCCGGCGTTGAGTATCTGGTCCACAATGCCCGGCTCACATATACGCTTCAGATAGTCGTGCAACACCACCCATTGGTAATGCCAGCGCACGATTGTGACAGCTGACTGAAAACGAAGCTCGTTGGTGCTGCGGTCGCCGCCGAATGAATCGATCAGCGCGTCATCCATGACCACCTTATTGTGAAACGCGATCATGGCCGCATGAATCTGCGCTACGATCTTGTTTTCGTCGTTTCGCTTGTCGCCCAGGGTGGCGACTCCGTCGCCCAAACGCTGGATGTCGCGCGGGCTGCCGGTGGCAGCGCCGCCGTTTGTCAGGGGGCTGCCAAGCCGCAGCCGCAACCCGTCCTTTTCATACAAATACGGCTGATCGCCCGGCCCGCGTCCGTAAATACTATCCAGATCGAGCGCCGGTGAGCGGAAGTCGGACAATGCGTCCGGGTCGGTGATTTTCGTATTCAACGACGTTGTATCGAGCGTGATATCGTGGTCAACGAACTGTCCGAAATAGGTATACCCTGCCGGGATCAGTTTGTTCTCGTCGATTCGTTCATCCTCGATTATTGGTGCTCCATTGTCAGCCTTGATCATCACCAGGGCAAGTTTTGCCAGAACCGCCTCATCCCTGGCCGGGCAGGCGTCCGCCTTGGGGAACATCTTGCCAAACCGCCCAAACGCCGTGGATGCGTCAATCGGCGCCGACAGGCCGCGCAGCGTTTTGGCATGACCGGATTGATTTGAAGCCATCTTACCCTCCCAGGTTGCACGCGTTGCTCAGTATTTTTTATGGTGAGCTTATATTACTAAATCTATGGCAAATATGCTCACACCTGTCCTGTGTGCTCTTCGACGCACGCCAATAATTTACATTGCGCAGCGGATTGGGAGATTTTTATCGTTTGTATATTATGCCCGGATCATTGCGTGCATACTGATCGGATCGGACTGCATCAGAGTCAAGTAATTTTTTGTTCGCGCTAATCGCCGTGCGTCAACGTTCCCGGTCGAGAGTCACCGCCGCAGCGCCAGGGGCGGTCAGATCCTGCGCACAAAAAAGCGGGGCACCCGAAGGTGCCCCGCACATTCCGTCAGCCAGCCGCCCTCAGCAGGAGTAGTACATCTCGAACTCAACCGGGTGCGGGGTGTGTTCGAACTTGTACACCTCGTTCCACTTCAGTTCGATATAGCTCTCGATCTGGTCGCGGCCGAACACGTCGCCGGCCAGCAGGAAGTCGTGATCGGCGGCCAGTGCGCCGAGGGCTTCGCGCAGGCTGCCGCAGACCGTCGGGATGCCCTTCAGTTCTTCCGGCGGCAGGTCGTACAGGTCCTTGTCCATCGGGTCGCCCGGATGGATCTTGTTCTTGATGCCGTCCAGACCCGCCATGCAGATCGCGGCATAGGCCAGGTACGGGTTGGCCGAGGCGTCCGGGAAGCGGACTTCGACGCGCTTGGCCTTCGGGTTGGTGGTGTAGGGGATGCGGCACGAGGCCGAGCGGTTGCGGGCCGAGTAGGCCAGCAGCACCGGGGCTTCGAAGCCCGGGATCAGGCGCTTGTAGCTGTTGGTGCTCGGGTTGGTGAAGGCGTTGATGGCCTTGGCGTGCTTGATGATGCCGCCGATGAAATACAGGCACATCTCCGACAGGTCGGCGTAGCCATTGCCCGCGAACAGCGGCTTGCCGTTCTTCCAGATGGACTGGTGGGTGTGCATGCCGCTGCCGTTGTCGCCGTAGATGGGCTTCGGCATGAAGG
>CAIPHQ010000580.1 GCA_903864895.1 uncultured Rhodospirillales bacterium
CGGGGTTGAACGTCCGGGCGGGCCAGCATTGCTCCAGCCGCTGCCATGTCGGGGCGTCAAGGTCAGTCACCGGCCAGCCGGATTCGATCAGCGGCAGACCGGCCAGCACATCCGGCGCCAGCGGCAAGGCCAGGCCCGCCACCAGCGCGGGTGCGGCGGCCACCACGAATTCGTCGCGCGCCAGCGTCACGCATTCCAGCAGCGGCCCGGTGGGGGCGGCGCGCCCGTAGCGGATGGCGGCATCGGCCTCCCCCGCGGCAAGATCGGCCACGGCGTCGGTTCCGAGGATTTCGAGGCGAACCTGAGGGTGCAGCGCCCGCCAGCGCGGCAGGCGGGGCAGCAGCCAGCGGGCGGCGAAGGCGTTGGTTGTGGTGACTTTCAGCCGCCCCGGCGCGGGGCCGGGGCGCAGATGCTCCACGGCATCGCCAATCGCCTGCACGGCGTTGCGGACCACCGGCAGCAGCGCCTCACCCTCCCGCGTCAGGCTCAGAGGCCGGGGCCGCCGCCCGAACAGGCGGAACCCGCACTCGGCTTCCAGCCGTTCGATTTCATGGCGGTGGTGGAGGCGGTGGCCGAGATTGACGCATCCGCAGGCTGGATCGTGGACAATGGCGCGGGGGCCGGGCGGTTCGCCGGTTACCTGACCGAGGACGCCGCGCGCGAATTTTATGCCGCCCCGCACGCGCTGATGGTCGCCGCCACCGAGGCGGTGGGCCGGGCTGTTCCGGTGGCGGGCGGCTGCGCAGCATGTGGCCATGTCGCCGAACAATTTCATCATGGCCGGGCGGCTGCGGCTTGGTGTGGACCTTGGGACGGCGCGGATTTGATGATGCAGATGCAATTTTCCAGAGACCGTCCGCGCTGATTTTTTCTGGCTGTATTTCTGGTACGATGTTGCTTTGGTGGGCTGAAGCCCACCCTACTTCATGAATATCGGCTATGGCTGCCAGAGATCAATCCACCTGCTTGCGACTGCGCCGTGGGAGCTATCGGCTCACAGGCGCATCACCAGCGGATGGCCCGCCAATTGCCGGTCGCGGCTGAGCATTTGCATTCCCTCCAGTTGCGCCTGCACCAGCAGCAACTCGTCGAACGGATCGTTGTGCGGCAGCGGTTGCGTCAGCACCGCCACCGCGTGGCCCGGCGTGAGTGGCAGAAAGTCGATGGGTTGTGCGCTGAGAATTTGCAGCGCCTGTGCCGGGTCGAGCGGTCCCTTGCGGTCGCCGGAGGCGTGCAGGGCGGCCCATTTCAACCGCATTTCCCAGATCGAGACGGCGCTGACGGTGAAGCGATCCGGGTAGGTCCCGAGAAACCGGATCTCCGCCGGGCTCAACCGGCCCGGGCTGCCTGCGATGGCGAAGACGTAGTGGGTATCGAGCAACAGTGGCATCAGCCGTTGAGGCCGAGCACACTCCGGCTCAGCGCCGGGTCATCCAGCGCCTCGGTCCAGTCCGGTCCGTCATCGGAGATGCCCAGCGCCGCACGGTCGCGGGCCAATTGGGCGAAATCGATGCCGCCCGGCCGGGCCGCGCGGGCCAGGTCGCTGAGCGTAGCGCGGGCGAGTGCCTCCACCGAGACGTGACGCTCCATGGCCAGGCGGCGCAGGGCGGCGTGGACAGGCTCCGGCAGGTTGCGGATGACGATGGCGGGCATTGGTTGATCTGCAGAGGATGATATCGGACGATATCGCCGTGCGGACCGGCGGTCAAACCGGCACCCGGCCGCAATGTTACGCCTGCTTGAGTTCGATCAGGCTTTTGCGGATGCGCCGGCCGCGATGGATCTTGTCTTCGATATAGGCGGCATCGCCCCAGCGTACCGCGCGGGCCATGGCCTGGGCGTCCTCGGTGAAGCGGGCCAGCATTTCCAGCAGGGCTTCGCGGTTGTTCAGGAAGATGTCGCGCCACATCACCGGGTCGCTGGCGGCGATGCGGGTGAAGTCGCGGAAGCCGGTGGCGGCGAATTGCAGCACTTCCTTGCGGCTTTCGCCTTCCAGATCGTCCGCCGTGCCGCAGATGGTGAAGGCCAGCAGATGCGGCAGATGGGATACGATGGCCAGCACGCGGTCGTGATGGGCGGGGTCCATCTGATCCACCATGGCGCCGCACCGCTCCCACAGCGCGCGCACCTTGGCCACGGCTTCGGCATCGGTGCCGGGCGGCGGGGTCAGCAGGCACCAGCGATTCTGGAACAGCGTGGTGAAGCCGGCGTCGGGGCCGGAATACTCGGTGCCGGCCAGGGGGTGGCCGGGCACGAAATGCACGCCGGCGGGCACCAGCGGGCCGACATCGCGGATCACCGAGACTTTGGTGGAGCCCACATCGGTGATGATGGCGCCCGGCGCCAGATGCGGGCTGATGGCTTCGGCCAGCGCCGCATAGGCGCCCACCGGGGCGCAGAGCATCACGCAGTCCGCCCCTGCCACCGCTTTCGCGGGGTCGAGTTCCACCCGGTCTGCAATGCCGAGATGCAGCACGCGATCCAGCGTGGCTTGCGAACGGGCGTTGGCCACCACTTCGGCGGCAATGTCGCGGCGCTCCATGGCGATGCGGGCGACGGAACTGCCGATCAGGCCGATGCCCAGCAGTGCCAGGCGGCGGAACAGCGGTTCAGCCATGGGCGGCGAAGTCCTTCAATGCGTCGGCGACGAGGCCGCATTCTTCCTCGGTGCCGACGGTGATGCGCAGGCAGTGCGGCAGGTCGTAGCTGCCCATGGCGCGCACGATGATGCCGCGTGCCTTCAGCCACGCATTGGCCGCCGCCGCACGCTCGGCGGTGGCGAAGTCGGCGAGGAAGAAATTGCCGACGCTGGGCCATGTCTTGATGCCCGCCGACTCCAGCGCCGCGCGCAGCCATTCACGCCACTCGGTGGTGTGGGCCACGCTGCGTTCCACCCAGCCGGGTTCGGCCAGCGCGGCCACGGCAGCAGCCTGTGCGGCGAGGTTGACGTTGAACACGCCGCGCACCCGGTTCAGCGCGTCCACCACGGCGGGCGGGGCATAGGCCCAGCCGACGCGCATGCCGCCCAGCCCGAACACCTTGCTGAAGGTGCGCAGCATGACGGTGTTTTCCCCGGCATCGACCAGTTTGGTGCCCGCGTCGTAGGCGGGATCGGTGACGTATTCGGCATAGGCGGCGTCCAGCACCAGCAGCACGTCTTCCGGCAGGCCGCGGCGCAGCCGTTCGACTTCGGATTGCGGCAGCAGGCTGCCGGTGGGGTTGTTGGGGTTGGCGAGGAACACCACGCGGGTGGCGGCGGTGACGGCGGCCAGCATCGCGTCCACATCCGCCGTCAGGTTGCGTTCCGGGGTTTTCAGCACCCGGCTGCCGGCATAGGTGCCGGCGATCTGGTACATCGAAAACCCGTGCAGGCTCATGATGATGTCGGTGCCGGGGCCGCCATAGATCAGGCACAGATGCTGGATCAGTTCATCCGAGCCGGTGCCGCAGACGATGCGCTCGGGCGAAAGGCCGAAGCGGGCACCGATGGCGCGGCGCAGTTCCACCGAGCCGCCGTCCGGGTAGCGATGGATCTCGGCGGCCACGCGGGCGAAGGCCGCCTGCGCTGCCTGCGGCGGGCCGAACGCGCCTTCGTTGGACGACAGCTTGATGATGCGGTTGACGCCGGGGATTTTCGACTCGCCGCCGACATAGGCGTGGATCTTCATCACGTCGTCACGCGGGCGGGGGGCGGTCATTGGCTGTCTCCATCCACCGGCACCGCATAGGCACCGAGCACCACCGGGCGGCGCACCGCCTCGGTCAGATTGGCGAGGCGGGGGTCCTCGTCGGTCATGTAGCCGTCCACGCTGATCAGCGCGTGGGCCACCTGCCCCGCCGGGTCGCGGCGCAGGATCATGCCGAGCGGGGTGAGCCCGGCGGCGGCGAGTTCGCTGGTCAGGCGCGCGCGGCTCATGTCCACCGGGAGTTCGAAGCCGAGCAGTGCGTTGTCCCGCCGCGAGGCATCGGGCGTGGCGGCGGCGACCACGAAGGCCTGGGCCTGCGGGGCGCCTTCGGCGCGTGGCGACCAGAACGGCAGGCGGGCGACCACATGGATGCGCGGGGTGTCGCGGTGCAGCAGGGCCGTCCACCACGCGGCGCGCGCCGGTTCGTCCTGTGCCGGCAGCGGCAGCACGGCGGCGGTGGCGACACCTGCGCTGACCTCGGCAATGGCGTGCGACGGGCTGTGATGCACGCGCAGCGGGGTCAGTGCGCCGAAATGCTCACGCGCGCAGGCGACGAAGCCGGACGCCGGGTCGGATTCGCTGACGGCGATGACATAGCTGCCCTGCATGCTGGTGGTGGCGGCAAACAGCTCCCGCCAGATGCGCGGCAGCACCCGGCGCGGCAGCGGGCCGGTGTGGCGGGCGAGCAGGCGGCGGATGATGTCGGCTTCGCGTCCGGGGCGGAACGGCACCTTGCCGCGCGCGCCAAGCGCGGCCACACCGGTGACAACCTGCGCGCGCTGCATCAGCAGATCGTGAATCGCGTCATCCAGCCGATCGAGTTCGGCGCGCAACTCGGCAAGCGTGGGCGTGGCGGAGTCGCTGGGCGGAACGGTAATGCTCATGGGGCTTCTATGCGGGGTGATCCCGCATAGCCGAAGCCCAAGCCGCTGCAAAGCGGCAGCGGCGGGCGGCGGCGGGCGATCACGCAATGGTGGGGCGGCGCGGCAGACCCGTTGCAGGCGGCGATGCGGCGGCGCATATCGGCGGTCCCATGAATCTGCCCGACGTTCCGGAAAGCGCCCACCAGCACGTTGACCTGCCCGGCGGCCTGACGCTGGACTGCGGGGTGACGCTGCGCCGCCTTGTGGTGGCGTACCGGACCTATGGCGCGCTGAACGCCGAGCGCAGCAACGCCATCCTGATCTGCCACGCGCTGACCGGCGACCAGTACGTGGCCGACAAGCACCCCGTGACCGGCCGTGACGGCTGGTGGGAGATGGTGGTTGGGCCGGGCAAGCCCATCGACACCAACCGGTTCTTCGTGATCTGCACCAATGTGCTGGGCGGCTGCATGGGCTCGACCGGCCCGCGCAGCCCGCGCGACGACACCGATTCGGCCGATCCGCCGCGCTGGGGGGTGGATTTCCCCACCGTGACCATCCGCGACATGGTGCGGGCGCAGAAGAAGCTGATGGACCACATGGGCATCGCCCGGCTATTCGCCGTGATCGGCGGCTCGATGGGCGGGATGCAGGTGCTGGAATGGGCTTCGACCTATCCGCAGGCGGTGTTTGCAGCGGTGCCGATTGCGTGCGCGGCGCATCATTCGGCCCAGAACATCGCCTTCAACGAGGTCGGGCGGCAGGCGATTTTTGCCGACCCGCACTGGCATGGCGGGCGCTACTGGGAGCACGGCGAGGTGCCGGAACGCGGGCTCGCGGTGGCGCGCATGGTGGCGCACATCACCTATCTGAGCGAGCAGGCGCTGACCCGCAAGTTCGGCCGCCGGGTGCGCGGGGCGCAGGCGCTGGCCCCGTTCGGCGACATGTTCGAGGTGGAGAGCTATCTGCGCCATCAGGGCAGCAGCTTCGTGCGCCGCTTCGATGCCGCGAGCTATCTGACCATCACGCGCGCCACCGACTATTTTGATCTGGCCGAGGAGCATGGCGGCACGCTGGCGGCGGCGTTTGCCAGAACGCGCACCCGGTTCTGCGTGATCAGCTTTTCCAGCGACTGGCTGTATCCCACGTCCGAAAGCCGCACCATCGCGCGCGCGCTGAACGCGGCGGCGGCCAATGTGAGCTTTGTGGAGATCGCCTCCGACAAGGGGCACGACGCGTTCCTGCTGGACGAGCCGGATTTCCATCGCGCGCTGGCCGGGTTTCTGCGCGGCTGCGCCGAACATGCGGGGTTGCCGCCATGACCGTGCCACTCGACCCGGTACGCTTCGTGGCCAAGAACATGCGGCTGGATCTGACCCTGATCGCCGCCATGATCGAGCCCGGCACGCGGGTGCTGGACATTGGCTGCGGCGACGGCGAGTTGATCGACCATCTGTTCCGCACCCGTGGCTGTGACGCGCGCGGCATCGAGATTGACATGGCCGAGGTGACGCGCGCGGTGGCGCACGGCTTGCCGGTGATGCATGGCGATGCGGACAACGACCTGAGCCAGTATCCGGACGGCGCGTTCGACTATGTGGTGCTGTCACGAACGTTGCAGGCGGTGGAACGCCCGCGTGAGGTGCTGCGGCAGATGCTGCGCATTGGCGAGCGCGCCATTGTGAGCTTCCCGAATTTCGGCCACTGGCTGGTGCGCTGGCAGTTGCTGCGCAGCGGGCGGATGCCGATGACCAGCGTATGGGACCGGCCCTGGCACGAAACCCCCAACATCCACCCCTGCACCATCCGCGACTTCTTCGCGCTGTGCGAAAGCGAGGGCTACGCGGTGGAGAAATGGCTGGCCGTGGACGAAGCCGGGCGGCGCGCGCCATGGCGGCGGTTTTCGGGGCTGGCGAATGTGTTTGGGGAGCAGGGGTTGTTTCAGTTGCGGAAGGCTTAGCGTGAGAAGCCGCACGATCCGCTTCCCTTTGCTGCGCTGTTAGCGTAGTGACCTCACTGCGCTTTACTTGGGATCCTGCGAAGGATGCGCGGACTCAAGAGTTGCGCGGTTTTGGGTTTGGCTATTCCGCGCTGATCTTCGACGGCGAGACAATCGAGTGGGAAGATGACCGGCGCGACTACGGCGAGCCGCGGGTGCGGGCAATTGGGGTGGTGGATGGCGTGGTGCTTCACGTCGTCTTCACGGATCGAGACGGCGTACGGCGGATCATCTCCGCCCGCATTGCAAACAAACTGGAACGGTAACGATGGATCGCGAGCCGCTGACTCTTGAGCAGATCAAGGCATCCCGGCCAAAGGTGGACCGCGCCAAGATTGCGGCGACCACCGAAGCAGATATCCGCAGCCACCAAATCGAGGACGGGGAAGACCCGGATGGGCCGCTGCCGCCGTTTCGTGCCGTGCCCAATGTGCGGGCAATCCGGGCGCACCTGAAAATGACACAGGAAGAATTCGCCGGAGCCATTGGCGTGCCGTTGGCGACCGTGCGCAACTGGGAGCAAGCCCGCACCGGGATGGACCCTGCGGTACGGTCGTTGTTGCGTGTTGTCGAGCGGGAACCAGAGGCGGCGCTTCGGGCTTTGGCGAAGTAGCAGGCCGGACGCTACACGCCTGACCATTGCAGGCCACCGGGTAGCTCCTGCGCCGCACACGATCAATCACCGCTACCTTGGGGGAACGCGAGGGTTTTCGGTGGAGACATGGCTGGCCGTGAACGAAGCCAAGCGGCGGGCGGTTGCCAACAAAATGTGATGTTGCAGCCGGATGAATACGTTCCGAGACTGCTTGCGAAAAAGAAAAAAAGTTAAATTTTATTGCGTTATCAGATCACCCTGATCAATTCGAGGATCGTTCCATGCGCTTGACAAAGCTCGCGATGCTGGCGCTCGCCGCCGGCGGGCTCATGACCGCCCATGTGCCGGTTGCCGGTGCCACGACCTACAAGGTGCTCTACAATTTCAAGGGTGGCAGCGATGGGGCCGGCCCCACGGGCAGCCTGCTGAACGTGAACGGCGTGCTGTATGGTGCC
>CAIPHQ010000581.1 GCA_903864895.1 uncultured Rhodospirillales bacterium
CGCCCTTGGCACACTTCATCCAACGGGCGCGGCGGGTGGGAGGCGCTTTCGCGCCTGCGGCAAGCCCTGAATCCGGCACCCCCGTGCGGCCCGGCCGGGTCGCGTCAACGGTTGTAGAGTGGTTTCATCACCATGGGTAGTACGATGTCGGACTTTGTTTGCCAGCAACAGTATTGTTTTGTCTGGCCATCTTGTTGCACTAAAATACCGTTCAAGCGTTCTTGATTTGTTCACGCGATCACGCTAGGGCTTGGGCATGACCGAAGACCCACTCGTTCCCGCCAGCCATGCCGAAATGGTCGCGGCGCTGACCTACGGGCTGCGCTTTGACGCGCATGGCAAGGCGCACCGGCAGGCCAGCGAGCTTGCCGCCCGCATCGCCGCCGAAACGCTGGCGGCGACGCTGGCCCAGTCCGGGTTCGTGCTGATGCAGCGGGCCGGGGCCAGCCCGCCGCGCACGCCCGGCGGATAGACTGTCAGGCGCGAATCGAATACCCGCCATCGGCCGCAATGCCGGTGCCGGTGATGAAATCCGATGCCGGGGCGGCCAGAAACACCGCAAGCCCGGCCAGATCGCGCGGCTTGCCCCAGCGCCCGGCCGGGGTGCGCGCCAGCACGTTCTCGTTCAGCCCCGGCACCTGCGCCTTCGCACCCTCGGTCATCTCCGTCTCGATCCAGCCGGGCAGGATGGCGTTCACCTGGATGTTGTTGGCCGCCCACGCCGTGGCCAGCCCGCGACTCATTTGCAGGATGCCGCCCTTGCTCGCGGTGTAAGGCACGTTGTGCGGCGCTGCGATCAATGAGTTCAACGAGCCGATATTGATGATCTTGCCGCCGCCCGTGCGCAGCAGTTCCGGGTACGCCGCCTGGCACAGCAGAAACGCGCTGGTCAGGTTGGTATCCAGAATGTGGTGCCACTGCGCCTCGGTAAAATTCTGCGGCGGCTGGCGGATCGAGGTGCCCGCGTTGTTGACCAGAATGTCCAGCCGTCCGAACCGCGCCACCGTGGCCGCCACCAGCAACTCGCAATCGGCCTTGCGGGTCACGTCGCCTGCGGTGAACGCCGCTTTCGCGCCCAGCTTGCGCGCCGCCGCATCGCCCTTGGCCTGATTGCGGCCCGCCAGCATCACGCTGGCCCCGGCTTCGGCCAGTCCTTCGGCAATCCCGAAGCCAATCCCGCCGTTGCCGCCGGTGACGATGGCGGCCTTGCCGGTCAGGTCGAACATTTGCATTGAACGCGTTCCTTGTTCCCGTGTCTGATGATTGCGCGGCGGCCGTTGCGCCGCAATCGGGGCGGTGGCAGTCCGTACATGCCCAGCTGAAGACGGACCCGGCTCGCCCAGATGTTCTATTGCCCTTCGACCCCGCCTCCTGTTGCGCCACCGTCCGGCACCGGCCCGGCGTGTTGCTGACCATGCTCGGTCTGCTGCGCCGGGCTTACGACGTGCTGCGCCGCACGCTGACCCACGCGGCGCTGATGCTGCTGGTTGTGGTGCTGGTCTGGACCGGCATCGCGCTGCATCTGGTGGAAACGCGCGAGCAGGCGCTGCGCGGGACGGTCGGCGACACGCTCAACCTGTCACGCGTGTTCGAGCAGAACATCGTCCGCACGTTCGATGCCATCGACCAGACCCTGATGTTCGTGCGGGAGAGCTACCTGCGTGACCCGGGGCAGTTCGAACTGTCCACTTGGGCGCGCCAGCGGCAGTTCATCAGCGGGCTCACGTTTCAGATTTCCGTGGTCGATCAGGACGGCATCGTCATCGCCTCCAATCTCGGCCCGGTCACCAGACGCATCGACCTGTCAGACCGCGCCGATGTGCGGGCGCAGAAGGAGGCCACCGGGGACCACATCTATATCGGCGTGCCGGCCGCCGGCGGTGAGCCGGGCAAGTGGAGCGTCAATGTCTCCCGCCGCATCACCGATGCCGGCGGGCGCTACATGGGGGCCGTGGTGGTGTCGGTGGACCCCTACTATCTCTCGCGGCTGTTCGAATCCTTCGACCTCGGCAGCGGGGCCATTCTGCTGCTGGGCACCGACCGCGTGGTGCGCGCGCGCGCACCGGGCGGCCCGGCGGCACCTGGCACCGGGCTTGGCGAAACGCTCGACCCGGTGCGGTCCGCGCCGCTGTTCGCAAAACCCGGCGGCACCTTCCGCAGCGCCTCGGTACTGGATGGCATCGACCGCATCATCGGCTTCCGGCATGTGCCGGAATATCCGCTGGTGGTGGTCGTGGCCATCGACACGGCCGGTGTGCTGGCCCGGCTTGACCATGAGGCCGGGCAGGACGCCGTGGCCGGGGCCGCAGTCAGTGCGGTGGTGGTGCTGGTCGGTCTGCTGCTGATGCGCCAGCGCGCGCGCCTGCTGCGCAGCCAGGCGGCGCTGAATGCCACGCTGGAAAACATCAGCCAGGGCATCCTGATGGTGGATGCCGAGGGCCGCGTGCCGGTCATCAACCGCCGTGCGCAGGAATTGCTGGGGCTGCCAAAGGAACTGATCAGCCGCAAGACGCTGTTTCAGGACCTGCTGGCCTGGCAGCGCGAAACGCGCGAATTCGGTACCGGCGGCACAGCCGACCCGGCTTTCCTGCGCTATATCGACGCGGGCGGATTGGGGCCGGATTACCGCGTCTATGAACGGGTGCGGCCCAACGGCACCGTGCTGGAGGTGCGCACGCAGGATCTGCCGGGGGGTGGTGCAGTGCGCACCTATACCGACGTCACCGAGCGGCGTGCCAATGAGCAGGCGCTGGCGGCCGCGCGCGATGCCGCCGAGGCCGGGGCGCGGGCGCGGGCCGAATTTCTGGCCGTGATGAGCCACGAAATCCGCACGCCGCTGAACGGCATCATCGGCGTGGCCAGCCTGCTGCTCGACCAGGACCTGCGGGCCGGGGAGCAAGCCTATATCCGCATCATCCATGAGTCCGGCAACCATCTGCTGCAACTGATCAACGACATTCTGGATTTCTCCCGCCTGGACACCGGGCGGCTGGACCTGGAGGACGCGGCGTTCGATCTGCACACGGTGGTTGAAAGCGCGGTGGCCATGCTGGCGCAGGATGCCCGCGCGCGCGGCCTGGCACTGACCTGCGACATTGCCGCCGGCGTGCCGCGCCGTGTGCAGGGTGATGGGCGGCGCCTGCGGCAGGTGCTGCTGAACCTGATCGGCAACGGCATCAAGTTTACCGCCGAAGGCGAAGTGCGTGTGACCGTGTCTCGGCTGCGCGGTGATGCGCAGACGGTGGTGGCCGGGTTTGCCGTGGCCGATACCGGCATCGGCATCGCGCCCGAGGCGCTGGGCAAGCTGTTCGCCGAGTTCACGCAGGTGGACAGTTCCATCTCCCGCCGGTTCGGCGGCAGCGGGCTGGGGCTGGCCATCAGCAAGCGGCTCATCGAACGCATGGGCGGCAGCGTCACGGTGCAAAGCACACCGGGTGAGGGCAGCGTGTTCCGCTTCGATGCGGTGTTCCGCCTGCCGCCGGGCCAAGAGTCTGCTTCTGCGGCGGCGGATGCCGTGTCCGGCGGGCCACAAGGCGCGGCGGGCCAGACGCCGGGCCTGGCCGGGCAGGTGCTGGTGGCCGAAGACAATGCGGTGAACCGGCTGGTGGTCACGCGGATGCTGGAGCGGATGGGTTACGCGGTGCAGGCCGTGGACAATGGCCATGATGCGGTGGCCGCCACGGCCCGGCAGCCCTTCGATCTGGTGCTGATGGACATGATGATGCCCGAAATGGATGGGCTGGCCGCGACGCAGGCGATCCGGGCGCGGGAGGGCAAGGCCGCGCGCATGCCCATCATCGGGCTGACCGCGAATGCCATGCCGGCCGACCGCGACGCCTGTCTGGCCGCCGGCATGGACGGGTTCGCCACCAAGCCAATCACCGCCAGCCGGCTGGCCGAGGTGATCCGGCAGGTCATGGGCGAAAGCGGCGAGCCCCCCGGCCCCGCATAGCCGGCGGGCTCACCCGGTGCGGATGGCCCGCCGCCTGTGGACGGTCAGCAACTCGACTTGCCCGGCGGGCAACTGCGCGACGGGGCCGGCGTGTAGTGCGGCGCGGGTTGCGGTGCGGCGAAGTGTGGCTGCGGCGCAGGTTGTGGTGCGGCGTAATGCGGCTGCGGTGCGGGTTGCGGTGCCGCGTAATGCGGCTGCGGTGCCGGTTGCGGCGCGCTGTAGCGCGGCTGCGGCGCGGGTTGCGGGGCGGCGTAGTGCGGCTGCTGTTGCGGCGCGGGCTGCGGCGCGGTGTAGCGCGGCTGCGGCGCCGGTTGCGGTGCGGCATAGTGCGGCTGCGCCTGCGGCGCGGGCTGCGGGGTGGCGAGGCGCGGCGCAGCTTGCGGCTGCACCGGCTGCTGTATCTGCGGCTGCGGCACGTTGGTGCGGGCCGGGCCGGACAAGGTGCTGGCCGGAACCTGCGGCGCGGGCGGGCGCAGCACCGGGGCGGTGGCCGTGCCGGTGTGCGGCACGATAGCTGGGCCGGGGGCCGCGCCGGGTGCGGCAGACGGCCGGGGCATGGCCGCGCCATTCACCGGCGGAACGGTGCCCTGCGGCGCGGCAATGCCCGCCGGACGCGGGGCAATGGCCGGGCCGGGTGCGGACCCGGGGGTGGCGGCCACCGAAGGGGCCGCACCCGCCGGCGGGCGCAGGCTTGGGGCGGCGGTGGCCGTGCCGGTGTGCGGCACGATGGCCGGGCCGGGCGCACCCGCCGGGCGGGGGGCGGCGCCGGTATTTGCCGCGCCCGCTGCAGGTGCCCCGGGAACCGGTGCCCCGGTCACGGGCGGGCGGATGCCCGGCGTCGCGGCACCCGGCGTCGCGGCACCCGGCGTTGCGGCACCCGGCGCCACGGCACCTGCTGCCCCGGCTCCCGCTGCTCCGGCAACCGGCGCTGCGGGGCGGGGCATGGCGGCTGCGGCGGCCGGATTGGCCCCGGCCG
>CAIPHQ010000582.1 GCA_903864895.1 uncultured Rhodospirillales bacterium
CACCGAGGGCGGCAGCAACCAGCCCTGGTCAACATCCCACGCGCGGAAAGTCTTGCTCATGCGACACACTGAATCGCATTTCATACCGCTTCGGCTAGTGATTACCGAGACAGGCTCCTAGCCCCGCGCCCAAGGCGGCGCGTGGTTGCAGGTGCATCCGCGCGCCGCTTGACTCGCCCTCCACCCGGTTCAGACTCCCGCCCAACGATCATCCCCCGGGGGTCCGGGGCTGGAGGAAACAATGGCGACCGTGCGGCTGACCATGGCACAGGCCTTGGTGCGCTATCTGGCAGCGCAATACACCGTGGTGGATGGGCAGGAAGTGCCGCTGTTCGGCGGCGGGTTTGCCATTTTCGGCCATGGCAGCGTCAGTTGCTTCAGCGAGCCGTTGCAGGCCATTCAGGCCAGCATTCCCACCTATCGCGGGCAGAACGAGCAGTCCATGGCACTGGCGGCCATTGCCTACGCCAAGGCGATGCGGCGGCAGCGGATGATGTTCGCGCTGTCGTCCATCGGGCCGGGGGCGACCAACATGATCACCGCGGCGGCCGTGGCGCATGTGAACCGCCTGCCGGTGCTGCTGATGTCAGGCGACACCTTCGTGCATCGCCTGCCCGACCCGGTGCTGCAGCAGATGGAGAGCTTCCACAGCCCGTCCATCACCGTCAACGACGCCTTCAAGCCGGTGACGCGCTACTGGGACCGCATCGTGCATCCGTCGCAGCTGGTGCAGTCGCTGCCGCAGGCCATCGCGACACTGCTGGACCCGGCCGATTGCGGCCCGGTGTTTCTGGGCCTGCCGCAGGACATCCAGGCGCAGGCGCATGACTACCCCGAAGTGTTCTTCGAGACGCAAATCCGCGCCCCGCGCCGCCCGCACCCGGACCCGGCCGAGATTCGCGCCGCCGTCTCGGCCATCCGTGCCGCCAAGCGGCCGATGATCGTCAGCGGCGGCGGCGTACATTATGCGCTGGCCGAGGCCACCTTGGCCGCGTTTGCCGAGCGGCACGGCGTGCCGGTGGCCGAGACCATCGCCGGGCGGGCCGCCCTGCCCCACAATCACCGCATGAATGTTGGCCCGCTGGGCGGGCTGGGATTTGCCTCGGCCAACGAGATGGCCGCCGAGGCCGATGTGGTGATTGCCATCGGCACCCGCCTGCAGGATTTCACCACCGGATCCTGGAGCGTGTTCCGCAACCCGGACGTGAAACTCGTCACCATCAACGCCGCCCGTTTCGACGCCACCAAGCATCGCGCCATCCCGGTGGTGGCCGACGCCCGGGCCGCGCTGGATGTGCTGGATGAGGCGCTGGAGGGCTGGCAGGCCCCGGCGGAGTGGTCCGCCACCGCCGGGCGCCGCTACGCCGCCTATCACGACGTGATGGAGGCGCGCATCCGCCCCGGCAATGACGTGCCGGTGACCTACGCGCAGGTGGTGGGGGCGGTGAACCGCTCCGCCCAACCGGGTGACGCGGTGCTGACCGCGGCGGGCGGGCTGCCGGGGGAACTCGGCATGAACTGGAAGTCCGTCGGCGCCGGCAAGCATTCCTCCGGGCAGGTGGATATCGAGTTCGGCTTTTCCTGCATGGGCTACGAGGTCGCGGGTGGCTGGGGCAACAAGATGGCCTACCCCGGCCAGGAAACCTACGTGATGGTGGGCGACGGCAGTTATCTGCTGATGAACTCGGACATCCTGAGTTCGGTGATGACCGGCCACAAGCTGATTGTGACCATCTGCGACAATGGCGGCTTTGCCGTGATTGACCGCCTGCAGCGCGCCACCGGCAATGACAGCTTCAACAACCTGCTGGCCGACTGCCGCAGCGTGCAGCAGGTGAAGGTGGACTTCGCCGCCCATGCCCGCGCGATGGGCGCCCATGCCGAGAAACTGGAGAGCATCGCCGATCTGGACGCGGCCCTGGCCCGCGCCCGCGCCGCCGACCGCACCACGGTGCTGGTGATTGACGTGGACACCTATGGCTGGACGCCGAATGAGGCGTGGTGGGACGTGGGTGTGCCGGAAGTGAGCGAGAAACAATCGGTGCTGGACGCCGCCGCGCGCTGGGATATCGGGCGGAAGCATCAGCGCCGGGGGGTTTGACGCTCCAATATCTCCCTCTCCGCGCCAATGGGGCGGAGAGGGTTTTTGGGGCGGGGATGCCGCTTACGCGCTGGCTGAATCCAGCAGCGCCATCGCCTCGGCGTTCAGCGTGAGGTGCGCGGCCCTGGCGATGTCCTGCCACTGCGCGACGCTGGTCGCACTGGCCACCGGGGCGGCCACGGACGGGCGGGCGATCAGCCAGGCCAGCGCCACTTGCGCCTGCGTGGCGCCCAGACCGGTGGCAATCTGGTCGAGTGCTGCCAGCACCTTGAAGCCTTTTTCGTTCAGATACTTGCCCATGCCGCCGCCGCGCGGGCTTTTGCCCTGGTCGGCCTCGCTGCGGTATTTGCCGGTCAGGAAGCCTGAGGCCAGCGACCAGTAGGTGATCACGCCCAGCCCCTGCTCGACGGCCAGTTTCTCGTAGGTGCCCTCGTAGCCCGGGCGCTCCACCAGATTGTAGTGCGGTTGCAGCGTTTCATAGCG
>CAIPHQ010000583.1 GCA_903864895.1 uncultured Rhodospirillales bacterium
CCGGCCGGGCGTGGCGCGGCAGGGCGGATGGCCGGACCGGGCGCGGCCGGGCGCGGTGTGGCGGCCACGGGGGCCGGGGGCAGGTTCATCTGCCGGGCCTGACCCGTCGTCACCCCGGCAGTCGCTGCCGTCGGCTGCACCGCCACGGTGCCAACCGGCCGTGCGCCGGCCAGTTGCTGCGCGTTCACCTGCTGCACCGCCGGGGCCACCGGGCGCGATGCGGCCAGCGTGTTGCCCGGCACCACAGTGGCCGCGCGGCGGTTGGCGTAGTTGTTGATGGTGGTGTTGTTGTTGGTGACGTTGGTGATGTTGGTGATGTTCGTCGTGTTCGACACATAGGTTCGGTTCACGTTCTGCACGTAGCCCGGGCTCGTGTGGTACCACGGGTGATACACCTCGCCGTAGCCCAGCGGGCACCAGCCCACCGAGGCACCGAGGCCGATTCCGATGCCAACGCCCACGCCGAAGCCGATGAAACTCACCAGCGCCGGGGCATAGACCGGCTGGTAGTAGGCCGGTTGCGCATAGCCCACGCCCGCATAGCCGGGCGACCAGCCCCAGCGGCCGTCCACGTCCACCCAGCGGCCATAATGGAATGGCGCAAAGCCCCAGGAGGCCTCGTCAATCCAGGTCCAGCCCCATGGCGCCACATAGGCCCAATGGCCATGCCGGTACGGCACCCAGCCGGCCTCGACCCGCGGATACCACACGCTTCCGTAGCTTTGCGTCTGCGTCCAGCTGCCGTTGTCGGCCAGATCTTCCGAGCCGGGCATGGCGGCCACCTCGGGCGGCGGCGGCGGGGCTGCCTGCGCCACTGTGGCGGCCGGGCGCGGCGCTTCCTCACTCAGCATGGCGGTCATGAAGGCGTCGCGCCGCTCCGGGCCGACGCTGCCCTGAAACGTACCCTCCCCGGTGATGCTGGCGGTCTGGCCGGTCTGCACGGTCAATTCCACGCCGGGCGCGCTGACTTGCGCCACACCCTCGGCCACCGTCACGGCGGTGGGCGTGGCGGTATCACCCGCATGGATGCCGTAGCGGCCGGGGGCGGCAATGGTCACGCTGCCGCGCGGGGTCCGCAGCGTATAGGTCTCGCCCGGCGCCATCTGGCGGACCCGGACAAAAATCTCGCCCTGCGCCTCGGTCGCGGTCAGCGACTGGGCGTCCAGCGTCTCGATGTCCAGTTCGCTGCCGCCCGCCAGACTGATCCGGTTGGCCGAGATGTCGATGGCCGCGCGCGCCTCCGGCTCGGTCCACAGCGCGTCGCCGTTGGTCACCGGGAAGTTCAGCGTCGCCGGGTCCCAATGGTCCGCGCCGATGCCGTGGAACGACACCGTGCCGGACAGGCGGGCAATGCGCCCGGCCCGGGCCGGCGGGTCAGCCGCCGCCGGGGCAGCGCCTGCGGGTGGCGGCGGGGCAGCGGCGTCCTGCGCAAACGCGTGCGGCGGCGGGCAGACAAGCGCGCCGCCAAGCGCGGCAGCGGTGGCAAGGCGGGAAAGCCTGGTCAGCCGAGTCATGATGTGGTCCTCTGCAAGGCCAGCGCGCTGGTCTTACAGGATATCAGCGCCACAAACGTGGCGAAATCGGGCCGGACATGTGGCCGCCCGGTGCCGATTGCGCAACACGGCAAACATGCCGCGCTACTGGCCGCGCCCGGCCACCATCACCGAGAAAGTCCGCGCCATCAGGCCAACGTCGCAGACAAACCACTCCTTCAGACTGGTCAGGCGCATGCCGTACGCATGGTCGAACGCCACCTTGCGCCGCACGTCATCCAGGCATGTGTCGTATCCCTGCCGCACCTGCGCCAGCCCGGTGATGCCCGGGCGCAGGCCACTGGTACGCTCGGCGAAGAACGGAATGGCGTCGTCCAGCCGCTGATAGAACCCAGGCCGCTCCGGGCGCGGGCCGACGATGGACATGTCGCCGCGCAGCACGTTCAGCAATTGCGGGATCTCGTCCAGCCGGGTCTTGCGCAGGAACCACCCGGTGCGGGTGATGCGCGGGTCGCGCCTGGCCGCCCACACTGCGCCGCTGCGCGCCTCGGCATCGGCGCGCATCGTGCGGAATTTCAGCATCATGAACAGGTCGGTGCGGTCCGCATGGCGGCGGCCGATGCGCATCTGGCGGAACAGCACCGGGCCGGGGCTGTCCAGCGCAATCGCCAGCGCCAGCAGCGGCCACAGCGGCGCGGTGATCACCAGACCGGCCAGCGCCACGGCAATGTCCAGCAGCCGCTTGGCAGCGGCGACGCGCGCGGGAATGTGCGAGCCCGGCAAGATCGGAAACGCACTTCCGGACCCGTCGGGCAGGCGGCGATTTGACATGGGCGCGTCTCTCCCCGGTGGCGGCACTGGCACTGGCATTGGCACTGCTTAGCGCATCTGTTTGCAGCAATAGCTATGCCAACCGGGAAAAGGTGCAAATACGCATCTGCATGGCCGAGTGCCGCACTGTGCAATGCAACGTGCGAATTAATCCGGCCCGGACAGCCCCTCGGCCTTCCAGCCCTGCAATTTGCGATAAACTGTGGACGGGTTGATCTGCAACAGCGCCGCCGCGCGCGGCACGTCGCTTTGGGTGGCGCGCAGCGCCGCCATGATCAGCCGCCGCTCCATCACTGCCAGCGGCACAATCTCCGGCTCTTCCGGCTGCGCCGGGGGCAGCGGAGGCGGGGGAGGCGGCGGCGGCGGCGGCTCCGGGGGCGGGGGCGGGGCCACATAAACCGGCGGCGGCGGCGCATACACCGGCGCGGGCGGCGGTTCGTAAACCGGCGCCGACGCCGGCGGTGGTGGTGGTGGTGGTGGTGGCGGCGGTTCGGCTTGCA
>CAIPHQ010000584.1 GCA_903864895.1 uncultured Rhodospirillales bacterium
CGGATGGCCGACAACCTGCGGCGCGCCGGACTGGGCGGCCTCGCACGGCCTCCCGCTGGCGACCGCGCCGACTGTGGCTGCATTGCTGGCGGCGGGCGCGGAACTTGCCGGCAAGACAAAAACAGTTGAACTGGCCTTCGGCCTGAGCGGCGAAAACATCTGGCACGGCACGCCGCTGAACCCGCGCGCCCCTGCCCGCTTCCCCGGCGGATCAAGCTGCGGCTCGGCAGCGGCGGTGGCGGCCGGGCTGGCCGACATCTCGCTCGGCTCGGACACCGGCGGCTCGGTGAGGATTCCAGCCAGCTATTGCGGCCTGTTCGGCATCCGCCCCACGCACGGTGCGGTCAGTCTGGCCGGGGTTGTACCGCTGGCGCCCAGCCTGGATACGCCGGGCTGGTTCGCCCCGAGCGCCCGCCTGCTGGCCCTGGTGGGAGACGTGCTGCTGCCCGGTGAGTCCGGCGCGCTCGGCGGGCCGCTGCTGCGGGTGGAGGAAGCCTGGCTGAATGCGCAGCCGGACGTGGCTGCAGCGCTGTGGCCCGCGCTGGACCGGCTGCGCCCGCTGTTCGGCCACCCGCTGACCACGCATGTGCTGCCCGAAGGACTGCCTGCGCTCTATCTTGCCTATCGGACCCTGCAAGGCCAGGAAGCTTGGGTCAGCAACGGGCAGTGGTTCAGCGCGGCCCGGCGGCGGCTGAGCCCGGCCGTCACGCAGCGGCTGATCGCGGCCAGCCGGGTGACCGAAGCCGAAGTGGCATCCGCGCGGGCACTGCGGCAGACGGTGCAGGGGCGGTTGCGGGCGTTGCTGGCGGGCGGCGCGGTACTGGTTTATCCCACCAGCCCCTGCGCCGCGCCGCGGCTGGACGCCTCGGCGGCCGAACAGGAGGCGGTGCGGGAGTCGACCGTTGCCGTCACGGCGCTGGCCGGCATGGCGGGACTGGTGGAAGTGACGCTGCCGGTGGCAACGGTGGCCATGCCGGATGGCCCCGCCCCGGTCGGCCTGTCCTTGGTGGCCGCCCCCGGGCGCGACCGCGCGCTGCTGGAGGTGGCGTGCAAGGCGGCTGAATTGCTCTCTCTGACGTGAGGACCGCTCATGACCATTCGTGCCGCCACCCAGGCCGACCTGCCGGAAATTCAGGCGATCTACGCCCACCACGTGCTGCACGGCACCGGCACGTTCGAGGAAATACCGCCCTCGGTCGAGGAAATCACTGCCCGGTATGAGAATGTACTGGCGCGCGGCTGGGTTTGGCTGGTGGCGGCAGATGCCACCGGCGTGGCCGGCTACGCCTATTTCACCCAGATTCGCGAGCGCTCGGCCTATCGCCACTGCGCGGAAAACGCTGTGTATGTGCGCGATGACGTGCGCGGGCAGGGTGTGGGCAAGGCGCTGGTGGCCGCACTGGTTGAAGAGGCCACCGCGCGCGGATTCCGGCAGATGATCGCCGTGGTGGGCGATTCGGAAAACGTCGGCTCCATCGGCGTGCATGCCAGCCTCGGCTTCCGCCATGTCGGCACGCTGCGCGCGGTGGGCTGCAAGTTCGGCCGCTGGCTGGACACGGTGTACATGCAGCGCGCGCTTGGCCCGGGCGACGCGGCACCGCCCGAGTAACCGGCCTGCGGACTGGACTTCGCCCCTTCGCGGTGCGAAGGGAACCGCATGGATGAGGTTGTGGCAGCCCTGCGGGCCTGTGCCGAGCCGACGCGGCTGCGCATTCTGGCGCTGGCCGCGCGCGGCGCCTTCAACGTGACCGAATTCACCGAAATTCTCGGCCAGTCGCAGCCCCGCCTGTCACGCCATCTGCGGCTGCTGTGTGAAGCGGGCGTGCTGGAGCGGCTGCGCGAAGGGGCCAACGCCTGGTTCGGCCTGCCGCCGGAAGACGCGCCCGGCCACAGGCTGGTGCGCGCGGTGCTGGACCAGTTGCCCGCCGAGGATCAGGTGCTGTCCAGCGACCGCAGGCAGGCCGCCCGCGTGCTGGCCGAGCGCGCCCGCGCGGCCACCGAAACCTTCCGCCGCACCGGGGCGGAGTGGGATGAAATGCGCGCGCTGGGCTTGCCCGCGCAGGCGGTGGAGCAGGCGCTGCTGGGCCTGCTGCCTGAAAGCGGCGTGGGGCGGATGCTGGATATCGGCACCGGCACCGGCCGCCTGCTGGAATTGCTGGCCCCGCGCATCAGCGCGGGCATGGGTGTGGATGCCAGCCGCACCATGCTGGCGCTGGCCCGCGCCCGGCTGGCCCGCGCCGACCTGTCGCATTGCGCTGTGCGGCTGGCCGACATGTACCGGCTGCCGCTGGCCGATGCCAGTTTCGACCTCGTGGTCCTGCAGATGGTGCTGCACCACGCCGAAGACCCCGCCTCGGCCCTCGCCGAAGCCGCGCGGGTGCTGCGCCCCGGCGGGCGGCTGGTGGTGATCGACCTGGCACCGCACAGCAACGAGGAATGTCTGCACCGGCTGGCGCATCGCTGGCCGGGCTTTGCCGAGGAGCGGATGCGCGCGCTGTTGCGCACGGCAGGCGCGGAACCACTGGCCTCTGTGACAGTGCCGGGCGCGATGGAAGTGCGGCTGTGGCCGGGCGAGCGGCTGGCCACACCCGCGCCGCTGGACATGGCGCTGGTCTTGCCATGACGCAGGCGCAAAAGCTGGCGGCGGGCAGCATCGTGCTGGGCATCGGCGTGATGGGCCTGAAGGGTGCTGCCTGGGGGCTGACCGGCAGTGCGGCGCTGTTCTCCGACGCTGCCGAGTCGCTGGTCAACGTCGCCGCCGCCGTGGTGGCGCTGCTCGCGCTGCGCTGGGCGGCCAAGCCCGCCGACGCCAACCACCCGTACGGCCACGACAAGGCGGAGTTCTTCGCCGCCGTGGTCGAGGGCGTGCTGATCATGCTGGCCGCCGTGCTGATTCTGGATCACGCATGGCAGGCCTATCTGCACCCCGAGCCGCTGACCGCGCCGATTCTCGGCATGGCGCTGAACGCACTGGCAACCGCCTTTAACGGCGCCTGGGCCTGGGTGCTGACCACGCGCGGCAAGACACTGCGCTCGACGGCGCTGCGGGCCGACGGCAAGCACCTGATGTCCGACGTGGTTACCTCGTTCGGTGTGCTGGTCGGTGTCGGGCTGGTGTTCGCCACGGGGCTCGCATGGCTGGACCCGCTGCTGGCCGCCGCAACCGCGTTCTATATTCTGTATGCCGGGTTCAAGGTGGTCGGCGAATCGGTGGGCGGCCTGATGGACGCCGCCCCGGCGGAGGACGTGATCGCGCAGGTCCACCGCCTTGTCGCCACCCATGCCGCAGGCGCGCTGGAAGCGCATGATTTGCGGATGCGCCATGCCGGGCGGCTGACCTTTCTGGATTTCCATCTGGTGGTGCCCGGTGCGATGACGGTGCTGGACGCGCACACGATTTGTGACCGGATCGAAGCAGCGTTGAAAGCGGCGGTGCCGGGCCTCATGATCACCATTCATGTCGAACCAGAAGGCAAAGCCAAACACCAGGGCGTCATTCTCCGCTGACAGCGGCAAGCTGACCCTGTGGCTGATGCTGGCGGCGCTGCTGCACGCGGGCGCTGCTGCAGCGGTGCTGGCGCTGCGCGGTACACCGCTGCGCCCGCCCGAAGAACCGCCGCGCATCGAAGTGCTGTTCGGCCATCAGGGGCAGTCCGTCTCCGGCGGCGCGGCGGGTGAGGCCGGGCCGTCCGGCCATGACGGCACTGCGGCAGCGCCACCGGCCGAAGCCCTGCTGCCTGCTGCCTCGGGCCAGCCCGGACAGAGTGCCGCCGCCCCGGCCGCGCCCGCCGCGCCCGACACGCCGGGGGTGCGCGTGGAACGCCCGGACCCGGCGATGATCGCGGCCAAAGACGACCCTGGCAACGCCGCCCCGCCCTATCCGGACGAAGCCCGGCGCAACCACATTGAGGGCACGGTGTTGATCCGCCTGCACATCGACGCCGCCGGGCGCGTGGCGTGGCTGGAGACGCTGCACTCCTCGGGCGACGCCAGCCTGGACGATGCCGCAGAAACCACACTGGCCCACTGGCATTTTTGGCCCGCGCTGCGAGATGGTGTGGCCGTGCCGTCGTACCGGGATCAGCCGGTTCGCTTCACCATCGAGTAAGGGACAGGGTGACTATGGTAAAAATCGACCGGGTGGTGACGCGCGGCGGCGATGGCGGGGAGACCTCGCTGGGGGACGGCACACGGGTGGCGAAAGACGCGGTGCGGGTGGAAGCGTTCGGCACGGTGGACGAAGCCAACGCCGCCATCGGCCTGCTGCGCCTGCATCTGGATGGTGACGCGGCGGCGGACGCCATGCTGATGCGGATTTCCAACGACTTGTTCGATGTCGGCTCGGATTTATGTGTGCCAGGTGCGGCGGGCGCGCGCCTGCGCCTGACCGAAGCACCCTGCCTGCGGCTGGAGCAGGAAGTGGCGGACATGAATGACAGCATCGCGCCGCTGACCAGCTTCATCCTGCCGGGCGGCACGCCGGGCGCGGCGTACGCCCACCTCGCCCGCGTGGCGGTGCGGCGCGCCGAACGGCGCGTGGTGGCGTTGAGCCATACCGAGGAGGTGAACCCGAATGTGGTGCGCTTCCTGAACCGGTTGTCCGACCATCTTTTCGTGCTCGGGCGTCGGCTGAACCAGAATGGGGCGCTGGATGTGCTGTGGGTGCCGGGGGCCAACCGGTAGGGGTTTCAGCCCGGGCCGAGAAAGGCGCGCAGCCGTTCGGCAAGGTACGCCGTGCTGCGCGTTTCACACTCCCACACCGTCAGCACCGCCCAGCCGAGATCCGCCAGCGCCGCCTCGTGTTCGGCGTCGCGTTGCCGGTTGCGCGCCAGTTTTGGCAGCCAGTAGTCCAGATTGGATTTCGGTTTGCGGCGGCCGTCCACGCAATCGGGATCGCTGTGGCCGTGCCAGAAGCAGCCATGCACCATGATGATCTTGCGGTGACGCGGGAACACCAGATCGGGCTTGCCGGGTAGATCGGCGCGGTGCAGGCGGAAGCGGAAACCAAGTCCATGGGCAAGCTGGCGGACGATGAGTTCCGGTTTCATGCCCTTGCTGCGGATGCGGCGCATGTTTTCGGAGCGCAATTCGGGGGGCAGCAGGTCCATCGGTCAGACGGCTATCACCGCAGCGCGCTGCATCATGTCCCGCTCAGCGGGCGTTCTGGCGGATACCGCGACGATTTCATCCCGCTTCAGGCCCGGCACGCCAAGCTCCGCAGCAAGCGTCCGGTCCACAAGATACGTGCCCAGCAAGATTGCGATCCCCTCAAGCCGCAGGATATCGGGGGCTCCACCATTCGCGCGCAGCCGCTTCATGTAATCATGCTGGTCGAACAGCAGCGTCTGCATGACGTCGCGATGCACCACGCGGCGCAAATTCTCTCGCCAGAACTGCGCCACCCGCTCATTTCCCGCCAGCGTTTTGCGCATCTCACGGAAGCGGGCCATGTCTATGCCGTCAAACCGGGCGGGCGGGAATTGGGCGTCCTGAACAATCCACAGAATATTTTCGAAACCAGACGCAGAAATACCCCGTTTGGAATCCCGGTTACCCTTACCCTTGTGGAGATGATCCGGACGCGCCAAAATCAGACCCAATGAACACGTGTATTTGGCATCGTTGACTGCCATCAGAAGACAGGCTTCAGAGTTACGGTAGGTTTCTTCCGGAATCGACCAGTTTGTACCCACCGTATTCTTGATATCGACGTCCACACCGTCAATCACCAGATCGCGCAGTCCTTTTGGCACATCCAGCAGATCACGCACAAAATGCTCAAGCTTGAGCCCGATGAATGTCTTTTCTACATTGTCCAGCTCACTGACCCTGGTTCTGGCCGTTCGCACCGGATCGAGCACAAAATCCACAGCCTCACGGACAAGCTCAGGAAATCGTGCCAGCAAGGCGGACATGCCGCCGCTTTCTCTGGCGATGGCATCGCGCAGCTTCGCCAGTACAACGTAGTCTGGATGGCCGGCATCAACCCGGCTTGCATACATCCGCATGTGCGGAGCTTGTCACGTTCCGGGGAAAAAGCCGGCCCCGGGCGCTGTGCCTCAGGTTCTACCGGACCCCAGCCCGCGAATTTGCCACCAGGACCGACTTGGGTGCGGCCAGCACCTGCCGGATTTGCGCCGCGACAGCCTTCGCCACCGGCGGCGGAAACGCGTTGCCAACCTGCCGGTAGGCAATGGTCTTGCGGCCGGCGAATTGCCAGGTGTCTGGAAAACCCTGCAGGCGTGCCACCATCGGGATCGTCAGGCGCGGCATGCCAACAAAATCCGGCTCCGGCGGGGCGTCAGCGATCGACAGTCCATTGACGCCCAGAGTGGCCCATGCCTTCCGCGCCCGGGTCGGTCCCAAATCAGGCCCGCCATGCTTCTTGGAGCCGCCCACAATCGTTGGTGCGATTTCACTCGCCCGGTCCCGCCAAGCGGCTGCACCCCGCCAGCCATTGGCGGCCATCAGGTCGAACAGCGTTTCGCCAACAGCGGGCGGATTGTGCGCCACCACTTTCGGCCACTCGAACTGGCCCGCTGACCCCTTCCTGATAGCGACGATCACAACGCGCGGCCGCAATTGCGGGACGCCAAAATCGGACGCGTTCAGAAGACGCCAGTCGGTTTCATAGCCCAGCTTCCAGAGCTGCGCCTTCAGGTAAACCCGGTAGTCCTCGAACACGGCATCGAGGAACCCGCGCACGTTTTCGATCATGATGGCACGCGGCCTGCATTCATCGGCCAGCCGCAGCGCCTCGGGGAACAGGTTGCGCTCGTCATTCTCGCCAAGCTGCTTGCCGGCGACCGAGAATGGGGGACACGGCAAGCCGCCCGCGAGCAGATCAATGCCGCGATACGGGCGGGCATCAAAATCCACCAAGCTGCGGTCAAGCACGTTCCAGTTCGGGCGATTGAAGCGCAGCGTCTTGCAGTAATCGTTCTCGATCTCGACAAGTGCTGCATGTTCGAAGCCAGCTTGCTCCAGCCCCAAGGCCTGCCCACCAGCGCCAGCGCACATTTCAACCGAACTCAGCACCTCCGTTCTCCGTATGTTCTCGATGCAGTGTTTAGCCAAGACGTCAAGATTCTCCTAATCCATACGCCCCGGATCCGAGTCGGATTGTGCTGGCCATATGCCGCCTTGCCAGATTGCATCTGCGCTCTCGCCAGCCTGCCTCATGACAGGCATCCTATTGGTCCATCTGCGTCACCGCATCCAGCAATGGCTGACCGGAAATGCGCATCAGGCCATTATAGGGGTCGTTCAACTCGACAATCAGAAAAATTGCCCCCGACACGCAGATGGCACCGGCCAGGTGCGCCACCACAACCGTGATGTTGTAGCGCGCGAACAGGCCAAAGCCCAAAAACAGCATATTGATCCAGAACACCAGCACCACCATGAACGGCCACGAAATCGAATTGCCGATCTCCTCGAACATCAGCAGCCGTGTCTTGGCGATGTCCATCAAGGCCTGCACGGCCTGACTCTTTATAATTTTTTCATCGTCGGATTGCGGCGCCAATCTAATGAGTTTTTCGATGCCCGACCTGAGTTGCGTGCGAATTTGCGGTGCGTTGAGGTATTCGGGCCGCACGCCGTCCGGCGACCATATGCGCTGATGCACGTCCCGGAAAGCGTCGCGAATGTCGTCCCGTACGCCCTGCGCTTCCGGTCCGTAAAATACCAATGTCCGATCCAGCAGGATGATTCCGGCCGAAAGCGACTTGAGTTGATCTCTCTGCCGGTCAAACGAGGTACTGGCGGACGCAATCAGCAGGCTGAGCACAAGGGCCGCGATGGTGCCGATCAGGCCCATCACCAGATTCACCACTTCGCGCGTGTTCGCATCCAGATGGCGTTCC
>CAIPHQ010000585.1 GCA_903864895.1 uncultured Rhodospirillales bacterium
CACGAAGGACAGCGCAATCAGCAGCGTCGTCGCCTGCACCACCGGCAGATCGCGCGCGGTGATGGAATCGTACAGCAGCGCACCCAGGCCGGGCCATGCAAACACCACCTCGGTCAGCAACGCGCCGCCCAGCAGATAGCCAAGTTGCAGACCGGTGATGGTGACCACCGGGGGCAACGCGTTCAAAATCACATGCCGCCGCAACAGTGCGCCAGGCCGCAAGCCCTTGGCGCGCGCCACCTTCACATGCGGCCGCACCAGCGACTCACGCACCGAACTGCGCACCATCCGCACAATGATCGCCGCAGGCCCCAGCGCAGTGGTCACCGCAGGCAGCACCAGATGGCGCAGCACATCAAACGGCCCGCCATCGCCGGACATGTCCACCATGCCGGACACCGGCAGCCAGCGCAGCCTGATGGCAAACAGCAGCACCAGCAGCAACCCCAGCCAGAACGGCGGCGCGCTTCCGGCCAGCAATGTGACCATCATGGTGCTGCGGTCGAACATCGAACGCGCGCGCAGCGCTGCGAACAAGCCCACACCATAGCCGATCAGCATGGCCAGCAGCAGGCTTGCCGCTGTCAGGATCAGCGTGTTGACGAAGCGCGGCCCCACCAGATGCAGTACCGGAAGCTGCGTTGCGATGGACACGCCGAGATCGCCGCTGAGCGTGCGCCACAGCCATTTGCCGTATTGCACCGGCAGCGGCAAATCGAGCCCCAGCGCATGACGCAATTCCGCCTTGGTGACCTCGGTGGCCTGCGGGCCGAGCAGAACCGTCGCCACGTCGCCCGGCGCCAGATACATCAGCAGAAAGATCACCACCGACACGCCGAACATGACGGGCAGCACGCCGAGCAGCCGGTATCCGAGAAAGCGCCCCAATGCCCCTCCGAACCAAAAGGCGGCGGGTGTTGTGCACCCGCCGCCGTGGCCGTTTTAGTCCACCGAGACGATGGACAGGTCGAACCAGTCTTCCGGCGGGTTCACGAAACCCTTGACCTTCGGCGACAGGATCATCGGCTGCAGGTCATCCACCGTCGGCACGAACGCCGCATCGTCCATGATGATGCGGTTGGCCTTCTGGTAGATTTCCTTCATCTTCGCTGTATCACGCTCGGTGACGGCCTGATCCAGCAGCTTGTCCACTTCCTTGTTGCAGTACCAGCCGGAGTTGATGCCGCCCGGCGGCGCGCTGTCGCAACGCGAGACGATGTCGATCCACGCCGGCGTGGACATGCCCCAGCCGATGGTGTTCATCGCCACTTCCGGCGCCATGCCGCCCGCCCAGTGGCCCATGTAGGTGATCCACTCGTATTTCTTCAGCTCGACATCAATGCCGACTTTCTTCAGGTCGCGCTGAATCCATGTCTCGACCACTTCGCCGGTGCCGTATTGGGCCAGTTCGAACACCAGTTTCAGGCCGTTGCCGTAACCGGCTTCTGCCAGCAGCTTCTTCGCGCCTTCCGGGTCGTATTTGAAGCTTTTGAAGTTCGGATCATAGGCGTCGGTACCCGGCGAGAGCATGCCGTATTCGGCGCGGCCGGTGTTGCGGTAAATTTCTTTCGCGATGCCTTCGCGGTCGATGGCCATGTTGATGGCCTTGCGCACGCGAATATCGGCCATCGCCGGGTTCTTGAAGTTCAGGTGCAGGAAGTTGATGTACGGCACGTTCGGGCTTGTGGACAGCTTGAACCCGGCATCGACCAGACGCTGGATTTCATCCCACGGCGGGGTGGAGATCATGTGGATCTCGCCGTTCTCCAGCGCATTCACGCGCGTCGCCGGGTCCTGCAGCGGGCGGATGATGATCTTGTCCAGTTTCGCCTGCGTGCCCCAGTAATCGGCGTTCTTTTCCAGCACCGTCTTCACGCCCTGATCGCGCTGGACGAACTTGAACGGGCCAGTGCCGATGGGATGCAGCGCGATGCCGTCGTTGCCGTATTTCTTCACCGCTTCCGGGCTGACCATCAACGGCTGGCCATAGCTTTGCAGACCCTGCCGCAGCCACTGGTAATTCGAGGCCTTCAGCGTCACCCGCACCGTCATCGGGTCGACCACTTCGACGCTCTTGATCCATTTGGTGTAGGCGATCACGAAGGCCTTGGCCTTCTTGTAGAAATTGGGAGAGGATTCGTCCCAGAACCGCTCGAAGTTGAACTTCACTGCGGCAGCGTCGAACGGCGTGCCGTCGTGAAACTTCACGCCCGGGCGCAGCTTGAACGTGTACACCAGACCATCCGGGGAGATGTCCCAGGACGTAGCCAGGCCCGGCACCAGTGGCGGCGACGGCACGTCGGCCTTCGTCAGGTCTTCCTTCACCAGACCTTCGAAGATCTGATACGTGACCTGATAGGTGCTCCAGCCACCGGTCGCGTGCGGATCGAGAATGTCGGTCTCTGCCGGCATGCCCCAGATCAGCGTGCCACCCGCGAAGGCGGCCGGCGTAATTGCCGTGCTGGCCAGCATCACGCCCGCGGCAAGTGCCGCGCCGCGTACGATTGAAGCGATGTTTTTCATACCAACCCCCTACTTCGCCATTGACGTTGCAGCCATGTTGCCGGCCGTGCCGCCCGTCTGCGTCACAACCAGTTCGCACGCCGCATGGCCCTCGGCCGCACAGCGCGATTCGTATCCGGTCAGGTTCCAGGCACGGCCCTGCGTGTGCCCCACCCACATCAGCGCGCCCGGCGCCCAGCCAGCGCAGAAGCCACAGCGCTTGCCGCCCGCGCCTACCCCGGCATCGGCCACAAATGCCGAATGCCGCAGTGTCACCACCCCGGTGCCGGTTTCGGGGTCGATGCCCGCGCCGTCAAACAAGCCCCAGCCCCGCTGCGACAGGCGCTTCATGTAGAAATGGAACACATCCATGCCGGCAAGACCCAGATGGGCTGCTTCCATGCCGCACCAGCGGAACGCGGCATCGTAACCCGCCGCATACAGGCGCTGCTCGGCCAGCGATGCGCCCAGTGCCTCATAGGTGGTGCGCAGCAATCCCATCAGAAAATGCCGTGGCACATACAGCATCGGCAAGCCGTCGGTGCTCCATACGCCGGTGCCGGGATCGACAGAGATTTCCACGGCGGGTGCGGACATGGCGGCGCGCTCCTACAGATCGGCCAAGGCATTGTGGCAAAACACGCCGTCCTTCAGCACCGCCTTCAGAAACCGGTTCGGGTTCTGCATCACGCCCAGATCGCGCAGCGGATCGCCGTCGATCACCAGCAGATCGGCGCGCGCGCCCTCCGCCACCACGCCCAGTTCCCCGGCACGGCGGAACAGCGCGGCCGCGTTCACGGTCGCGGCGCGAATGATCTCGATGGCCGGTTGCACCTCGCCGCGAATGGCAAACTCACCCAGTTGGCGGCCATGCATCGGCCCCAGCAGATCGGAGCCATACGCCATTGTCACACCGCCGCGATGCGCCAGTTCCAGCGCGTGCAAACCGGCATCCAGCACCTGAAACACCTTGGCGTGCAATTCCTTCGGCATCCCGGCCGCCAGCCCCTCATCGGCCAGCGCGCGATAGGTGGACAGCGTTGGCACCAGCGTCCTGCCGGTTTCGTGGAACAGTTCCACGCAACTCTGGTCAAGCAGGTTGCCGTGCTCGATGGAATCCACACCGCAGCGCAGCGCCCGCTTGATGGCGCGCGCGGTATAGGCGTGCGCCATCACCGGAATGTTCGCCGCCTCGGCTTCCTCAACCGCCGCACGGATTTCGTCGAGCGAGAACTGCGTGCTGTCGATGCGGTCGGTGGGTGAGGCCACGCCGCCCGAGACCATCAGCTTGAGTTGTGTGGCGCCCTTGCGAATCTCCTCACGCGCCGAGCGGCGGACTTCGTCCACACCGTCGCAGATCAGGCCAAAGCCCGCACAGCAGAAACAGGAATTCAACGAGGTTTCCCCGGCTTCCCGCACGTCGCCATGTCCGCCGGTCTGCGACAGCGCATGGCCGCAGAACAGCAGGCGCGGGCCAAGCAGTACGCCTTCTTCAATTGCCTTGGCCAGCCCGAAATCTGCGCCACCGGCATCGCGCACGGTGGTGAAGCCACGGCGCAGCATGCCGCGCAGGATGTGGGCGGCCTTGGCGGTGATGTAACTTGGTGGTGTGCGCGTCAGCGTAGCGAAATCGGCGGAAATGGCCGTCACATGCACATGCGCATCGCACAGACCGGGCATCAGCACCCGGCCCTTGAGGTCGAATTCTGGCCCGTCAAACACCGGGCGCACCGCCCCGATCTCGGCAATCCGCCCGTTGCGGACCATCACATAGCGATCCGGCAGGTACGTCCCTGCCACAACATCAAGCACCTGCGCGTTGCTGAACAGCAAGTTTGCCGATTTTACGGTCATTTTATGGGTACTCGCCGGTAACTCTGGTCAACCAGCGGGCCATAATGCTCCGGCCTGCGGTCTTGCAGCAAGTTCATGCCAAAGAAGCTGTCGGTGCGGGCTTCGCGCAGCACCGCCTGCAAATCGGCGGTGTGGGTCAGCACCGCTTCGTCCTGCGCCGCATAGGCCACCACAACGCCACGCGGGTCGACGATTTGCGAGCCGCCGTAATAGTCGAACTTGTCCACCCCGGTGCCGGTCTCACAGTGATTGGAAATCACCAGCCAGCACTGGTTGAAAAACGCATTCGCTTTCGCGGCCAGATCCATCGCATAGCCGTGGTAATCCGTGTCACGGTCATGGCCGCGCATGGGCCATGCATTGGACATCAGAATCATGTCCGCCCCGCGCAGCGCATACGAGCGCACGATCTCGGGGAAGCACAAATCGTAGCAGATGATGCTGCCGGACTTGCCGAACGGCAGGTCCGCAATCGGCGTATCCTCACCGGGTAGAAAATACGGCCATTCGAAGTGGTTGTGGATCTTGCGGAACACGCTCACCACGCCTTCCGGCCCCACCAGCGCAGTGCTGTTGAAGATGGCATTGCCGTTCAGCGCGCGCTCGGCCAGACCGATCTGGATGAACATGTTGTGCCGCCGCGCTTCGGCCGCGATCCGGTCAGTCGCCGGGCCGGGGATGGTTTCGGATTCCCGGTAGAAATACTGCTTCTGCTCCACCGTCTCCTTGGCGGCGCGCGCGTAGCCAAAATCGATGTAGCCCTGCAGCCCTGCTTCCGGCAGCACCAGCACCCGCGCACCCTTGTCCGCCGCCTCGCCGATCGCTTCGATGAAGCGCGCCATGTTGCGCTGCTTGTCGGTGGCGATCCTCAGGTTGGCAGCGGCAAGCGTCGTCTCGGGCATGGCGCGTCTCCAGGGTCAGCGGGCCTCGGGGGCGTGCAGATGTGATGCGACGGGCCGCCGCGGCCCGAAGGCGTCGTGACCGTAAGCAAACCGCGGGCCAAGGCGGCGTGAGACAGCGCGGGCGGCCTCGGCCACGGCAGCGCCGTTCGCGGCAATCTGCTCCGCATCGGTCGAACTGTGCAGGAAACTCAGGCTGAGCCCG
>CAIPHQ010000586.1 GCA_903864895.1 uncultured Rhodospirillales bacterium
ACGGCCGCGATCAGCCCGGCGATGGGAATGCTCAGCAACGGCGGCACGCCCAGTTTGGCCGCGAACGTGAACAGCATGTAGCCGCCCAGGCCCACAAACGCCTGCTGCCCCACCGAGACCAGCCCGGCATAGCCCGCCAGCAGGTTCCACAGGCTGGCCAGCATCAGATACACATAGACTTCAATCAGCAGGCGCATCCCGTCACGCCCGGCCCAGAACGGGCCAAGCGCCAGTGCGGCCAGCGCAAGCACCACCACGGCCACGCCAATGGTGCTGGTGCGGGTGGCGCGGGTGACGGCGGCGCTCATGTCCGCGCCCTCGCCAGCAGACCCTGCGGGCGGAACGCCAGCACCGCCAGAAACGCCACATGGCCCGCCAGCACTTGCCAGCCGGGGTCGATTTCCGCGCCGATGGCCTGCACCACGCCCAGCAGAATCCCGCCCAGCAGCGTGCCCCACAGGCTGGACAAGCCGCCGATGATCACCGCCTCGAACCCGAAGATCAGCCGGGCGGGGCCGGTGGCGGGGTCGAAATTGGTGCGCACGGCCAGAAACACGCCTGCCACGGCCACAATGGCCAGCGACAGCGCCATGGCCATGGCGAACACGTGGCGGTTGTTCAGCCCCATCAATTGCGCCACGCGCGGGTCATCCGACACCGCGCGGAAATTGCGGCCGATGGCGGTGTGGTAGAACATCCAGTGCAGGCCCGCGATGATGGCCACTGCCAATCCGAACTGGATCAGCGGCAGCACGCCGAGGGAAAGCCCGTCGGCCAGTTGCAGGCTGGCGGTTTCCAAGGCACCCGCCTGCAACCGGCGGCTGTCGGCGGAAAACGCTTCCAGCAGGCCGTTTTGCAGGATCACGGACAGGCCGAACGTGACCAGCAGCGGCGGCAGGATATCGTCGCCCATGGTCCGGTTCAGCAGGCCGCGCTGCAGCGCATAGCCCACGCCCGCCATCACCGGCACCACGACGATCAGGGAGGCAATCGGGTTCAGCCCCAGCGCATCGGTGGCCATCAGCGCCACATAGGCGGCCAGCACGATCAGGTCGCCATGCGCGATGTTGACCAGTTTCATGACGCCGAAAATCAGTGACAGCCCGGCGGCGAACATGGCGTACAGCCCGCCCACCAGAACGCCTTGCAGGATGGTGTTCACCCAGTTCATGCGCTCACACCCCGAAATACGCTGCCGAGATGTCCGCGCGTGTTACCTCGCCGGCGCGGCCTTCCAGCGCCACGCGGCCTTCCTGCAGGCAGGTCACCCGGTCGGCCATGGCCAGCGCCTGCCCGATATCCTGCTCCACAATCACCGCCGCCGTGCCTTGCGCCACGATGGCGCGCAGATGCGCGTAGATGTCGCGCACCACGATGGGGGCCAGCCCGAAGCTGATCTCGTCGCACAGCAGCAGCGCCGGGTTGGACATCAACGCGCGGCCAATGGCCACCATCTGCTGCTGCCCGCCGGACAGCGACATGCTGGCCTGATGGCGGCGTTCCTCCAGCACCGGAAACACCTCGTACACCCGCTTGAGGTTCCACGGGCCAGGCCGCCTGATCTGCCCGCCGATTTGCAGGTTCTCCTCGACGCTGAGCGAGGGGAACAGGCGGCGGCCCTCCGGCACCAGCGCAATGCCGCGCTGCACGACGCGAAACGCGGAGAGCGTGCCGATGGGCTCGCCCTGAAAACGGATGGCGTCCGTGCGCGAGGCAATCAGCCCGGCGATGCTGTTCAGCAGCGTGCTTTTTCCCGCGCCGTTCGCACCGATGACGGCGGCAACCTGACCGGCGCCCACGCTGAGCGAGACGCCGAACAGCGCCTGAAAGTCGCCGTAATGCGCGTCGAGCTTTTCCACGTGCAGCAGCGGTGCATCAGGCATCCGCTTCGATCCCCATGTACAACTCCCGCACGGCGGCGTTGTCGATGACCGCGCGGGGGTCGCCCTCGGCGATGAACTTGCCGCCGTAGAGCACCACAAGCCGGTCCACCACGCTCAGCAGCGCGTGGACCACGTGCTCGATCCAGACGATGGACACGCCGCCCGCGCGCACATCCTTGATCAATGCGATCAGATCGACGCATTCATGATCGGTCAGGCCCCCCGCCACCTCATCCAGCAGCAGCAGGCGCGGGGCGGTGGCCAGCGCGCGGGCCAGTTCCAGCCGCTTGCGGTCCAGCAGCGTCAGCGACCCGGCGCGTTGGTTGGCACGGTGGCCAAGGCCGCAGCGGTCCAGCACCTCCAGACAGCGCGGGGTGGCGGCGCGTTCGGTCAGTTGCCCGCCGAAGCTGGCGGCGACCAGCAGGTTTTCGAACACGGTCATGCCGCCGAAGGGCTGCGGCACCTGAAACGAGCGGGCGATGCCACGGCGGCAGCGGATTTCCGGCGGCAGGGCGGAGATGTCCACCCCTTCGAACGTCACGCTGCCCGCATCGGGCCGCAGCGTACCGGTGATCATGCCGAACAGGCTGGTCTTGCCCGCGCCATTGGGGCCGAGAATGCCCAGCGCCTCACCGGCGCGCACGTCCAGCGCCAACCCATCCGCCACCACCACCGCGCCGAAGCGCTTGGACAGGCCGGACAGCGACAGAATCGCGGTCATGGGGCGTGCGGGGCCGGGCAGGGGGCAGGCAGGGCGGACTCCTCCAGATTGGATTGATTGGGCGGAACTTTCCACGCCGGGGCAGGCCGGGCAAGGGGGCGCGTGCAAAAAACTTCGCTATACGGACGAATGTTCGATATACGAACGGCAGACTGCGATTGTCCGCGTTTCGCATCGCAAATCGCACATTTGAATCGCATTCTGCACTATATGGCCCGATTTTTGCCGTATGCCACTCAGCAACCATCTCGCCCGCGCCATTTTCGGCTGGCACGCCGCTTGCTCATACTCTGGCACACGCTAACCCAGGGAGATCACCATGAAGGGCTTTTACGGAATCTGCGCTGCTGTGTTCCTGGCCGAGATGGCCCAGGTGTTTTTCGGTGGAGCGACCGGCTCCATCACCGCCCCGAACCCGCTGTGGCTGTCGGTGAGCATGGTGATGCTGGGCATCGCGGGCGGCATCTATGTGCGCGCCAAGTCACAGTCCTCCGCCCTGCTGGGTGCTGCGGCCCAAGCCTGAGGCTTCAGCCACCCATACAGCGAAGCGAGCCAAACAGGGCGGCCGGTATGAACACCGGGCCGCCCTTTTCGTCTGATTTCAGGTCAGCGGCTCGAACTTCGCGCCGACCGGAATGGCCGGGAACACGTCGTTGTTCACCACTTTCAGGTCGTATTTGAATTGTGTGCCCTTCACCCACTGCCCGCCGGACAGCGGGGTGAGCGAGACATTCTTCACCGGTCCCTTCTTCCACGACACCGGCCCGACGATGGACTGATACTCGGTGGCCGCAATCGCGTCGCGGATCGAGGCCGGGTCGTCGATATCCCTGGTACGCTTCAGCACATCAATGGCCACTTCCAGCACCGCGTGCTTGAAGCCGATGGGCTGGGTCCATTGCTTCTTGCTCTCGGCCATATAGGCCGCGCACAACTCACCCGCCGACTGGCCGGTCAACCCCGACTTGAACGGATGGTTCGGCGACCACCACACTTCGGTGGACAGGCCCGCGCCGCGATCGCCCAACGCTTCAAGGGCCGAGGGGAACAGCAGCGCCTTCATCACCGTCATCGCCTTGGGCTTGTAGCCCTGCTGGCCGCACTGCGCCCAGAACGTGGCGAAATCCGGCGGCAGGAACACGCCGGTGACGATTTCGGCCTTTGCCTCTTTCAGCTTGGCAATCTGGGCCGAGAAGTCATTGCTCAGCGGCGTGAACAGCCCGGTGCCCACCACCTTGAAGCCGGAAGCGGCATAGGCCGGCGGCAGGCCGTGTTCGGCATTGCTCAGCGCCACGCCATCGGCGTCGTTGGACCACACGCAGCCCAGCACCTTGTTGGTCTCGATGGCGTTCCACATGCCGGTGAAGGATTTGACGATTTCTTCGGCACCCCAGAAGAAATGATAGGTCCAGTCGAACCCCTTGGCCGGATTGCCGCCACGGCCAAAGAAATGCGCCTGCCACGGCGTGTCCGTGGTGATGCAGGGCGTATTGTTCACTTCGGCCTGATCGGCCACCGGGTTGGTGGTGTCGGCGGAACTGGAGGCCAGCAGCAGATCGACCTTGTCCTGCAAAATCAGTTGCTGCGCCACTTCAGCGGCACGGCTGGTGTTGGACTGGCTGTCGCGCGGCAGGATTTCCACCGGATAGACCTTGCCGTTCACCGTCACGCCATTCTTCAGCGCGTCGCGCACGCCTTTCAAAATGAAATCGTCGGCAGCGGCAAAGGCGGCGATGGGGCCGGTTTTCGGGCTGACGAAGCCGATCTTGATGGTGCGCGTGGCCGCCGAGGCGCGGATGGCGGGCATGGCCAGCACGCTGCCGGCCGCCAGGGCGCCTTGCAGCACGCGGCGGCGGGTGGCGGGCAGGGCGGTATTGTCGGTCATGGGCGTTTCCTTTTGATCTTGTTTGATTTTATCCGCGCCGCTCAGGCGGCTTCGGTGTTGACGGTAAAATAGTCGGGCGGGTTCGGCCCCCACAGATAGAAGCTGTTGTCCGGCGAATGCATCTGCGCCTGCCACTCGCCATCGACCGGCATGTAGTCGATATCGCCGGAATATTCGGCGAAACTGCCCCACGGGTCCTGCACATAGTGGAAGTAGTTGGAGCCGAGCACGTGCCGCCCCAGCCCCCAGCCACGGGTATAACCCTGGCCGGCCATGTCCATGGCACCCTGCCCGATGTCGTGGATCGAACGCATGTCCCAACTGCTATGGTGATAGCCGGGCGCTTCGGATTTCACGAACGCTACCATGTGGTGGTCGCTGCCATGGACCCCGTGCAGGAACGCCACCACATCGGCGGCTCCATCGGACAGGCCAAGCCCAAGCACCTCGGTGTAGAACTTCGTGCTGCGCGGTACGTCGCGGGCGAACAGCAGCGTGTGCGCCAGACGGCGCGGGCGCACCGGTGCGGTGGTGCCACGCATCGGCGCGTTGCGGGTGCTGGCCGGGGAAGGGGTGAGGTCGAGCTGCGACTTGGCATCCGGCGAGGATTTTTCCGCCGCCTTGATCTCGATGGGCGTGCCATCGCAATCCCGGAACCAGATGCCGTTGCTGGCCGTGCCGCCGGGCGGGTCGATGCGCTCGATGCCCATCCGGTCCAGCCTGGCGCGAAACAAGTCCAGATCATCGGCATAGGCGCCGAACGACAGATGATGCAGTTGCTTGCGTTTGCCCTCGGTCAGCACTGCCCAGCATTGCGGGTGGCCCTCGGTATAGAGTTCCAGCGTGTTGCCGCGCGGCCGCGCCTGCAGCCCGAACGCGGCGTAGAACACGCGGGCCTGTTCCAGATCGGGCACGGTCAGGCTGAAATGGTCCAGCGAATGCACGCCCAGCACGCCGGGGCGGCGGCGTGCAGCGGTGTGGCTGCTGCGGATTTGCGTCATGGCCGTTCCTCATGGCGGCAATGACCGCCGCCTTGCGGTCAGCCTAGCCCTTGCCATTTTGCCGCGGCAAGGGGCGCACCGGCTATCTATCCGGGCGCACCGGCCCAAATCCTGATCTAACTACGCAATGGCATGCGAGGGGGCGGTAATGACGGCATCGGAACCGGACATCCGGGTCGAGACGCGGGAAGACCTGTTGTATCTGCTGGCCGAGGCGGCCGAGATCGAGCACAACCTCATGTGCTGCTATCTCTACGCCGGGTTCAGTCTGCGCCGCACGCCCGGTGCGGGATTGACCGAGGCGCAGGCCCGCGCCGTGGCGGGCTGGCGCGGCGAAGTGATGGGTGTCGCCATCGAGGAAATGACGCATCTGGCGCTGGTGTCCAATCTGGCCAGCGCGCTTGGGGCGGCACCGCATTTCGCGCGGCCCAATTTCCCGGTGCAGCCCGGCTACCACCCGTCCGGGGTGGTAGTGGAACTCGCCCCGTTCGACCGCGCCACGCTGGATCATTTCATTTTTCTGGAACGCCCGGAGGGTGACGACAGTGTCGACAGCGCCGCCTTCGTGCCCGCGCTGCACTACGCCCGCCGCCGAGAGACCGCGCGGCTGATGCCCAGCGCGCAGGACTACGCGACCGTGGGGCATTTGTACCGCGCCATCGGCGATGGGTTGCGCGGCCTGTCGGCGCAGATGGGTGAGGCCGTGCTGTTCTGTGGTGATCCTGCGGCGCAGGTGGGCCCGCCCGAGATGGCGTTGCCGGGGCTGGCCGTGGTGCGCGATCTGGCCAGCGCGCTGGCGGCGGTGCAGACCATTGTCGATCAGGGTGAGGGCGCGCCGGAGCATCGCGAGGACAGCCATTTCAGCCGCTTCCGCGCCATCCGGGACGAATATGACCGTATGCTGGCCGGCGACCCCGGCTTCGCCCCGGCCTGGCCCGCCGCGCGCAACCCGGTGATGCGCCACCCGGTGCAGGCGGAGGGCCGGGTTTTCGTCAGCGACCCGCATGCCGCCGAGGTGCTGGACGTGGCCAATGCGCTCTACGGCCACATGCTGCGCTGTCTGGCAGCATCCTATGGCCGCACGGGCAGCGGCGCGCCGGGCAAGGCGCAATGGCTGGATACGGCGGTGGGCCTGATGTCGGCGATGGCGCCGGTGGCCGAGTATCTGATGAGCCTGCCCGCCGGGCCGGAGCATCCGGGCGTGAATGCCGGGATGAGCTTTGCCATGCTGCGCGACGTCGGGCGGATGCCGGAAGGCCCCGGTGAGGCGCGGGTGGTGCATGAGCGGATCACCCAGATTGCCGCGCGCGCCGCCACGCTGTTTCCCGCCGGGCACGCGCTGGCCGCAGTGCCGGGACAGATCGCGGCACTTGCCGCGCCATATGCTGCAAGCGGCACTGCGCCCGCGCCGCAGGCGGCCCAACCGGCACCTGCCACGCCGGTTCCGGCCGCAGCGGCGGTGGCAGACGCTGCGCCGGATGTGGCGGAGGGTGAGCACATTCAGGTGAGTTTCAACACCGTGCGCTGCATCCACTCCCGCTTCTGCGTGCTGGGCGCGCCTGCCGTGTTCAAGGCCAACACGCCGGGTGAATGGATCTTCCCGGACAAGATGCCGGTGGAAGCACTGGTGGCGGTGGCGCAGAACTGTCCCTCCGGTGCCGTGACCTATGTGCGGCGTGACGGCGGGCCGGCCGAGGCGGCGCCGCCGGTCAACACCGCGCATATCCGCGAAAACGGGCCGTATGCCATCCGTGCGGACATGACGCTGAATGGCGAGTCCATCGGCTATCGCGCCACGCTGTGCCGCTGTGGTGCCTCGGCGCACAAGCCATACTGTGACGGCTCGCACAACGCCGCCGGGTTCAAGGCGAGCGGCGAGCCTGCCACGCGGCCATCCGAGCCGCTTGCGGTGCGTGATGGCGTGCTGGACATCGCGCCGCGCCGCAACGGGCCGCTGCACGTGTCCGGCAATCTGGAGATTTGCGCGGGCACCGGGCGGACGGTGGATCGCGTCAGCGAAGCCAATCTGTGCCGCTGCGGCGGTTCGGCCAACAAACCGTTCTGCGACGGCACGCACGCCAAAATCGGCTTCACCGCGCCATAACCACGCTGCCATGAGTTGACATAATAAATCTTCTACGGCAATCGCACGCCAGCAAAACGGGAAGGCGATGCGGCCTTCCCGTCCTTGCCTCACTCGCCTGCGGCGGCGGCTTCCTCGCCGGTCAGCAGATGCAGGGCAAAGCGCTCGCGCAGCGCGCGCTTGTCCACCTTGCCGGTGCCGGCCAGCGGCAGTTCCGGCACCAGCACCACCGCATCCGGCAGCGACCAGTCGGTCACCTTGCCCTTGAAATGCGCCCGCACCTCCGCAGTGCCCGGCGTGCGCCCCTGCTTGGGCACCACCACCAGCAAGGGCCGCTCCATCCACTTGGGATGCTGCACGGCAATCGCCGCCACGTCGTCCACGTCCGGGTGCTGGCGGGCGATGGCTTCCAGTTCCATCGAACTGATCCACTCTCCACCGGTCTTGATCATGTCCTTGGCGCGATCGACGATCTGCACGAAGCCGTCGGCGTCGATGGTGGCCACGTCGCCCGTGTCGAACCAGCCATCCGGCCCGGCCCCCGCCGCAGCGTCCGGACCAAAATAGTTACGGATCACCCAAAGCCCGCGAATCAGCAACGCGCCCGCCGAAACGCCGTCCCACGGCAATTCCCGGCCCGCATCGTCCACCACTTTCACATCCGCGCCGAACAGCGCCCTGCCCTGTTTGACCTGAAGATCCAGCTTGGCGTCTTCCTCCAGATCCTCATGCTGCGCGGTGGGCTGGTTGTAGGTGCCCAGCGGCCCGCATTCGGTCATGCCCCAGTTCTGCTGCACTTCCAGCCCGAATTCATGCTCCAGCCGCACCAGCAGCGGGCGCGGCACGGCCGAGCCGCCCACCACCACGCGGCGCAGCGTGGGCAGTTTTTCGCCGATTTCATCCAGATAGCGCAGCAGCCCCAGCCAGATGGTCGGCACGCCCCAGCCCACTGTGGCACGCTCGTCGTTCATCAGGGCGGTGATGTTCGGGCCGTCGAGAAACCGGCCGGGCAGCAGCAGCGCCGCCCCGGCCATCGGGGCCAGAAACGGAATGCTGCCCGCGTGGACGTGGAACATCTGCAGGAAAGCCGCAATCCGGTCCCGCGCCTTCAGCCCCAGCCCGTCGGCCCCATTGACCGACAAGGCGTGCAGCAAGGTGGATCGGTGGCTGTAGAGCACACCCTTCGGGAGCCCGGTGGTACCCGACGTGTAGCACAGGCCGCTTGCGGTATTTTCGTCCAGCACCGGCCAGACATAGTCGGCATCTGCCGCCGCCATCAGCGTTTCATAACACAGCAGCTGCATGCCCGGGGCCAGCGCCACCGGCGGCATGTGGTCTTCATCGGCCATCACCACCACGGTCCTGATGGTTCCTGCCACGCTTTCGGCCACCGTTTCGATAAGCCCCGTCAGGCTCGGGTCCACAAACAGCACCGTATCGGCGGCATGGTTGGCGATGTAGCTGACGATATCGGGCTTCAGGCGCGGGTTGAGCGTGTGGCACACGGCGCCGATGCCGGAAACGGCATAGTAGATTTCAACATGGCGCGCCGTGTTCCACGCCAGCGTGGCCACGCGGTCGCCCGGCTGCACGCCCAACGCCAGCAACACCCTGGCCAGTTGCCGCGTGCGCCGTTCCAGCGCCGCATAGGTGGTGCGGACAATCCGTCCGTCGATCTCGCGGGAGACCACTTCGGCACGGGCATGATGCCGGGCCGCGTGCGTGATGATGGACGAGATCAGCAGCGGTGACGTTTGCATCAGGCCAAGCATGGCGACTACCTAAGTTTTCTTGATGTGTGGCGCCAGCAGGGAACGCATTTCATAATACATGTTGTTCAGCCTCGGGTGCGCACCGATCATCTTTCCAGCTTCTTCCAGGGTCTGATTGGCCTTCTCGTAGTCCTGCTTTTTTGCCCAGCCCTGCACAAGCTGCATCATGAACTCACCGGCCACTTCCGGGTTGAACACATGGCGGTACTTCTTGAAGATCTTCTCGGCAACCGCCGGGTGTTTGGCCGTGGCCTGCACCGCCACCGCCGCCGGGCGCATGCGGTTGTTGCGCCGCGCGAACGCCCAGATTTTCCACAACTGCTTCGGGTCATCGGCAATGCAGGCGCGGAACACCGGCTCGATCATGCCGGTCGAGGCGAAGGGCTGTACGCTGGTATGCGTGGTGGCATGGGTTTCAATCACCACAAGCCCCTGTGCGTCCGCCTTCAGCAGGTCCTGCACGGTACCCTTGTCGATGGTCTCCAGCGGGTCGTGGAAGATGAAGCTGCGCCCCGCCAGATCATCGGGTGACAGGTCGAGCCCGAAATAGGCCTTCGGGTTGCGTGCCTCGATGGTGTTGCGCGTGTTGGCCCGCCGGGTCGGGTTCTGCGGCGAAAACGCCACGGTGAAGGTGGCGCCGATGCGCCTGGCGTGCTTCAGCGCGCCATAAGCCCCCATGGAACAGCCGTAGGTGACGACCTTCTTGAACTTGGCGCGCTGTTCGGCACAGGCTTCCAGCGCCTTGTCCACGCTTTCGGCGGGAAACCAGTTCGCAGCCTTGGACATGAAGCCAAGACCGCCACAGTTCAGCTTGGCCACCACGGGCGCGCCCCACACCCGGCCATCCTTGGCCGACATGCCGGGCAGAGGCGCACCAGCCGGGTTGAAGGCGACCAGCAGAAAATCCGAAGGCGAGTCGTGAAAATAAACTTCGAGATTTTGATCTTCGTAAACAACTTGCCACGTCATCTGCCAAAGCCTCTTGACCGGTTCCGGACCGGCATGATTGCAATAACCCGACGGCCGAAGGTATTACCGGCGGTTCATGTCCAGTGCAATCATTCTCAATTCCCGCAGCGATCACAGATGCCGTGGGGTGGGCCGGGGCCGTGTCACATCTTGGTTTGGCCGTGTGCCGCAGACCTTAGGGCCTGCTGGTACAGCAGATCGCGCGCGGTTCCCCGCGCGCGATGCAATCAAGGTCTGTCGCTGTGGGCCGTGGTCAGAACGACAGCCAGGCAAAAGCATAGATGGTGTTATTGCCGCTCGCACCCTGTGCAGTGCCGTTGAACATCGGGTAGAACGTGTATTGCAGGCCCAGTTTCAGGTTGGCCCACGGGTTTTTCCACGAGTCATCCTTGCCGAACGGCACGTAGTCCAGTTCAGCGATGATGCCGGTGCTGTTCGGCTTGCCGCTGGGGCTGGCATTGTAATACAGCGCGTCCGCGTTGCCCCAGATTTCCTTGATGCCAAGCTGCCCGCCATAGGTGCTCTTGTAGTAATAGCTGACGGTGCCGCGGAACTCGTCCAGCGTGTTGTTCTGGTTGGACGCCAGACCCTGAATGAACGAGGCCGCCAGGTTTTGATGCTCGTGTGTCCATGAGCCGATCACCGAGACGGTGTGCTTGCCGTCGCCCACCCATTGGTACGACCCGTCCAGCGCGATGTCGGTATAGGTGTCGGTGCCGAAGCCGATCGTGCCGCCGGGCTGAATGGCGGTCTGCAACCCGATCATGCCCACATGGGCCGATTGCCCGCCCCAGTCCCATTCATAGGCCAGCCGGACATAGGGGCCGGGGTTCAGCATGGTGCCCGGCGCGCCATACACGCCCAGCGCCTTGGCGATCTTGTCGTCCATAGTCTTGTAGGCACCGGCTTCCACATACAGCGCGTTGTCGTACCACCCGTAAGCGGTCACACCCAGCACGCTGCCCTGAAACGCGCCCATCAGCACCGGCTCATAGGCCGGGGTCGGTGCCAGTGACGAGCCTTCGTACGGAGGCCCCCAGACCATGGAACTGTTGAACGGGTCCTGCACGGTCGGGCCGTTGTTCACCGACATGCCGAGCCGCAGATTGGTATCGCCAATGTCAATCGGCGTGGTCACGCGAATGTCGCTGTTGTCCAGAAAGTAGCTTTTGCCCACGCCCGCATAGGTGGTCTGGATGAAAGCGCCCGCATAGTCGGTGATGCGCCCGGCCAGAAACACGCTGACGGCATCAAGCGCGAAGTTGTTGTTGCCCGCATAGCCGGGCGCGGCACCGCCATTCTGGTCCGCCTGCGTGTGCGTGTAGGAACCCTGTATGAAGGCGGCCAGCGGGATCTTCGCCGCCACCCCCTCGCCGCCGGTCTGGGTGTAGCCGCCGATCTTGAAGGCCCGCCCATAGGCGGTCAGCTGCGGGCCGAAAGCGCCGATATGGCAGGCGGTGCAGGGCTGGCCGGTTTGTGAGGCGAAACTCGGGACCGCATGGGCTGACGGAGCGATGGCCAGAAGCCCGATGACCGCAAGAACGAAGGCCTGAATCAGGCGAAATGGTCGGAGAAACACGGCTCGTCTCCTTGTGTCTTGGCAATCGTCGATTGCGCCTTGCACGAGACGTGGATTTGCCTGGGGGCTCATTGATGTCGATCAATGGCCCCCGGCAGCAGGAGGTTATTTCAGGGTTTCCAGATAGGCGATCAAGTCGGCGCGCTTGGCGTCATCCTTGACACCGGCGTAACTCATGATGGTGCCCTTAACGACTGTTTTCGGGCTGGTCAGATATTTGTCCAGCGTGGCGACATCCCATGTCAGCCCCGCCGCCTTGTTCGCCTCGGAATAATGGAACCCTTCCACCTTGCCGGAGGTGCGGCCGACGATGCCAAACAGGCTTGGCCCCACCGCATTCTTGCCCTGCACCGGGGAATGGCAGGTGGAGCATTGCGACTTGAACACGGCGCGCCCGGCTTCGGCATCCGCCGCCAGCGCGGCCCCGGGTGCAGCGGCAAGCAGGACGGCAAATATTGCAAAACGTTTCATGGCGTTCTCCTGTCAGAAGGCCGCGCGGTTCATCTCGCGCGGTCCGGTCAGCGCAGTGTGGTAAGGTAGGCGATCAGGTCTGCGCGCTTGCTGGCGTCTTTCACGCCGCCGTAGGTCATGGCGTTGTGCGGCACCACGCCCTTCGGGCTGGTGAGATAGAGGTCAAGCGTGTCCACCGACCAGACGATGCCGGAGTTGCGGTTGGCGTCCGAGTAGGCGAATCCCGCGACATGGCCCGCCCGGCGCCCCACCACGTCGTACAGCGTCGGTCCGGCCATGTTGTGTTCGGGTTCGGTGGAGTGGCAGATGCTGCATTGTGCCTTGAATACCGCCTGCCCGGCCGCCTTGTCCTGCGCCTGTGCAGGCGGCAGTGCCAGCAATGCCAGCATTCCAGCCAGCACAGCGCCTTGCGTGCGTGTCATTGTCGAATCCTCGTACCACCGCCCGGTTCAGGCAGCCGCATCACGCGGCTGTTTGTCACCGCCGCGCTTTGATCGAGATCAACAGGCCGCCGTGGCTACAGGATGGCGGGCAAATTCAGCCCCTTCTCCCGCGCCCACGCCTTTGCCGTCTCATACCCGGCATCGGCATGGCGCATCACCCCACTGGCCGGGTCGTTCCACAGCACCCGCGCCAGGCGCCGCGCCGCCGCCTCGGTGCCGTCGGCTACGATCACCATGCCCGCGTGCTGCGAGTAGCCGATGCCCACGCCGCCGCCGTGATGCAGTGAAACCCATGTGGCACCGGACGCGGTGTTGAGCAGTGCATTCAGCAATGGCCAGTCGGACACCGCGTCCGAGCCGTCCTGCATCGCCTCGGTCTCCCGGTTGGGGGAGGCGACCGAGCCGGAATCGAGGTGGTCGCGCCCGATCACGATCGGCGCCTTCAGTTCGCCGCGCGCCACCATGTCATTGAACGCCAGCCCCAGACGGTGCCGGTCGCCCAGCCCCACCCAGCAGATGCGGGCGGGCAGGCCCTGAAACTTGATGCGGGCGCGCGCCATATCGAGCCACTGGTGCAGATGCGCGTTGTCTGGCAGCAGTTCCTTCACCTTGGCATCGGTGCGGTAAATATCCTCGGGGTCGCCCGACAGCGCGCACCAGCGGAACGGCCCTACGCCCCGGCAGAACAGCGGGCGAATATAGGCGGGCACGAAGCCGGGGAAGTCGAACGCGTCAGCCAGACCGTGTTCCTTGGCCATCTGGCGGATGTTGTTGCCGTAATCCACCGTCGGCACGCCCATGCGGTGAAAATCCAGCATCGCCTGCACATGGCCCGCCATGGATGCGCGGGCGGCGGCGGCCACCGCCTTGGGGTCGCTCTCGCGCCGCGCTTCCCATTCCGCCAGCGTCCAGCCCTTCGGCAGATAGCCGTTCACCGGGTCGTGCGCCGAGGTCTGGTCGGTCACGCATCCAGGCCGCACGCCGCGCCGCACCAGTTCCGGCAGGATGTCGGCCGCATTGCCCAGCAGCGCCACCGAGACGGGTTTCCGCTCCCGGCACGACCGCTCCATGATGGCCAGCGCCTCATCAAGATTGGCTGCCTGCATGTCCACGTAGCCGGTGCGCAGCCGCATTTCGATGCTGCTGGGGCGGCATTCGATGGCCAGGCAGGATGCCCCTGCGAACACGGCGGCCAAGGGCTGCGCCCCGCCCATGCCGCCCAGACCGGCGGTGAGGATCCACTGCCCGCCCAGATCGCCGTTGTAATGCTGGCGGCCCATTTCGACGAAGGTCTCGTAGGTGCCCTGCACGATTCCCTGACTGCCGATGTAAATCCACGACCCGGCCGTCATCTGGCCGTACATCATCAGCCCCTTGCGATCCAGTTCATGGAAATGCTCCCACGTCGCCCAGTGCGGCACGAGGTTGGAGTTGGCGATCAGCACGCGCGGCGCGTCGGCATGGGTGGTGAACACGCCCACCGGCTTGCCGGACTGCACCAGCAAGGTCTGGTCGCCCTCCAGCGCGCGCAGGCTGGCGACGATGCGGTCGTAACACTCCCAATTGCGCGCCGCCCGGCCGATGCCGCCATAGACCACCAGTTCGCCGGGCTTTTCGGCCACGTCCGGATCGAGATTGTTCATCAGCATCCGCAGCGGCGCTTCGGTGAGCCACGATTTGGCCGACAGTTCGTTGCCGCGGGCGGCGCGGATCACGCGGGCATTGGCGATGCGGGTCATGGGGCGACAACCTCGATCAGGGTATCGAAACGGCGAAAATCCGCCACGTTGAACGTCAGCAGCCGTGTTTCGCCATGCGCCAGCATCGTGGCAACGATGTTGGCATCGTGAACCTGCTTGCCGCCGAAGGTGAAACGCTGTGACAGGACCATCAGGCGGTTCCAGACCTGCGGGCCATCGTCGAGCACGGTGAAGCGTTGCATGAAACTCACGGTGTCGGCGGTCGCTTCCGCCAATGTGAGCGCCCTGGACCAGGACTGAGGCCGTGTCGTTGCAGCCAGATACTCACGGAGGACTTGGCGCGTAACCGCGACCGGCTCGTCTCGCGTCATTCGGCTGATGGCCGCGCGGGCACGCACATGCTCGGCGGAATTGG
>CAIPHQ010000587.1 GCA_903864895.1 uncultured Rhodospirillales bacterium
ACATCTGCGTCCACTGCGCCAGCTGAGGTTACCCTCAAAGAGCCTACCGCCCAATAATCCCCACCTGCACCCGCCGCGCCGGCGCCTCCGCCAGCATCGCCACCGCCCGCGCCAGCGCATCCACCTGGTCGTCCTTCCGGCCTGCCGGAAAATCCCGCAGTTCCTCCAGAAACGCCCGGTTCCACGCCCCGCGCAGCACCGCCATCTGCCCGGCTTCCACTGCCGCCGCCGCTGCGCCCGCCCGGTGCAGCTTGGAACCGGCTTCCGGTGAGGCCATCACGCGAAACCCCGCCAGCCGCTGCGTCAGAAACGCCACCTGCTGCTTGCCCGCCTGCCCCGGGTCCTGCGGCAGGCCAATCGCCACGCCGCGCCCGTCCAGCTTCGCCGTCTGCTCGATGGCCGCCGCCACCTCCAGCGGTCCGCCGCGCAGGCGCAGCACGTCCAGCACGGCCAGGCCGCCCGCCTCGGTGCGGGCCAGTTTCAGCCCCACCGTCCAGTCCGGGTCGCGCCCCTCATGCGCGGCCGTGGCGGCCAGATCCCACGCCCGTACCGCGCGGCGGCACTCGGGCTCGCTGTCCAGCACGCCGATGCGTCCGGACTTGAACAGCGCGCCGGCGTCGCTCTGCGGGCGCTGCTGATACAGCGCCGCCCACGCGCGCGGCCCAACGGTCTGGCGTTTGCGTTCAAGTGCAGGCAAATTTTCCCATTCCGGCCACAGCGCCTCACCCGGCAGGCGGAACGGATCATCGGCTTCGGCAATCGCCGGCAGCCGCACGCAGCGCCACGTATCGCCGCTGTCCAGCAGCCGCCCGGCCAGATCGTCCTCGTGCCAGCGCGTCATCGCCAGCACAATCCGCCCGCCCGGCTTCAGCCGCGTGGCCAGATCGGCGCGATACCAGTCCCACAGCGCCTCCCGCGCCGCCGCACTGTCGGCCTCCGCCTGGCTCTTGATCGGGTCGTCGATCAGAATCACGTCGGCCCGGCGGCCCATCACCGGCCCGCGGACCCCGGTGGCGAAGTAGCTGCCGCCCGCTTTCGTGCCAAACCGCGCCGCCGCCCGGTCATCCCGCGCCAGTCCCGCCTCGGCCGCGCCATGTTCGGCCAGCAAGGCCCGCACCCGCCTGCCAAAATGCGCCGCCAGGCTTTCCGTGTGGCAGGCCGCCACAATCTGCGTCCGGCCGCCCTGCCCCAGCAGCCAGGCCGGGAAAATCACGCTCGCATAGGTGCTTTTGGCACTGCCTGGCGGCAGCAGCAGCATCAGCCGGTCCACCCGCCCCGCCGCCAGCCGCTCCAGCTCGCGCAGCAGCAGCAGATGGTGCGCGGCCGGGGTCTGGCCCAGCGGCGCCAGCACCGCCCCGGCATAGCGCAGCAGCGTCATTTGCCCCCAGGAATCGAAAACGGCGGATCAGCCGCCCCTTCCGGAAGCGCCCGATCCGCCGATCATGCAGGAATATATACCGTTTTCTGGGGCATCCGGGCAACCGGATTCTGCGAACTGACACATTTTCCGCAACGCACAATCGCCGGGCGCAATTTCCGGCCAACGGCCATTCCAGTTAAAGTAACTTCGCAGCTTGCCCTATTTAAGCCCAATTGCTTGGGCATTTAAGTTGAGCCGAACAAACGCCAATGATGAAACGCGGCCCACTGTTCACGCCGCGGCTGCAATTGAGGGGTTGACCAACCCGCACAGAGTTGGCTGGATACTCCCCGGTTGCCGCAGGCTCATTGCCGCCTCAATCCAGCGCAAGCGGATCGGGATGGAATTGTGCCGCATGATGCGGTCTGGCGCAGGGCCATTTGGCATCGTCAGGGTCCCGGCATACCCACGTTCCGGCGCCGTCTTGGCCGGGACGCAAAAAGAGGGAGTTTGCAATGCTCGCACGCGCCAGCCGGGTCTTACCCGGCATGCTCGTCACGATGCTACTGGCGGCGTTTGCCGTCACCGCCCACGCCGCTGCGCCGGACGATTCATCGCAGGTTGTCCGCGCCGGCCACACGCAGGACCAGAAACGCCCGCAGGCCACCGCCAGCCGGGTGAAGCCGTCTGCCAAGCCCGAGCGCACCGCCTCGGCCACCACCCGCCGCCGCCAGCCCGCCGCTACCCCGAAGCCAGATGCCGGCACCGGCACCGTGCAATCCGCCGCCTTCATCGACGATAATTTTTCGTATGCCGACACCGCCACCGGCGCCCCGGCATGGCAGCAAAGCGGCACCGCCTCATGGTATGGTGGCAGCCGCTGGCAGGGCCGCATGACCAGCAGCGGCGTCCGCTACGACCAGAACGCCCTCACCGCCGCCCACGCCACGCTGCCGCTGGGCAGCAAGATCAAGGTGAAGCTGCAACACTCCGACCGTGTGGTGGTCGTCACCATCACCGACCGCCCCGGCACCCGCACCCGGATCATCGATCTCAGCATGGCCGCTGCCAAGGCACTCGGCATCCTCAGCCAGGGTGTCGCCATGGTCACGCTGCTGCCCAACAACTAAACCGCCAAACGCGCCGGGGGTGCTTGCACGCCCCGCGCCAAAGCCGTTACCGTTTCCCGCACCAATCTCGTGCCGGGAAACGTCAGCATGGGCGACACGATCTCGCCAGACAACGAACAATGGGTCTCCCGCGTGCTGGGCATCGACCCGCACACCGCTGGCCCCGCCATCACGCCGGAAGCCCTCGCCGCTGCACGCATGGCGTGGCAGGACGCGATGGATACCGCTAACCAGCAGATCACCGCGCTGCAACAGGCGCTGCTCGCCACCGATGACGGCGACCTGCACGACATCGCCGAATACGGCCTGTCCGCCGTCACCGGCGATTTCCGCGTGCCCATGATGTCAGCCCTGGCCGGGGCCGACCCGGCCAGCAAGCCCAGCCTCGCCAAACTGGCCAAGACCGTCGCCGAACTCAGCAACCATCTGGCCACCGATGACCGGGTGATGGTCTGCGACGAGAATTCCTTCGGCGTGGCCGTCAGCCTGCGCGCCACGCTCGGCGCCGCACTCACCCAGGTGCAGCGCAGCCTCGCCCCGCAATCCTGACCCATCAGCCTCCGGAGCCTCGCCCATGGGCGTGAAAACCGACCGCTTCAAGAAAGCCTTCACCGGCAACGTCTCGGACAAGATGCTGGCCTCCCGCGTGCAGAAGGCCCAGGCCGAAATCGCCCGGCTGAAAACCAACATCCAGGCGCTCACCCAGGCCGGCATCGGCGCCGAGGTGTATCAGCGCCAGGTGCCTGTTCTGGAAAAGCAGCAGACCGACGCCCTGAAGGGCACCACCAACGAGGCGAAATACGAGGCGCTGGAACAGGTCAAGCTCACCGCCCGCGAACGCGCCGATGCCGCTGCCGAGGCGCTGCACAACCGCCCGAACCAGACCACCGTGACCAATCTCAAGCAACTGATTGTCAGCGACGGCGTGGGCGCGCTGGACGACAGGGTCCGGGACATCGGCAGCAAGTGCAAGAAGCCCGCCGACCGCAAGCAGATGCTGGCGATCATCGAGGCGCGCTGGGGCTTGTCCAACATCAACGGCGATCTGGACAGCAAGACCCTGCCCCGGCTGTATGAGTGCTTCAAGATGGTCCCGGAAGACCACCTGAAGGGCAACACCTCGCTGAAGGAAATCCGTCGCGACGCCAATCCGCCCGATGGTGAGGCCTCGTTCTACAAGGGCGAGCAAGAAAAGCTCATCGTGCTCAATCTGGGCAGCGATGGCGAATGGCACGACCCGGATCACACCATCACCAGCGACAGCGGGGTCAAACACAAGACCAGCTATTTCAATCACACCACGCTGCACGAAATCGGCCATGCGGTGGATGACCGGCTGAAATACATGAAGACCAACGGCAAGAATGCCAATCGCGGCGGCTGGAAGCAGGAATTCCCCGACTCCATCGCCCCGGTCGCCGCCCGCGAAAAGGGCTTCTACGACGCCTTCCCAACTCTGCCCAAGCCGCTGCTGGCGCATTACCTCAAGGAAGTGCTGTCCTCCGGCACCGCCTCACCGCAACCCGGCAAATGGGCACAGGCCAAGCGCGTGGGCGACAGTGGCGTGACGGTTGAGGAACTCACCGGCAATGCCGGCATCCAGCAGGCCGAGCAGAAACGGGCCGAATACGATCAGGACGAATGGCCGGCGGACGGCACGCCCGATATCGACAACGAGGTCAACGCCGCCCGATCCACCGCCATGAAGACGCTCAAGGCTGCCAAGCTGATGGCCGCCTATACCACCATCGACAAGATCCTGCGCAACCGCCTGCCCATGGACACGGCCGCCGCCGAGACGATCGCCGAATCGCCCGCAGCCATCCCCGACGAAAATCTCTGGAACCAGCTCGCCGCGCACGACGCCGTCAAATGGTGTCAGTCAGTTCGCCTGAAGGGCAAGGCAGACGGCGTCTGGGAAGGCGGGGCCAGTGCCGCTGCGGCGGCCACGCTCGGCGGGCGGATCTATCAGCAGGCCTACAGCGATGGCCGCTGGAACAGCTACGCCTCGCGCGCCGAAAGCATCTCCAACTACCAGTTCCGCGCAGACGGCGAATGGTTCGCCGAACTCTACGCCGCCGCCTTCCTGGGCTGGCTGGGCGACAACCACTGGATCAAGCAGTTGCAGATGCCGCCGGTCTAGCCGCGGCGTGGCGGCATAAAAAGGAATCAACCCGTGTCGGTCCTCAAGCCCTTCAACGTCCCCTGCCCGCTCTGCGGCGAAGCCGTGGCGTTTTCAGTCGCGCAGAGCGTCAACGCCGGCCGCCGCCCGGATCTGCGCGCGGAGATCATCGCAGGCAGTTTCCAGCGCGAAACCTGCCCGCACTGCGCCAGCCTGTTCCGCCTCGACCCGCGCCTGACTTATATCGACGACACGCGCGGCCACTGGATTCTGGCCGCCCCGCTGCGCGACCAGCCGGAATGGGCGGCGATGGAGGCGCAGGCGCAGGAAGCGTTCGCGCTCGGCTACGGCCCCGCCGCCCCCGCCTTTGCGCAGGCCATCGGCGCCACACTCACCCCCCGCCTCGTGTTCGGCTGGGCGGCGCTGGCGGAGAAACTCATCGCCGCCGAAGCGGGGCTCGATGACATCACGCTGGAACTGCTGAAACTGTCCATCATCCGCAGCGGCAACGCCGACCTGCTCAGTGACGACACCGAATTGCGGCTGATCGCGGCCGATGACGGCAGCATCACGCTCGGCCAGATCAAGGCGGCGGGTGAAAAACTCATCGAGCGCATCACCCTGCCGCGCGCCGCCTACCAGTCCATCGCCGATGCCCGGACCGCATGGGCGGACTTGCGTGCGGCATTGTCGGCCGGCCCGTTCGTGGACCTCAACCGCCTGCTGGTGCTGCCCAGCGCCGCCGCCGCGTAGGCGGCGGCGATCCACGCTGCCGCGCGCGCCTACGGCAGTTGCAGCAGCGCCTGTGCCGCGATGGCCTGATGCCCGTGCTCGGTGGGGTGCTTGGCATCCCACCACAGATACTTGTCCTGCCCGGTCTTGGTGCTGGCGCATGTCTTGATGCCGCCTGCGGGGCCGGACATGTTGGTCAGGCACGCGTCCTTCACATTGGTAAAGCCCATGCTGGCCGGCTGGGCCACAATGCCGTCCAGCAGC
>CAIPHQ010000588.1 GCA_903864895.1 uncultured Rhodospirillales bacterium
ATGCCGACCGCCAGCGGGTCGGGCATGAACACCGGCTTGGCCCCGCCATGCGGCGCCACGCGGGCCTCGGCGGGGTCGCTGCAGGCGACGACGGCCATCATGCCCTGATCGGTGGCGGCGGTCAGGAACGTGGCGAGGCAGGCGATATGGTGGCTGCGGCGGATGCTGATGGCGCAGACGCCATGGATTTGGGCGCGCCGCGCGGCGAGGCGCACTGCGCGGTCCACCAGCCACACGCCCGGCAGATATTTGCCGTCCCACACGCAGGCGGCGGGGCGGTCGGTGAGAATGTCCGGCTCGCCAGTGGCCAGCATCGCGCCGGAGGCGATGTCGTCCAGATAATCCGGCAACTGTGCCAGACCGTGTGTGTCGTGGCCCATGGCATCGGCGCTGACCAGCAGGCGGGCGGTGACATCGGGCTTGTCGCCATCCAGCCCGGCGGCGCGCAGCAGGGCAGCGGCGTATTGGGTCAGGCCGTCGAAACTGTGGGTCATGCGGTCCTCAGTAGATCAGGCCGGGGGTCCAGGGGGCGAATTCGTCCTCGCCGTAGCCGAGATGTTCGCTGGCTGTCCGCGTGCCGGACGCCGTGTCGAGCCATGACTGGAAGATGCGCGCACCCACCTCGGAGATGGTCTCGCTGCCCTCGACCACGGTGCCCGCGTCGATATCCATGTCGCCCGCCATGCGGCGGAACAGGGCCGAGGTGGTGGCGACTTTCAGTGACGGCACCGGCGCGCAGCCGAAGCAACTGCCGCGCCCGGTGGTGAAGCAGATCAGATTTGCCCCGGCGGCGACCTGCCCGGTGGCCGAGACCGGGTCGTAGCCGGGCGAATCCATGAACACGAGGCCGGGCGACGTGGCGGCCTCGCCATAGCCGATGACCTGCCGCAGCGGGCTGGAGCCGCCCTTGGCGACCGCGCCGAGGGATTTTTCCAGAATGGTGGTAATCCCGCCCGCCTTGTTGCCGGGGGAGGGGTTGTTATCCAGCGACCCGCCGTCTTCGCTGGCATGGCCGGTCCACCAGTCGATCAACCCGTTGAGTTTGGCGGTAACCTCCGGCCCGGTGGCGCGGGCCAGCAGCAGGCTTTCCGCGCCGTAGATCTCCGGCGTTTCGGACAGGATGGCGGTGCCGCCCTCGGCGGCCAGCAAGTCGGCGGCGATGCCCACGGCCGGGTTGGCGGAAATGGCGGAAAATCCGTCCGAACCGCCGCATTGCAGGCCGACCACCAGATGCCGGGCCGGGACCGGTTCGCGGACGGCGGCGGCACGCGGCAGCATCTCGCGCAGCGCGGCGAGGCCGGAAGCGATGGTGGCGGCGGTGCCGCCCTCCTGCTGGATCACCCGGACGGCGAGGCGGTCTGAGGCGTGCAGGCCGGAGGCGGCGAGGAAGCTTTCGACGTTGTTGTCCTCGCAGCCCAGCCCCACCACCAGAACGCCGCCGACATTCGGGTGGCTGGCATAACCGGCCAGTGTCTGCCGCAGCATGTCCATGCCCGGCCCGTTGGCACGCACCGAGCAGCCTTCCTTGTGGGTCAGCGCCACCACGCCGTCGATGCCGGGGTATTCGGACAGGTCCACACTGGCACGGAATTGCGCGGCAATCTGGCGGGCGACCGTGGCAGAGCAGTTCACCGTGGACAGCACCAGCAGCATGTTGCGTGTGCCCACGCGGCCATCGGCGCGGCGATAGCCCAGAAACGTGGCGCCCGTGGGGGCGGGCAGGGCGGGCGGCGCGTTGGCCGGGGCGGTGTGCGCCGGGGCGGATGGCTGGAAGCGCAGATTATGGCTGTGGATGTGGCTGCCCGCCGGGATATCCGCCGCCGCCACCCCGATGGGATGCCCGAGTTTCAGCACCGCCGAGCCCGCCGCGATGTCCCGCAGCGCGATCTTGTGGCCGCGCGGGATGGCCTGCCGTGCCGCAACCCCGGCGAGGCCAGTGGCATCGCCGGGCGCAAGATCGGCCAGCGCCACGCCGAGCGGGTCGGCGGGGTGCAGGCGCAGCACGGGCGGAGGGGCGCTAGACGGCAGGGGTGACCTCGATCCAGATGGTCTTGATTTGCAGGTATTGTTCCATCGCCTCGGTGCCGTTGTCGCGGGTGAGCGAACCGGATTTGCGGTAGCCGCCGAACGGCGTCTTTATGTCGCCTTCGCTGAACTTGTTGATGGCCACCGTGCCCGCCGGAATGCGCCGTGCCAGCGATATGGCGCGGTCGATGTCGCGGGTGAAGATGGTGGCGTGCAGCCCGTATTCGGTATCGGCGGCCAGTGCCAGCGCTTCCTCGGGCGTGGTGCAGGACATCACGCCCAGCACCGGGCCGAAAATCTCCTCACGCGCGATGGTCATGGCGGGCGTAACCCCGTCGAACAGCGCCGGTTGCACCCAGAAGCCCGGCCAATCCGCCAATGCCGACCCGCCGGTGACGAGGCGCGCGCCCTCGGCCGCACCCTTGCCGATATAGGACAGCACGCGGGCGCGATGCTCGGCGGTGATCATGGCGCCGATTTCGGTGGCCGGGTCGAACGGGTTGCCGATCACCAGACTTTCCATGCGCGCTTGCACGCGGGAGACGAATTCCTCCCGCCGCGAGGCATGCACAATCTGGCGCATGTTGGCCGAGCAGTTCTGCCCGCCGTTCCAGCATGCGGCCATGACCACCGAGTTGACGAAATCGTCGTCGATGCGCGCGTCTTCCAGCACGATCAGCGGGCTCTTGCCGCCCATTTCCAGCCCGACGGTCTTCATGTTGCTGTCGGCGGCGTAGCGCAGGAACATGGCGCCGATTTCGGTGGACCCGGTGAACGACACCGCGTCGATATCATTGTGGCGGCCGATCGCCTGCCCGGTGGTCTCTCCATAGCCAGGCAGCACGTTGAGCACGCCGGGCGGCACGCCTGCCTCCGCAGCCAGTTCGGCCAGACGGATGACGGACAGCGGCGTCTGTTCGGCTGGCTTGACGATGCAGCAGCATCCGGCGGCCAGCGCCGGGGCCAGTTTCCATGCCGCCATCAGCAGCGGGAAATTCCACGGCAGCACAAGGCCGACGACGCCGATGGGTTCCTTGACGATCAGCG
>CAIPHQ010000589.1 GCA_903864895.1 uncultured Rhodospirillales bacterium
CGTTTGACTTCACCGGCTGGGACATCGGGCTGTTCAGCCCCGGCGCGTCGGTGTCGGCCATTCATGCCCCGCGCGCGGCGGCACAGGGCTGCATTGTCATCGACAACACCAGCCAGTTCCGCATGGACCATGATGTGCCGCTGGTGGTGCCCGAGGTGAACCCGCAGGCGCTGCACCGCATCAAGCGCGGCATCATCGCCAACCCGAATTGCTCGACGATCCAGATGGTGGTGGCGCTGAAGCCGCTGCACGACCGCTTCCGCATCAAGCGCGTGGTGGTGGCCACCTACCAGTCCGTGTCCGGCGCGGGCAAGGAAGGCATGGACGAATTGCACACGCAGACCAAGGCGGGCTTCGTGAACGACCCGATCAAGTCGGAGATCTTCACCAAGCAGATCGCCTTCAACTGCATCCCGCATATCGACAAGTTCATGGACGACGGCTCCACCAAGGAAGAGTGGAAGATGTCGGTCGAGACCCGCAAGATCCTCGACCCGGATATCAAGGTAATGGCGACCTGCGTGCGCGTGCCGGTGTTCATCGGCCATTCGGAAGCGGTGCACGTGGAATTCGAACTGCCGGTGACGGTGGAAGAAGCCCGTGCCCTGCTGCGCGAAGCCCCCGGCGTGACCGTGTTCGACCATCACGAGGACGGCGGCTACATCACCCCGGTCGAATGCCAGGGTGAGGATGCCACCTATGTCAGCCGCCTGCGGCGTGACCCGACCGTGGACAACGGCCTGGCGTTTTGGTGCGTGTCCGACAATCTGCGCAAGGGTGCCGCGCTGAACGCCGTGCAGATTGCCGAGACGCTGGTGGCGCAGGGCCTGATCGGGCGCAAGGCCGCATGAGCGGCCCATCGCCCTGGGTCTGGCTGGCGATAGCCGGTCTGCTGGAAGCGGCGTGGGTCATCCTGCTGAAACGCTCGGATGGCTTCACGCGCCTCTGGTGGGCAGGGGGGTGTCTGGTGGCCATGTCGGCGAGCCTGTGGTGCATGTCGCAGTCGCTGCGCGTGCTGCCCATGGGCACCGTGTATGCCGTCTGGACCGGCATCGGTGCCGCCTGCGGACTGATCTGGGGCATCGCGCTGGAAGGCGAACCGCTGACCGCAATCCGGGTGATGTGTGTCGCCCTGATTCTGGCGGGCGTCGCAGGACTCAAGATCGGCGGCTGACGCATGGCCGTCCCGCCATTTTATGCTGCACTGCCGCAAGCCCCGGCCCATTGGTCGCGTTGACCCTCTGGGGCAGCAGGACTAGAGCAGTCGCACGCACCTGCCGGATGTCTGGAGTTCGCCGCGCATGACCGATGTTCGCGATGCCTTGATGGTGGCCCGCGCCTCCGACGGGCGCTTGGTGCGCCGCCCGCTGTCGCCGCATTTGCAAACCTACAAATGGCCGGTCTCGATGGCCGGTTCCATTTTTCATCGCGTCACCGGCGTGGCGCTGTCGGCGGGCACGTTGCTGCTGGTGTGGTTTCTGGCCGCCGCAGCCACGTCGGATGGCGCCTACGCCACCGTATCCGGCTTTATCCGCTCGTGGTTCGGGGTGCTGCTGCTGCTCGGCTGGACCACAGCACTGTGGTATCATTTCTGCTCCGGCATCCGGCATTTGTTGTGGGACGCCGGCTATGGCTTCGGCAAGGCCGAGTCGATCCGCAATACATGGGCCGTGTTCGGCCTGACCGCGATCCTGACGCTGCTGACCTGGATTGCGCTGGCCACCCAGCTTTAGGAGTCGCCCGATGAGCGGAACCGCGAAAGCCCCGACCGTGCGGGTGATGCGCAGCCAGTTGGGGCGCGTGCGCGGCCTGGGCGCGGCAAAATCCGGCACCGGTCACTGGTGGGCCGAACGCGTCACGTCAGTGGCGCTGGTGCCGCTGACGCTGTGGTTCGTCTATGCCTGCCTGCATCTGGCCGGGATGCCCCGCGCCGATGTGGCGCACTGGGCCGCCAATCCCATCAATGCCGCCCTGCTGCTGGCGCTGGTGCTGGTGACCTTTCATCACATGCAGCTGGGGTTGCAGGTGGTGATGGAAGACTACATCCACACCGAGAAGACCCGGATGCTGGCGCTGGTGCTCATGAAGGGCGTGGTGTGGCTGCTGGGGCTGATGGCGGTGATGGCGGCCCTGAAGCTGGCCTTCACCGGTTGAATTTCTGCGCCGCCCAGTGCGGCCGATCCTGCACGGAGCACCCATGAACGCGATCAGCAAGCCCAGCCTGGGCGCCTACACGGTGATCGACCACACCTATGACGTGGTGGTGGTGGGCGCTGGCGGGGCCGGGTTGCGGGCCACGCTCGGCATGGGCGCGGCGGGGCTGAAAACCGCCTGCATCACCAAGGTGTTCCCCACCCGCAGCCACACTGTGGCCGCTCAGGGCGGCATCGGTGCGGCGCTCGGCAACATGGGTGAGGATGACTGGCGCTGGCACATGTACGACACCGTGAAAGGGTCGGACTGGCTGGGCGATCAGGACGCCATTGAATACATGTGCCGCGAGGCGATTCCGGCGATCTACGAACTGGAACACTTCGGCGTGCCGTTCAGCCGCACCGAGGATGGGCGCATCTACCAGCGCCCGTTCGGCGGCCACATGAAAGAGTACGGCAAGTCGCCCGCCATGCGCGCCTGTGCCGCCGCCGACCGCACCGGCCACGCCATCCTGCACACGCTGTATCAGCAGAGCCTGAAGCACGAAGTGGAATTCTTCGTGGAATACTTCGCGCTCGACCTGATCATGGACGACGAGGGCGTCTGCCGCGGCGTGCTGGCATGGTGCCTTGAAGACGGCACCATCCATCGCTTCCGCGCCCAGAGCACGGTGCTGGCCACCGGCGGCTATGGCCGCGCCTATCTGTCGTGCACCTCGGCGCACACCTGCACCGGCGATGGCGGCGGCATGGTGCTTCGTGCCGGCCTGCCCGCGCAGGACATGGAATTCGTGCAGTTCCACCCTACCGGCATCTTCCCGGCGGGCTGTCTGATCACCGAGGGCGCCCGCGGCGATGGGTTGGCCATGGCCTGGGAGGCCGGGGCGCTGCTGCGCGACATGGAATTCGTGCAGTTCCACCCCACCGCCTTGATGCACCCAGGCGCCCCCCATTTCCTGCTTTCCGAAGCCCTGAGGGGGGAAGGGGCCCGCCTGGTGGATGGCGAGGCGCCCCGGTGC
>CAIPHQ010000590.1 GCA_903864895.1 uncultured Rhodospirillales bacterium
GACCGCGCGCTGCCGCCGGCGGCGAGGGCGATTTCGGCGTAGGTGCGGGTGGCGCCATAGGGGATACGTTGCAGGGCTTCCCAGACGCGCTGGCGGTAGGCGCTGCCCTGCGGTGCCAGCGGCAGGTTGAATTCGGTGAGGCCGCCGTCGAAATACGCGTGCAACTGCGTGCGGGCTTGCACCAGCAGTGCGGTTTCGGTCTGGTCGCGGCCCCATCCCCAGTCGAGCGCGACGATGGCACCATCATCTTCCGAGACGGTCAGGTCGCCGGCCGGGGTGTGCAGTGAGAGTTGCGGCACGCGATGCCTTTATACGCCGGACACGGGGCGGAACGGCCGCACGGGCGCGCGGCAGACGGATGCCAGACCTGGCGCGCGCCGCTGTCAAGGTGGCAGGTGGCAGAACCCCGGCGTCCGGCCTGTGGTTGGGTATTGTGCACGCCCGGTGGCCGGTCCCCGGCCGTTTGGACGCTGGCGGCGGACGTGCTGCGCTGCGATGTTGGCCCCGTTGGGGTGCCGGGTCACAGTCCTTGCCGGTGCCGCCGTGGGAGTTGCACCGATGCCGCGCCATGACGATGATCCGCCGCCGTATTTCGACGCGCACGTGTTCGTGTGCTGCAACCGGCGGCCGGATGGGCACCCGCGCGGCTCCTGCGCGGCCAAGGGGTCGGAGAAGCTGCGCGACTACATGAAGGTGCGGGCCAAGGAACTCGGGATTGCCGGGGTGCGGATCAACATGGCCGGGTGTCTTGATCGTTGCGAACTGGGGCCGTGTCTGGTGGTCTACCCGGAGGGTGTCTGGTACAAAATCGAATCGACATCGGATGTTGATGCGGTGCTGGCCGGACATCTGGTGGCGGGCGGGCGGGCCACCGCGTTGCTGTTGCCACCGCGCGCGGTTTGAGGAGCGGCCCACGATGCGGGGCGAGGCAGACACGATCTTTGCGGTGGCGTCCGGCGCCGGACGGGCGGCGGTGGCGGTGCTGCGGCTGAGTGGGCCGCACGCTGGTGCGGTGCTCGACGCGCTGGCCGGGCGGCGTCCGGTGCCCCGATTGGCAGCACTGCGACCTTTGCGCGATGCGGAGGGCGGCGTGCTGGACCGGGCACTGGTGCTGTGGTTCCCGGCTCCCGCCAGTTACACCGGCGAGGACAGTGCCGAGTTGCACCTGCATGGCGGACGCGCCGTGGTGCAGGGTGTGGCAGCCGCTTTGGTGGCTGCTGGTGCCCGCCCGGCGGAGCCCGGCGAGTTCACCCGTCGGGCGTTCCTGAACGGCAGGATGGACCTGCTGGCCGCCGAGGCGGTGGCCGATCTGGTCGAAGCGGAGACCGAGGCGCAGCGCAAACAGGCGCTGGCGCAACTGGGCGGCGCGCTGGGCGATATTTATCGCGGCTGGGCGGCGCGCCTGACCCGGATGCTGGCGTGGCAGGAAGCGCTGATCGATTTTCCGGATGAGGATTTGCCGGACAGCGTGGTGGCCGAGGGGGCGCGCGACCTCGCACGGCTGACCGCAGAGATCGCGGCGCATCTGGATGACGGACATCGTGGCGAGAAACTTCGCGACGGGCTGGTGTTTGCCATCGCCGGGCCGCCCAACGCGGGGAAGTCCACGCTGATCAATGCGTTGGCCGAGCGGGATGTGGCAATTGTCTCGCCGCTGGCCGGCACCACGCGCGACGTGCTGGAGGTGCGGGTGGTGCTGGGCGGCGTGCCGGTGACGCTGCTGGACACGGCCGGGCTGCGCGAGGCGTCGGACCCGATCGAGCAGGAAGGCGTGCGGCGCGCGCGGGCGCGGGCGGCGATGGCCGATCTGGTGATCGAGGTGCGCGGCGCTGCGGCAGACGAGGCAGGCAGCGCCGAGGCGGCTCTGCCCGGTTCGGCCCGCCGTCTGGTGGTGCAGAACAAGGCGGATCTTGTGGAGAACAGACCTGCAGACGTGCTGTGGGTCAGCGCGCTGACCGGCGACGGTCTGCCCGCCCTGCGTCAGCGTCTGGTGGACGCCGCACATGAACTGGCCGGTCTGGCAGGTCCGCCTGCGCTGACGCGGGCACGGCATCGGGCCGCATTGACGGCAGCCCTTGCGCGGTTGCAGCAGGCGGCGCAGGCGGCCTTGCCGGAATTGCGCGGCGAGGATTTGCGCGCGGCGTTGTATGAGATGGGCCGTATGACCGGGCAGGTGGGGGCCGAGGCGGTTCTGGACGCCGTGTTCGGCCAATTCTGCATCGGCAAGTAGGCTTCGCGCGGTGCGCGGCTTCGGGATAGGGACGGTGACCTTGGCGTACGACGTGATTGTGATCGGCGGCGGCCATGCCGGCTGTGAGGCGGCGGCGGCGGCGCGCATGGGGGCGCGCACACTGCTGCTGACTCATCGCCGCGCCACCATCGGCGAGATGTCCTGCAATCCGGCCATCGGCGGCATCGGCAAAGGCCATCTGGTGCGCGAGGTGGATGCGTTCGACGGGCTGATCGGCCGCGCGGCAGACATGGCGGGCATCCATTTCAAGCTGCTCAATCGCAGCAAGGGTCCGGCGGTTCGCGGGCCGCGCGCGCAGGCCGACCGGGCGCTGTATCGCCGGGCGATGCAAACGCTGCTGGCCGGGCAGGACAATCTGGAGATTCGTGAGGGCTCGGCGGAAGGGTTGCAGATCGGCCCCGATGGCGCGTTGAGCGGCGTAATTGCCGGCGATGGCACGGTGTTGCGCTGTGGGGCGGCGGTGATCACCACCGGCACGTTCCTGCGCGGCGTGATCCACACCGGCCCGGTGCAGTCCCCGGCCGGGCGGGCCGGCGAGGCACCGTCGGTCGGGCTGGCCGAGGCACTTTCGGCCTTGGCATTGCCACTTGGGCGGCTGAAGACCGGCACGCCGCCGCGCCTCGACAAGCGCAGCATCGACTGGGAGGGATTGCCCGCGGATGCGGGCGATGCGGTGCCGGAACCGTTCAGCACGCTGACCACGTCGATCGATAATCCGCAGGTCGTCTGCCGCATCACCGCGACCGGCCCGCGCACGCATGACCTGATCCGGCAGAACCTGCATCTGTCGGCGGTGTATGGCGGGCATCTGGCCGGGCGCGGGCCGCGCTATTGCCCCTCCATCGAGGACAAGGTGGTGCGGTTCCCCGAGCGCGAGCGGCACCAGATTTTTCTGGAGCCGGAGGGGCTGGACGACGACACGGTCTATCCGAACGGCATTTCCACCAGCCTGCCCGCCGAGGTGCAGGAGGCGTTTCTGGCCACCATTCCGGGGCTGGAGCGGGTGCGGGTGTTGCGGCCCGGCTACGCGGTGGAATATGACTATGTCGATCCGCGCGCCTTGTCGGCGACGCTGGAAGTGAAACGTCTGCCGCGCCTGTTTCTGGCCGGGCAGATCAACGGCACCACCGGATATGAGGAAGCGGCGGGTCAGGGCCTGCTGGCCGGGTTGAACGCGGCTTGCCGCAGTGCGGGTGGCGAGGCGCTGCTTTTGGATCGGGCCGAGGCCTATATCGGCGTGATGGTGGATGATCTGGTGACACATGGCGTCAGCGAGCCGTACCGGATGTTCACCTCACGCGCCGAATACCGGCTGTCGCTGCGGGCCGACAATGCCGATCTGCGGCTGACACGCCGGGCCATGGCGCTGGGCTGTGTGGGCCCCGCACGCGCGGCGGCGTTCGGAGCGTTTCAGTTGGCACTGGAGGACGCCCGCGCCCGGGCCGCCACGGTCAGCCTGCCGCAGGCAGTGGTGCAGCAATCCGGTGCCGCCGTGCGGCAGGATGGCCAGCGCCGCACGCTGATGGACTTGCTGGCCACGCCGGATGTGCCGCGCGATTGGCTGGCCTTGCAGGTGCCGTGGTTGCGCGAACTTGCGCCCCGCGTGCTGGAGATGCTGACCGCCGATGCGCTGTATGCCAATTACCTGCCGCGGCAGGAGGCGGAAATTCGCGCGTTCCGCCGGGAGGAGGCGATGGAACTGCCGACCGATCTGGACTACGCCGCCGTCGGCAGCCTGTCGGCGGAAATCCGTGCCAAACTGTTGGCCCAGATGCCCGCCTCGCTGGGGGCGGCCGCTCGCATCGAGGGGATGACCCCGGCGGCGGTGGCGGCGCTGAGTGCGCATGTCCGGCGTCAACAGGGCGGCGAGCGTTTCACGTGAAACACGCCGGCGGCGTCCCCGCCGAATCGGTGGAACGCCTGCGGACATATGCGGCGCTGCTGTTGCGCTGGAATGCGCGGATCAATCTGATTGGGCGCGGTAGCGAGGCAGATGTGTGGCAGCGCCATGTGCTCGATTCGGCGCAGCTTGCCCCGTTGCTGCCGGACCCGCCGGGGGCGCTGGCCGATCTGGGCGCAGGTGCCGGATTTCCCGGATTGGTGCTGGCACTGACCACCGGATGGCATGTGCATCTGGTGGAATCCGACCAGCGCAAGGCGGCATTTCTGCGTGAGGCAGTGCGTGTGACCGGTGCCAATGCCGAGGTGCATGCCGTGCGCGCCGAGTCGCTGACGCTGCCACCCCTGCCAGTGGTGGCCGCCCGCGCGCTGGCGCCGCTGACGGATTTGCTGGCGTTGGCCGCGCCGCTGCTGGCCCCGGGCGGGGTTTGCCTGTTCCCGAAGGGCCGCACTGCGGAGGATGAATTGACCGCAGCCGCCCGTGAGTGGCACATGCGGGTAGAGCGTTTCCCCAGCCGGACCAGCCCGGAGGCGACGCTCCTCCGCATCAGCGAGATCAGCCGTGTTGCACCCGCCACCTGATAACGCCGCAAATAGTGCGGCGCCGCCGCGCATTCTCGCCATCGCCAACCAGAAGGGCGGTGTTGGCAAGACCACGACAGCGATCAATCTGGCCACCGCGCTGGCAGCCTCTGGGGAGCGCGTGTTGCTGATCGATCTGGACCCGCAGGGCAATGCCTCGACCGGGTTGGGCTTGGCGCGCAGCGACCGGCGCAACGGCACCTACCGGTTGCTCACGGATCAAGACCATCTGGCGGCTGCGCCGCGCGCCACCTTCGTTCCGAATCTGTGGCTGATCCCCGCCGACCCGGATCTGGCGGGGGCGGAGGTGGAACTGGTGGGCGAGGCGCGGCGTGAATTCCGGCTGCGCGATGCGCTGCGGCGCGGCGTGGGTCAGCCGCCGCCCAGCTTCGTGCTGATCGATTGCCCGCCCAGCCTGGGCCTGCTGACGCTGAACGGGCTGGCCGCCGCCGA
>CAIPHQ010000591.1 GCA_903864895.1 uncultured Rhodospirillales bacterium
GCAATTCCAGCGATGTGAACCCGGCGGCGCGCGCGAGATCGCCCACCTCGCATGCCTGCCCCGCGCCCAATTCCAGCACCGCCAGCCCGCCGGGTGCCAACAGGCGCGGCAGATCGGCCAGAATCGCCCGGTAACAGTCCAGCCCGTCCACCCCGCCATCCAGCGCCAGTGCCGGTTCCCAGGCGGATACTTCCGGCATCAACCCGGCAATCGCAGCGGCCGGAATATAGGGCGGGTTGGACAGCACCAGATCGAATATACCCGAAAGCGAACTTGCCCACCGCCCGCACAGGAACGCGGCCCGCCCGGCCAGCCCATTGGCCGCCGCATTGCGCGCCGCCAGCGCCGCCGCGCCCGGAGCCAGATCGGCCCCCACGCCAAAGGCCTGCGGAAATTCGCGCAACGCCGCCAGCAGCAGCGCGCCGGTGCCGGTGCCGAGATCCAGCACCCGCCGCACCGCGCCGCGATCCGGCCGCGCCGCCAGCGCCGCCTCAATCAACGTCTCGGTATCCGGGCGCGGGATCAATGTGGCGGGTGAGACCTCCAGATCCAGCGTCCAGAAGCCTTCGCGCCCGCGCAGAAACGCCATCGGTTCCCGCGCCGCACGGCGGCGCAGCAGCGCCTCGAACTTCGCGGCGTCCACTTCATCCGCCGGGTCGATGATCTCGCGGCCCAGCAACAGGCGCAGCAAATGCCGCGCCTCCCGCCGCGCGTCCTCGATGCCTGCCTCCGCCAGCGCCACCGCACCGCGCCGGATGGCGTCAGCGGCGATCATTCCTGCTCGGCGAGGCGGGCGGCCATGTCTTCGGCGGTCAGCGCATCGATGAACTCATCCAGTTCGCCCTGCATCACCCGGTCGATCTTGTACAGCGTCAGGTTGATGCGGTGGTCAGACACGCGGCCCTGCGGGAAATTGTAGGTGCGAATGCGCTCACTGCGATCGCCGGTGCCCACCTGCGACTTGCGGTCAGCCGCCCGCGTGGCGTCGATGCGGCTGCGCTGCTGCTCGTACATGCGCGAGCGCAGAATCTTCATCGCCTTGGCGCGGTTCTTGTGCTGGCTGCGCTCCTCCTGCATCGCCACCACGATGCCGGTGGGGATGTGGGTGATGCGCACCGCGCTGTCGGTCTTGTTCACGTGCTGCCCGCCCGCGCCGGAGGCACGGTACACGTCGATGCGCAGATCACCCTCGTTGATGTCCACATCCACCTCCTCCGCCTCCGGCAGCACGGCGACGGTGACGGTGGAGGTATGGATGCGGCCCTGGCTTTCGGTCGCAGGCACGCGCTGCACGCGATGCACGCCCGATTCGTATTTCAGCCGGGCGAACACGTTGCGGCCATTGATGTCCGCCATCGCGCCCTTGATGCCGCCCAGCCCGGTGTCCTCGTATTCCAGCACCTCGAAGCGCCAGCCCTGGCTGGCGGCGTATTTCTGGTACATCTGGAACAACTCGGCCGAGAACAGCCCCGCCTCATCACCGCCCGCCGCCGGGCGGATTTCCAGAATGGCCGAGCGCGCATCGGCTTCGTCCTTGGGCAGCAGCGCGATGCGAATCGCCTGCTGCAACGCCGGAATCCTGTCCTTCAACTCGAACAGTTCGGCCTCGGCGAGTTCCTTCATCTCCGGGTCGGCCAGCATCATCTCGGCCTCACGCGACGACAGTTCGGCGGCGCGCAACTCGCCGATGCGCTCCTCGATCGGCGTCAGTTCGGAAAGCTCGCGGGAGGCCTTCACATAGGCCTCGCCGCCGATGCCCTCACCCAATAGCGCGCGCAGTTCCTCGGCGCGCGAGACGATGCGGTCCAGTTTGTCGTCGAGGCTCATGACAGGTGCGCGGCCAGCCCTGCCAGCGCCACCTCGGCCTGCTCGCCGGTGATCAGGTTCTTCACCTGCGCGGCACCCCGCGTCAGTTCCGCCTCACCCAGAATCACCGCAGCCCGCGCGTTGCGCTTGTTGGCCTGCTCCATGCGGCGCTTGAGATTGCCGCGATAGCCCATCTCGGCCCGAATCCCGGCACGGCGCAGCGCCGACAGCACATCCAGCGCCGCCGCCTCCGCCGCTTCCCCCACCGGGATCACCGCCACCGCACGCGGCGCGGCAGGCGGTTGCGCCAGCAGCAGCGACAGCCGCTCCACCCCCGCCGCCCAGCCCACGCCCGGCGTGGACGGGCCGCCCATTTCCTCGACCAGCCCATCATAGCGCCCGCCCGCCATCACGGTGCCCTGCGCGCCGAGTGCGGTGGTCACGAACTCGAAGGCGGTGTGGTTGTAGTAATCCAGCCCGCGCACGATGCGCGGGTTTTCCACGAACGGCACGCCGAAGCGGGCCAGATGCTCCTTCAGCCGGGCATAGAACGTGGCCGCCGCCTCGGTCAGATGCGGAATGATGGTGGGGGCGCCTGCCACCAGCGCCTTGTCGCCAGCGTCCTTGCTGTCCAGAATCCGCAGC
>CAIPHQ010000592.1 GCA_903864895.1 uncultured Rhodospirillales bacterium
GCCACGCCGGCGCGGTCGGGCGATGCGCTGGCGGGGCTGGCTGCGGACTCGGCCAGTGAACGGGTGGCGGCGCAGTGTGCGTTGGCGGCGTTGCCGTTGCGGCATTTCCTGAACGAAGCCGTGGTGCCGTACGAGGCCGATGACGTGACGCGGCTGATTCTGGATGGCCACAGCCCGGACAGCTTCGCCCCCGTCGCGCACCTGACCGTGGGCGGGTTGCGGGATTTTTTGCTGGCGGCGGATACCGGGACGCTGACCGCGCTGCGGCCCGGACTGACGCCCGAAATGGTGGCCGCGGTGTCGAAAATCTGCCGCTTGCAGGACCTGATTGCCATCGCCCGCAACTGCCGTGTGGTGACCGCGTTCCGTGACACCATCGGCCTGCCGGGGCGCATGGCGGTGCGGTTGCAGCCCAACCACCCCACCGACGACCCGCAGGGTATCGCCGCCTCGACGCTGGACGGATTGCTGCTGGGGGCCGGGGACGCGGTGATCGGGGTCAATCCGGCCACCGATTCACTGGATGCCACCACCACGCTGCTGCATCTGCTGGACCAGGTGCGCAGCCGCTATGACATCCCGACGCAGACCTGCATTCTGGCGCATGTGACCACCACGCTGCGCTGCATGGAGCGCGGCGCGCCGGTGGATCTGGTATTTCAGTCCATCGGCGGCACCGAGGCGACCAATCGCAGTTTCGGGGTGACACTGGGGTTGCTGGCCGAAGCGCGCGCGGCGGCGCTGTCATTGAAGCGCGGCACGGTGGGCGACAACGTGATGTATTTTGAAACCGGGCAGGGCAGCGCGCTGTCGGCCAACGCGCATCACGGTGTGGACCAGCAAACCATCGAGGCGCGGGCCTATGCGGTGGCGCGGGCCTATGCGCCGCTGCTGGTCAATACGGTGGTGGGGTTCATCGGCCCCGAGTATTTGTACAACGGCAAGCAGATCACCCGCGCCGGGCTGGAAGACCATTTCTGCGGCAAGCTGCTCGGCGTGCCGATGGGGGTGGATGTTTGCTACACCAACCACGCCGAGGCCGATCAGGATGACATGGACGCGCTGTTGACCCTGCTGGGCGCGGCGGGGGTGAACTTCGTGATGGGTATTCCGGGGGCGGATGACATCATGCTGTCGTACCAGAGCACGTCGTTTCACGACGCGCTGTATGTGCGCGCCGCGCTGAACCTGCGCCCGGCCCCGGAGTTCGAGGCGTGGCTGGAGCGGATGGGGCTGGCAGGCGGGGCCACGCCGGATCGCATCCCGGCGCGCCTCGCCCCGGCACTGGCGGGATTGGCATGAGCGAGCCATGGGCATGAGCGAGCCATGGGCGTGAGCGAACCACCGGCGCTGTGGCGCGACCTGCGCCGCTACACCGCCGCGCGCGTGGCGCTGGGCCGGGCGGGCAACGGGTTGCCGACTGCGGCGCATCTGGCGTTTCAGGCGGCGCACGCGGCGGCGCGCGATGCGGTGCATACCGAACTCGACGTGGCGGCGCTGCAAACTGAACTGGCAGCCCTCGGCCTGACATCGCGCACGGCGCGCAGCGCCTGCGCAGACCGGCAAACCTATCTGCTGCGCCCGGATCTGGGCCGCACGCTGGCCGAGGGCGAGGCCGCGCGGCTTGCCGCCGCACCCGCGCCCGGCAAACTCGCCTTTGTGGTCTGCGACGGGCTGTCGGCGCTGGCGGTGCAGCGCCATGCGGCGGGGTTGCTGGCGCTGGTGGTGCCGGCGCTGGAACCGGGGGCCGGGATTGTGATTGCCCGGCAGGGGCGCGTGGCGCTGGGCGACGGGATTGGCGCGGCGCTGGGGGCGGATGGCGTGGTGGTGCTGATCGGTGAGCGCCCCGGCTTGTCCACGCCGGACAGTCTGGGTGCCTACATCACCTGGCAGCCGCAGCCGGGGCGCACCGATGCCGAGCGCAACTGCCTGTCCAACATCCGCCCGGAGGGGCTGCCGCTACCCGGGGCCGCGCACAAGCTGATCTGGCTGGTGCGCGAGATGCGGCGGCTGAAGCTGAGCGGGGTGGATTTGAAGGACGAAGCCCCAGCCCTGCTGCCCGGTCAGGACAGATCGACGTCCGCACTCAGCACGTAGCCGGTCTGGCCGTTCAGTTCCACTTCCACCCATTGCTGGAAGCCGTGCCACAGCGTCTTGTGGACCGTCAGTTTCGTGCCGATGGCCACCGTGGCCAGCGCCTCGGCCGCCGGGTCCGGCTGGCGGCGCAGGGCCACGGCGCGGTCATGCACCACGGCGACGTGATACACCGGCACGCCGTTGACCATTTCCACCCGCTCACCGCCCAGATGCAGGCGCGGGCCGACACTGGCCAGCCACACCACGGACAGCACCACCAATCCGGCCAGCGCCACGGCACCCCAGCGGGTGCGGCGCGCGGCGCGGCGGCGGCTGAGGGCGTTGTTCAGCGCCTCCACTTCATCAAACAGCGCATCGCGGTCGCGTTGCAGCGCGCGCTGGGCGTGTTCCTGCTTGCGCAGCGTGTCGCGCAGCGCCTCCGCCTCGGTTTCCAGTGCCGCCAGACGGGCGGTCATGGTGGCCGCCTTGGCCGTGCCGCCGCCGTTGCGGGCCCCTTCCAGAAACATCGCCTTCAACTGGCCGCCGGTCAGCCCGAGCTTGCGGGCCAGCACGCCCACCGCGCGCCCGGCATTCTCGGCCTCACCATTGTCGGCGGCCAGCAATGCCAGCCGGTTGGCGAGGCCGTCGATGTCGTCGTCGGTCAGGTTGCTCAAAACCGCTCTCCTTGGCAGGCCCCGTCAGGTGGCCAGTTCGATCAGGAACGGGCCGGGCTGGCGGTTGGACTGCGTGAACAGATCGTTGAATTCAGACATGTCCCCGGCCCGCGCCGCCGGCACCCCCATGCCCTCGGAGATTTTCACCCAGTCCAGATCGGGGTTGCCCAGATCCATCATGTCCAGCGCCGTGCGCCCCGGATTGGCGCCGACATTGGCCAGTTCGGCCAGCAGAATGGCATATTTGCGGTTGGAAAAGATCACTGTCGTCACGTCTAGCCGCTCGCGCGCCTGTGTCCACAGCGCTTGCAGGGTATAGAGGGCCGAGCCGTCCGCCTGCAGGGTCACCACCCGGCGCCCCGGTGCGGCCACCGCCGCCCCGGTGGCCAGCGGCAGGCCGCAGCCGATGGCGCCGCCGGTGATCTGCAGCCAGTCATGCGGGGCGGCACCATAGGTGAGCGGGAACAGCGAGCGGCCGAAGGTGATGCTTTCATCCACCACCACCGCCTGTTCCGGCAGCAGCGCGGACAGGGAGCGGGCGAAGCTTTCCGGGTTGATGGCGCCGGTGGCCGCTTGCGGGGTTTCGAACACCGGGGCGGCGATTTTGGGCGCGTCCAGCGCGTCCGCCAGATCGGCGAGTGCGGCGGCGATGTCCTGCTCGGGCCGTGCCAGCACATGGCGCACGCAGCCATCGGGCAGCATCCGGCCGGGCTTGCCGGGATAGGCGAAGAACGCCACTGGCTCGGGTGCGCCCACCAGCACCACATGCTGCAGATCGGCCAGTTTGGCCAGGGCGGCGTCCACCGGATACGGCACTCGGTCGATGGGGTGCCGCCCGCGCCCGCGTGCCACGCGGCCGTTGGACATGCGGGCCAGCACCCGCGCCCCGGTAGCGGCGGCGATGCGGTGGGCGTCGGCCAATGCGCCTTCGCGCAGCGCCAGATGGCCCAGCAGCAGCAGCGTGGGCTCCCCCCGGCGCAGCACGCGGGCGATCTCCTCGATCACATGCGGCGGGGTGCGCGGAGCCAGCGGCACCGGCAGCGGGGCGACCGGCACCCCACCCTCATCCCAGCAGGTGTCGGACGGCAGCACGAGGGTGGCGATCTGCCCCGGTGAGGTGCGGGCGGCCTGCACTGCCGCGGCGGCGTCGTGGCCCACGCCGGCGGCGCGGCTTGCGGTGCGGACCCACGCCGAGACGCCGCGCGCCCAGCCTTCGGTGTCCGATGTCAGCGGCGCATCGAGTGCGCGGTGATAGGTGGCCTGATCGCCGACGCAGTTCACCACCGGCGTGTTGGCGCGGCGCGCGTTGTGCAGATTGGCCAGACCGTTGGCCAGACCCGGGCCGCAATGCAGCAGCGTGGCGGCGGGCTTGTCCGCCATGCGGGCGTAGCCGTCGGCCGCCCCGGTGACCACGCCCTCGAACAGGCCGAGCACGCAGCGCATGCCGGGCACGCGGTCGAGCGCGGCGACAAAATGCATCTCGCTGGTACCCGGGTTGGAGAAACAGGTGTCCACGCCGGATGCGAGCAACGTATGGACCAGACTTTCCGCGCCGTTCATGGACAATCATCCGCCTGCTTGATAACCCGCCCGCCTGTTACGCCGTCCCGCGCCGCCGACCAACCCCCATGCTTCCAGGCCATCGCTGCCAGACAACCGGAGTTGCCATGACGACCGTGCTGTATTCCGAGGCGATGTATGAGGACGACACGGTGGAGCGCGCGGTGTTCGGCCCCGGCGTGGACCTGTTGGTGCGCGCGCCGAAGACGCTGGCCGAGCTTGATCTGGCCGAGTGCGCCACCGTGGACGGGCTGATGCTGTTCCGGCTGTTCTGCTCGGCCACCGACATGGACCGGTTTCCCAACCTGAAGGTGATCGTGCGGATGGGTGTGGGCTACGACCGCATCGACCGCGCCGCCGCCGCCGCGCGCGGCATCATGGTGTGCAATGTGCCCGATTACGGCACCATGGAGGTAGCAGACCACGCCATTGCGCTGGCGCTGACGCTGCGGCGCGGCGTGCTGCTGCACCACGAAACCCAGCGCCACACCCCGCCCGCCGCCTGGACCGCCATCTGGACCCCGCTGATCCGCCGCCTGAGCGTGCAGACGTTCGGCATCATCGGGCTGGGCCGGATTGGCACCGCCGTGGCGCTGCGGGCCAAGGCGTTCGGCTTCCGGGTGGTGTTCTTCGACCCGTACCTGCCCAACGGCACCGAACTGGCCGTGGGCATCGAGCGCGAGCGCACGCTGGAGGGCCTGCTGCGCCGGGCAGACGTGCTGTCGATCCACGCGCCGCTGACGCCGGGCACGCGCGGGCTGATCGGGGCTGCGGAACTGGCGCTGCTGCCCGAGGGGGCGGTGCTGGTGAACACCGCGCGCGGGCCGATTGTGGACATCAACGCGGTGGAAGCGGCGCTGCGCGGTGGCCGTCTGGCCGGGGCGGGGCTGGACGTGATTCCGGTGGAACCGCCGGTGGACCCGGTGCCGAACCTGCTGCGCGCCTACCGCGACCGCGAGGCGTGGCTGGAGGGGCGGCTGGTGGTCACCCCGCACTCGGCGTACCACACCCCGGAAGCGTGGGATGATATACGCCGCAAGTCGGCCGAGACGATGGCCGCCGCGCTGCTGTCCAACGCCCCGCAGAATGTGATTGCGCCGGGGGATTTTTAGGCGGGAGCGCAGCCATACTGCGGGGTCAACCGCGCCCGGCCCATCGGTGGTGCGCAACTGCCGTGTCCGCACGCAGGCCGGGGGTTACCGGTGCGGGTTGCGGGCACGCTGCGGCCAACGGCGTTTTACATCGGGTGGCGGCGTGCTACAGTGACGATCAAGCATACGGCAGGTGGATGGAACAATCCGTGAGACTGTAGAGAGCTTGCAAAATATCCGATAATAACGACAATTTGTGACAAAGCATGCTGCATGACCAGCGCCAGACCTGATGCATCGTGTGAATGGCCAGGGCTGCCATTGCCGGCAGACTGGACCGTTGCACTCCAGATGGCACCACCAAAATGGGCCATCGTCACGGCCATGGCATCAGCGGCGATTTACCAGTCTGCGGCGGAACTGGCCACACGGGTGCTCGGGCTGCCAATATCAGGCGTTGTGCTTGACCACGGCAAACCGGCCATAATGGCAATGACTGGCCCGCCCGCGCCAGACACCACCGGACTGCTGGCGCTGTGCAAACGTGCCATCGACCGTCACGCCACATCTGTGATGCAGGATACGCCGCCGTTGGCAATGTTTGCCGCGTCACCGCTGGCCGCCAGCGACGGTGAGGTGCTTGGCTGCGTCTTTGCGGCGGCACCTGAACCTGCCGGTGCATGGGACGCACGGCTGCAAGCCGGGTTGGAAACCGTCGCGGCGGGCTTGATGGCGCAACTGGAGATGTTGCGTGAAAAACTGTGGCGGCAACGGCAAACCAACCGTGCGGCATTGTATGAACGCCTGATCGGCAGCGCCGCCGACGCCCCCGACTTTGCCGCCGCCATCGCTGCGGCCGCGACGATTTTGGTGAATGCGACGGATGCGATGTACTGCCATGTATTCGGCGGCACCCGCAACCCGGCCAGCTTTCGCTTCATCAACGGCGCATGCAGTCCGCGGCTGGGCGGGGCGGAGCAGGTGGAGCGCCTGCGAAATCTTCCCATGCAGGCGGGCACCGAACTTGTGGCGCAGGCCATCGCCACAGGCCATCAGGTGCTGCGGCATGGCATGACCGGGCCAGACCCGGCCCCCGGCGGCGCCTCCAGGCTGGACGGCACGCAGGTGATGGCGCGCAGCCAGATTGTGACCCCGTTCAGCCTGAACGACGGCCACTATGCATTTTCCGTCGGGTTTGACAGCGACTGGGCCGATCTGGATGACCTCGCCGATGTCATGGCGGGCGTAGCGGTATCGTTGCGGCCCTTGCTGCGCCGCGCGCTGGACGAAGAGTCCATCCGGCTGTTCCGCCGCGCGCTGGATGCGTGCTCGGACCCGGTGATCATCACGGAAGCCGAACCCATCGACCTGCCCGGCCCCCGGATTGTGTATGCCAACCGGGCGTTTGAGGTGCACAGCGGCTACACGTTCGCCGAAGTGGCCGGGCTGACGCCGCGAATTCTGCAAAGCGACGAAACATCCGCCGAGGCACGGGCCAACATCCGCGAGGCGCTGGCGCAGTGGAAGCCGGTGCGTCAGGAGATCCTGAATACCACCAAGACCGGCGAGAAGTTCTGGACCGAGTTGCAGATTGCCCCGGTGGCTGACGAATCGGGCTGGTACACGCACTGGATTGCGGTGCAGCGCGATGTGACGGAAAGCCGGGCGCTCCGGCAGTCCGAGAAGGCGGCGGCGCGGGAACTTGAAAGCCTGTTCGCGGTCATGCCTGGCACGTTGCTGCGGGCGCACCGGTCTGACTTCGACAGGCAATGGCAGTTCACCTATGCCTCCCCGAATTTTCAAAGCCTCACGGGCTATCCGTCCGCACAGGTGGTGCGGCCCGGCTGGCTGCCGGAGCAAATCGAGACCCCGGACCTTGCTGAGGTCTTGCGGCAGCAGGGCATTGCGCTGGACGACAGCACCGAGTCGGCGGCGGAGTTCCACTTCCAGCACCGCAACGGCGACAGGAGGCTGTTTCACGCCCGGATGCGCGGCTTTACCCGCATGGATGGCAGCCAGGAACTGATCTTGCTGTGGAGCGACATTACCCGTGAACGGGCCATGCAAACCATGTCGGCGCAGACGGCGAAACTGGCCCAGCTTGGTGAACTGGCCACCGGCATGGCGCATGAACTGAACCAGCCGCTCGCCGTGATCAGCATGGCGGCGCAAAATGCCATTATGGCGCTGGGACGCGGCGCCGAGCATGCGCCGCGTGCGCAGGGCAAGCTTGAGACCATCATCGAGATGGCGCACCGGGCCTCGGGCATTATTGACCACATGCGCGTATTCGGGCGCGTGGATCAGGGCGCGCTGGAGGCGGTGGCCCTGGAGGCGGCGCCTGCTGCAAAACAAGCTGCACCTTGCCAGCATAGACTTGCAGATCAACATCCCACCCGGCATTCCGCCGGTCTGGGGCAAGGCGGTGCCGCTGGAACAGGTGCTGATCAATCTGGTCAACAATGCCTGCGATGCCTACGAGGCGGCCAATGCACCCGCAGACCAGGCAAGACGGGTCATCGACATCAGCGCGCAACGCGATGGCGGCCACGTGCGGCTGACCATTCAGGATTACGCCGGCGGATTGCTGCCCGACGCACTGCAGCACGCATTCCAGCCGTTTTACACCACCAAGGAGGTCGGCAAAGGCACCGGGCTGGGATTGTCGATCAGCTACGGCATCATCGCCGATCTGGGCGGCAAGATCACGGTGGCCAATCGCAACGGCGGCGCGCGGTTCACCATCACGCTGCAGGTGGCAGCGGACGTTGCGGGTGGGACCGCGGGGTGATCCGGGCACCTTCGCACCCACATGTCAGACCATTCCCCCGCCCCCGTTGACACCCGCCCGCCGCCCCGCACACCTTTCGGCCCAAGTCCATAATCGGGAGGGAACCAGCATGGCCGACGATTCTCAGCATGGCCGCAACCGCCTGCGCAGCCGCCGCTGGTTTGATGAGCCGCTCGATCCGGCGCTGACGGCGCTGTATATCGAGCGCTACCTGAATTTCGGCCTGACCCGCGAGGAATTGCAGGGCGGCAAGCCGATCATCGGCATCTGCCAGACCGGCAGCGACATCGCGCCGTGCAACCGCCACCATATCGACCTGGCCTACCGCATCCGCGACGGCATTCGCGACGCCGGTGGCATTCCGCTGGAGTTCCCGGTGCACCCGGTGCAGGAAACCGGCAAGCGCCCCACGGCGGCGCTGGACCGTAACCTGCAATATCTCAGCCTTGTCGAGGTGCTGCACGGCTATCCGCTGGATGGCGTGGTGCTGACCACCGGGTGTGACAAGACCACCCCGGCGCAGTTGATGGGTGCGGCCACGGTGAACATTCCGGCAATCGCGCTGAACGGCGGGCCGATGCTGGATGGCTGGTGGAAGGGGCGGCTGTCCGGCTCCGGTACCATCGTGTGGGAAGGCCGCAAGCTGTATGCGGAAGGCCAGATCAACTATGAGCAGTTCATGGAAATGGTCTGCTCGTCGGCACCTTCCGTCGGCCACTGCAACACCATGGGCACCGCGAGTTCGATGAATTCTCTCACCGAGGCGTTGGGCATGATGCTGCCCGGCTCGGCGATGATCCCGGGGCCGTACCGTGAGCGCGGGCAGATGGCGTACATGACCGGCAAGCGCATTGTCGGCATGGTGCATGAAAACCTGCGCCCGTCCGACATCATGACCAAGAAGGCGTTCGAGAATTGCGTGGTGGCGGCCGCCGCGCTGGGTGCGTCGTCCAACTGCCCGATCCACATGATCGCCATCGCCCGCCACATGGGCGTGGAGCACAATCTGGACGACTGGCAGCGCCTTGGCCCGGAAATTCCGCTGCTGGTGGATATGCAGCCCGCCGGGCGGTATCTGGGCGAGAAATTCCATCGCGGCGGCGGCGTGCCGGCGGTGCTGAAGGAATTGCTGGCCGAGGGCAAGCTGCACGGCGACGTGATGACCTGCACCGGCAAGACGCTGGCCGAAAACCTTGAAGGCGTGGCCGACGGCGACCGCGACGTGGTGCGCGCCTACCGCAAGCCGATGAAGGAGCGGGCCGGTTACGTGGTGCTGACGGGCAATCTGTTCGACAATGCCGTGATCAAGGTGTCGGTGATCGACGACGCGTTCCGCGCGCGCTTCCTGTCCCACCCGGACCGCCCGAACGTGTTCGAGGGCAAGGCCATCGTGTTCGAAGGGCCGGAGGACTATCACCACCGCATCGAAGACCCCGATCTGGGCGTGGAAGAGCAGTCGGTGCTGATCATCCGCAATGTCGGCCCGGTGGGCTACCCCGGCAGCGCCGAGGTGGTGAACATGCAGCCGCCGGCGGCGTGGCTGAAGAAGGGTGTGGATTCGATGCCGACCATGGGTGACGGGCGGCAGTCCGGCACCTCCGGCTCACCGTCGATCCTGAACGTGTCGCCGGAGGCCGCCGTGGGGGGCGGGCTGGCGCTGCTGAAGACCGGCGACAAGATCCGCATCGACCTGAACACCAACAAGGTGGACGTGCTGCTGCCGGAAGGCGAACTGGAGGCGCGCCGCGCCGCCTGGACACCGCCGGAACTGCACAACAAGACGCCGTGGGAGCAGATTTACCGCTCCATGGTCGGGCAGTTGGGCCAGGGTGGCTGTCTGGAACCGGCGACGCTGTATCTGAACGTGCTGGAAACCCGTGGCGAGAGCCGCAACAACCACTGAGCACGGGCTGCCCCGGGCTGTGCGTCAGGCCCGGGGCACTGGCTGGCTGAGAGATCGCTGGCGCAGGGCCAGACGGTAACGCTGGCGGGCGGGTTCCGGCAGATCCGCCGTTTCACGGTCCAATGCCTCGGCCAGCGCCATGGCCAGCGCCTGCATCGCACCGTCGAACCCGTCCTGACCGATCTGCTTGCGGCAATGGCGCGCGGCCTCGGCTGCCCCGGCATAGCCAAGGGACGCCGCCGATCCGCTCAGCGCGTGCAGCGGGCCATCCGGGTTGCGGCCGCTGGCCGGGTCCAAAGCGGCCAGCAGCGGCGGCACCTGGTCCCAGAAAGTGCGAATGATCTGCGCCAGACTGGCAGGCGGCATTTTGGCGGCAAGGTCCTGCCGGAACGCGGCGTCGATGGCAGGTGTGGCCATCTGGCCCGCCGGGGTGGACCCCGCCGGGCCTTGCTGCAGCACCGCGTCCATGGCCACGGTGAGTTGGTCCAGCGTGACCGGCTTGACCAGCACGTCGTCGAACCCTGCAGCCGTCAGGGTGGCGCGCGCCGCGTGTCCGGCGTCGGCGGTGATGGAGATCAGCGGCATCCGTCCCACCGGCCGCGGCATTGCGCGCACCGTGCGGGCGACCATTTCGCCGTCACCGTCCGGCATGTGGCGGTCGATCAGCGCGAAATCGAACCCGCCGCCGCGCAGCGCCGCGACCGCTGCCACACCGCCGTCCACAGTCACCACCGCGTGCCCGGCGAAGCTGAGCAGGCTGGCGGCGATTTCCCGGTTCACGGCGTCATCGTCGGCCACCAGAATGCGCATGGCCCGCTGGCTGACAGGCGCAGCCGGGGCGGGGGCGGAAGGTGCCGTATCGGCCAGTGCGGTGTTCAGTGCGTCGGCGCTCAACACCCCGTGCAGGCGCAGCGACAGGCCGGACTTTGCGCCCGCGCCGAACCGAAGCACCCGCCCGGCCAGTGGAATATCTGCGTCCGGCACATCGGACTGCGCCAGCACCAAGGCCGGGGCCATGGCGGCCGGTGTGTTTGAGGCCGCCACGCTGTAGCCGAGGACCGCGAGATTCTGCGCCAGCGCGCGGCGAATGCAGGCGGCACCGCCGATCACCACGGCGGTGCCGGGCGTGGCAGGCGGTAGCGGCCATGCCGGGGCCGCGCCCACGACGACCGGCACGCGGAACAGAAAAATACTGCCCTGCCCCGGCGCGCTGACGGCGGCGATATGCCCCTGCATCTTGGCGATCAGCCGGTTGCAGATGGCCAGCCCCAGCCCGGTGCCGCGCACGCTGGCGGCGGCTTCGTTTTCCAGGCGGGTGAATTCCTCGAAAATGCGCCGCCGCCCCTCCGGGGTCATGCCAGCCCCGGTATCAATCACCGCCACCCGTAGCCACGCCGAACTGCCCGACCAGCGCAGCGACATCCGCACCACCACGCCGCCGCTGCTGGTGAACTTGATGGCGTTGGACAGCAGGTTCAGCATCACCTGCCGCAGCCGCCGGTAGTCGAACACCAGCGTGGCGGGCACGTCCGGGTCGATCACCAGCGCCAGATCAACCCCGCGCTGGCCTGCCGCCGGTTCCACCATCGCGCAGGTGCGGGCGGCAAAGCTGCGCACCTCACACAATTCCGGCGACAGTTCCACGCGGTCGGCTTCCAGCGCCGAGAAGTCCAGCACGTCGTCGAGTTGCGCCATCAGCGCCTCACCGCAGCCGGTGACGATTTCCACCGCGCGGCGCTGCGTGTGGTCGAGCGTGGTGCGCGCCAGCAGCGAGGCGGCCCCCAGCACGCCGTTCATTGGCGTGCGGATTTCGTGGCTCATCGTGGCCAGAAACGCCGCCTTGGCGCGCACCCCGGCTTCAGCGTGCGTCAACGCCTGCCGCAATGCCGCCCCGGCATGGTCGAGCCGCCGGGCCTGCAACATCGACGCGCGCAGGATCAGGAAGAAACTGGCCAGCAGAAACAGCAGCGAGACCAGAAACGTCTGGTTCGCCTCCTCCACCGCAAGGGCCAGCGCGGTGCGGTTGTCCCCGTCCTGCTGGTGCGCGCGGACCATCACGCGCACCGCGGCGGCAGCGACCACATCGGCTTCGGCGGCGAGTTCGCGGCCCAGCTTCGGGCCACCGGCTTCCAGCCCGGCCACGCGCGGCTGCAACGCCTCCAGCCGCGCGGCCACCTCGGCCAGTTTCGCGCGGGTTTCCGGCTCAAGCACCGGCTCGACGCTGGAACGCAGCAGCAGGTCGGTGCGGCCGATGGCGATGTCCAGCTTGGTGCGGATGAACTCGGCGGCCGCCGGGCTGCCATCGAACAGCGCCAGTTTCGATGTCAGATCCTGCATCTCTCGCCCGAACTGCGCCGACATCCAGAACTGCGAATCCAGCAGGCGGCTGGACAGGCGGTGCTGCGCCTCGATCATGTGCAGATAGCTGACGCCGCTGGCGATGCAGGACAGGGCAACCAGCACGCCGAACAGCAAAATCGAGTGGCGCCCGATTGCCGCCCCCAGCTTCCGCAGCGCGCTGAGCATGCCGGAACCACCTGTCAAATGCGGGCGGGCGATTGGTTGCCGCGCCCCGAGCCGACCTGAAATCGAGGCCCGGTTTAGCGGTTTTGTTCCCGAATCGCCAGCAGAGGTTGCTGGCCAGCGCCACGGCGCATCACGGCCGAAAGCAGCGATGCGTGCTGAACATCATATGGCTGCCATTCGATATGATTTGACATCGCCCACCCGGAACAAGATATTGTTGCGCAGCGCCGGCCGCATCCCGCCCGGCGAAGCGGAGGCTGCCCGCATGACCACCCATAGCTGGACCACCGCTTTCAGCGCCGACTGGTCGGCGGACGCCAACTGGTCGCCCACGGGGGCGCCGAACGCGTTCACCGATGACGCGGTGATTGCGGCTTCGGGCACTTACACGGTGAGCATTGCGGCGGGGGAGGCGGTGCAGGCCAATACGGTCAGCGTTACTTCCAGCGGTGCGACATTGTCGGTGCTGGGGTCGCTGACGCTGGGCAGCACGCTGAGTGTGCAGTCGGGGCTTGTGGCGGTGGGCGGCGTATTGTCCGGCGGCACCGCCACGGTCTCGGGCGGTACGCTGGA
>CAIPHQ010000593.1 GCA_903864895.1 uncultured Rhodospirillales bacterium
AGTTGCCGAAGCCGCCGATCAGCGCGGGCATGACCGAGAAGAAGATCATCAGCAGGCCATGCGCGGTGATCGCAGCGTTCCAGGACTGGCCCGAGGCGAACACATGCGAGCCCGGCGCGAACAGCTGCAGCCGCATCATGATCGACAATGCGCCACCGACCGTTCCGCCGACCACGGCGAAGATCAGGTACAGCGTGCCGATGTCCTTGTGGTTGGTGCTGAACAGCCAGCGCTGCACGAAACCGGGCGCGTGGCCGTGCCCATGGTCGCCGTGCCCGTCTGCGTGGCCATAGCCGTGAGAAGTGGCGGTCATACTGCGTCTCCTGCGTGCGCCGACGCGATTGCGATCACTGCTGAGCCGGGGCCGGAGCCGCCAGCGCAAGCGCCAGCGGAGCCGGGGTAGCGGAAGACGGGGCCGGAGGGGCCGCGCCGCCATCAGCAAACTTGGTCTTGGCGTCCTTCACCCACACGGCGAATTCTTCCGGCGTCACGACGCGGATGGAAATCGGCATGTAGCTGTGGTTGGTGCCGCAAATCTGGTTGCATTCACCGTAGTATTGGCCCGGCTTGTCGGCGCGCACCCAGGTTTCGATGGTGCGGCCCGGAATGGCGTAACGCTGCACGCCGAAGCTCGGGATATAGAAGCTGTGGATCACGTCCGCGCTGTTGGTGAGGATGCGGATGTTCTTGCCCGCCGGAATCACCAGGGCATTGTCCACATCGAGCAGGCGCAACTGGCCCGGCTGCAACTTGGACTCGTCATACATGCTGTTGAAGTTCACGCCGCCGTTGTCCGGGTAGTTGTATTCCCAGTACCACTGATGGCCGGTGACCTTGATGGTCAGGTCGGCATCCTTGGCGCGATCTTCAAAATACACCAGCCGGAAGCTCGGGATGGCGATCACCACCAGGATCAGCACCGGCACCACGGTCCATGCCACTTCCAGGATCGTGTTGTGGCTGTTGCGGCTGGCCACCGGGTTCCGCTTCGAATTGTAGCGGTACATCACCCATACCAGCAGGCCTGCCACGAAGATGGTGATGATGGTGATGATCCACAGCACCAGCGAATGCAGGCTGGCAATCCGTTCCGCGACCGGGCTGGCAGAATCCTGCATGCCCATCTGCCAGGGGCGCGGCGCTTGCGCCAGTGCCTCCCCGGCCGAAGCCACGGCACTTCCCGCCATGACCGCCAACGCCCCACCAAGCCGCCGTAAACCGTGCATCGGCATCCATCCCGCTGAGAAGTCACGGGGCCCGAGCGACCCCGCACCGCAGCAAGTGGGCTACAGGAGGCTTACGTCCAGATCAAGGCCCGTTCTCTTGCGTGTCATCTGCCGTGCAAGATGGCTGCCCGCCTGCGTTGCAGTCACGCTATCGAATTGATCAGGCAGCCTCTTCGCGCCGGTCGCGCACCTTGACATAGGCAATCTGCGCGTGCTCACCGCAATACGGCTTGCCGGCTAGCGCGTCCTCGTCACAGAAGCGGAAGCTTTTGGTGCCGGGCTCGCCGATCGGCCAGCAGCAGGCCACGCTGCGCACCGAGCGTGCGGGGGAGACCGCGCGCACCGGCGCGGGCGCGGCAGGGGCTGCGACCGGCACGGGTGCGGGCGCAGGTTCGCGCACCACGGCCGCGGCGGTGGCCACCGCAGGCCGCTCTACGGCCGGGACCGGCAACACCGGCAGCGCGGCGGCGGGCAGTGGCGGCAGGGTCGGCCCTACAGCGCGGCGGGGTGCGGCCGGGCGCGGGGCCAGCGAACCCTCGCCACCCCGGCGAATCGGCGACGGGCGCGGCTCCAAACCCAAACGGTGCGCCTTGCCAACCACGGCATTTTTCGACACCGAAATCCGGCGGCCTATTTCGGCCGTGGAATGCCCTTCCGCCCACAATGCCCGCAGACGCGCAATCGTGTCGTCGTTCCACTCCATGTCGTGGTCTCCCGCCGATCTGAATACCAGATACTGTACCGGGGGAGAGTCAGCGGCTCAATGGCAGAAACCACGCGCGATTCAGAAACTTGTGGACAACTCCTGGCGCTGCCACAACATGTTGAATCGACTCATCTCTTCGGGTCAGCCGGGAACGGGCAATTCCATCAATTTTGCCACCGCCCGGAAATCCGGCACCGCCGCGTGCCGGTCCGACGCCACGGTGCCGTCTTCGGGGCGCACCAATTGGCAGGTTCGCATCCCGGCGGCGGCGGCGGCATCCAGTTCGGCTTCCACGTCGGACAGGAACAGCACCTCGGCGGTCGGCAATCCCATGGCAATGGCCAGCCGCCCGTAGCTGTCCGGCTCCCGCTTGCCGCCGACGCGGGTGTCGAAGAAGCCGCTGAACAGCCCGGTCAGGTCACCGGCCACCGAGTGGCCGAAAATGAGTTTCTGCGCGGCCACGGAGCCTGAGGAAAACACTGCCAGCCGCAGCCCGGCGTTTGACCATGCGCGCAGGCAGGGTGCGACATCACCATACACGTCGCCTTGCAGCGACCCATCGGCATAGCCTTCATTCCAGATCAGCCCCTGCAAGGTCTTCAGGGGTGTGATCTTGGCGTCGGTGTCGATCCAGTGCAGCAGTGCATCCAGTTCGCTCTGCCCCGGTGCAATCCGCCGCACCTCCGCCAGTTCGGCGGCCACCTCCGGCGCATCGCCATGCGCCGCCAGAAAGGCGGCCATGCGGTTGCGGGCGTAGGGAAACAGCACGTCCTTGACGAACGCGATACGGGTGGTGGTGCCCTCGATATCGGTCAGGACCGCCGCGATCGGGATCACGCGCCGGCCGTGACCGGAAAGCGTTGGCTGATCGCATCGCCGGTGAACTGCGCCACCCAGCCATCCGGGTTGGTGAACACGCGCAGCGCGGTGAAGAACGGCTTCTCGCCGCCGTCGAACCAGTGCGGCGTGTTGGCAGGCACGCTGATCAGGTCGCCCTGCGTGCAGAACGCGTCCCACACCTTGCCATCGACATGCATCACGAAATTGCCGCTGCCGTGGACGAAGAAGCGCACTTCGTCTTCGGAGTGGCGGTGCTCGCTGAGGAATTTCTGCCGCAGCGCGGGCGCGTTGGGGTTGTCGGGCGTCAGCTTGATCACGTCCGCACTGCCCGCCCCGGTCTCACCCATCAGCGCGTCCAGAAACGGGCGGTAGGCGGCCAGAATGGTCTCGGCGGAATCGTCCGGGGAGAGTTGCACCGGGCTTTCCCAACGCTCGAAGCGCACGCCGATGGCTTTCAGCGTGGCGGCCATTTCGGCGGCGTCGTTGGTTTGCAGCACCGGGGTGCCGGGGGCGTCGTCGCGATACACGGTCAGTTGGCTCATCGCTCCAGTTTCCTTCGCTCAAGCTCGCAGGCGAGCAGGAATTCCAGCCCCTCAAGCCGCGCCATCGCGGCTTTCATGTCGGGGCCCCAGACGTAACATCCGTGGCCCTGGATGTAGTAGCCCAGCGGCGCACCTGCCAGCAGCACCGGCTCGGTGGCACGGCACAGGCGGGCGATGTCCTGATCGTTGCTGAAAATCGGCAAGTCGATGGTCACGTCATGCGTGGCCTGGCCCTCGAACGCCTTCACCACCTCATAGCCGGTGAAGCGGATCGGCTCAGGCTGCATCGACAACACGGTACCGGCCACCGAATGGCCGTGCAGCACCGCGCCCGCTTTCGGGAACAGCCGGTAGAGCTGGCAATGCAGCAGCGTCTCGGCGCTCGGCTTGGCCGCGGTAAGGGCCTTGCCGTCCATATCGACCTGCATCACGTCGGCCGGGGTCATAAACCCCTTGTGGCAGCCGCTGCGGGTGATGGCGGCGCGGCTGCCGTCCAGCCGCACGCTGATATTGCCCGCCGTGGCGGGCACCCAGCCGAGACGGTCCATCCGCCGGCCGGCCTCGCAGACAGCGTCGATGGCCCACGCCGGGGTGTCCGGCGCGGGCGGCATCGCATCCATCGTCCAGCCTTAGCCCTGACGGGCGGCGGTGGACTGGCCCGGCGTGGTTGTGCCGGCCGGAGCCGAGATCGAACCGGCCGGCTTTTCGGCGGCTTCCATCGAAGCGTCGCCTTCCTCGGCCATGTTCTTCTTGAACGACTTGATGCCCTTGGCGAAGTCGCCCATCAGGCCGCTGACCTTGCCGCCGCCGAACAGCAGCAGCACGACCAGCAGCACGACCAGCCAGTGCCAGATGCTGAAACTACCCATAATGTCCTCCACGATCGGGCCGCGCCCGCGAATGCTGGACATGGCGCGCCCGCCGGGGCGATGCAAGCAATGTCTTGCCGGACGCGTAGCGCGGATTGGCGCGGTTGGCCAGTGGTGGCCGGATTATCCGCCGCGGGCCGCGCGCGCCGCCGGTTCCGCCGCCTGCGCCAGTTCGTCGTGGCCCATCGGTGAGGGCGGCAGCACGAAGCCGAAGGTGGCGTAGGTGGAGGCGCCCAACTGGTTGGTGGGCGGGTACCACACGCGCACGGCGGTCCAGTCGTTGCGGGCCGACACATCCACCACAAGCTGGTCCAGATCCAGTTGCCCCGGCACCCAGTTGGCCTGAATCACATGGATGCGCCGCGCATCCAGTACTTGTGAGACCACCGAGACATGGCCATCCGGCAGGCGGCCCGAGCGTTTGAACACCAGCACGCCGCCGGTCAGCGGGGTCTGGCTGCGGGTGTAGCGGCCATTGGCCGCTGTCCACCAGTCCGCGCCGTTGCCCGCCAGTTGCAGCCGGGTGAGTGCGCGCGCGAACGGCACGCAGGTCAGGCCGGGGAATTCGTAGGTGGCGGCCAGATTCGGCCCGGTCTGCGGGCGCGGACTGCCGCAGGCGGAGAGCAGCAACGCCAGCGCCACCGCAAGGATGGAACGGGTTCGCAAAGGCCTCAGGCCTTTGCCGGGTGCAGGGCAGCGCCCTGCCCCAGCAACACGTCTTTGACGAAGTCCGTGTGCGCCCCAAGCTCCGGCCCGGTCCAGCCAATCACACTCTCGGGCGCGTCACCGTCGAAGCGGATGGCCGGGCCGAAATGCAGCGTGGGGCCGATCAGCGGGTCGGCCACGTCCTGCACGCTGGCACGGGCGCGGAAATGCTGGTCGGCGGCGATGTCGGCGATGTCGAACAGGCGCGAGGACGGCACATCGGCGGCTTCCATGGCCTGCTCCACCGTCAGCGCCGTTCGGGTGCGGGTCCATGCGGCAATTGCGGCATCAAGTTCGGCGGCGTGGCCGCAGCGGCCCCGGTTGTCGGCCATGCGCGGGTCATCGGCCAGATCCTCGCGGCCGATCAGCAGCATCAGGCGGCGGAAGATCAGGTCGGAGTTGCCAGCCACGCACACCCATTTGCCATCGGCGCAGGGGTAGGTGTTGGTGGGGGCTGCGGTGGCGATGGCGGCCCCCTGCGGTTGGCGGATGCGCCCGTCGATGGCGTATTCCGGCAACATGCCTTCCATCAGGCTCAGCACGGAATCGGCCAGATTGATGTCGATGATCCGCCCGGTGCCGGTGCCCGCCACATAGCGCTGATAAACCGCCGCCAGCACGCCGATGGCCCCGTACATCCCGGCCAGATCATCGGCGATGGACACGCCGCAGCGCGGCGGCGGCAGGCCGGACGCGCCCGGCGGATGGCCGGTCAGGTGGCGCAGGCCGCCCATCGCCTCGCCAATGGCACCGAACGAGGGCCGGTCGCGGTACGGGCCTTCCTGCCCGTAGCCGGAAATGCGCGCGATCACGAGGCGCGGGTTCAGCGCGTGCAGCACCTCCGGCCCCAGCCCAACCCGCTCCAGATAACCGGGGCGGAAATTCTCCACCAATATGTCGGCGCGCGCGGCCAGTTGCAGCACGGTGCCGCGCTCACGCTTGATGTCCAGCACCACCGAGAGCTTGTTGCGGCCATGGATGCTGAACCACACCGGGTGGCCATTGTGCTTTGCCCCCCAGCCGCGAATGGGGTCGCCGCCCGGCGGTTCGATTTTCACCACCTCCGCCCCCATGTCGGCCAGCACGCGGGTGCAGAACGGCCCGGCGATGTAGTGGCCGAGTTCGAGCACTTTCAGGCCCACCAGCGGGCCAGTGCGGGGCGGCGGGGCGGTCATGCGGGCCTCGATTCACCAGACATCCGCAAACCTAGCGCCTGCGGCGCGCGCCGGGCTAGCCGGACCACGGCGCATGACATTTGTTACGTTTAACTGCCCAAAAACCTGACGTAAAATTACAAAATTTCGGGAGGGTTATAGATCCACGTCAATCTTTGGTAAGCATTTCGAGTGCAATCTGTCTCTCGAAGCCGGCGATGGTTTGGCTTCGGACTCCCTCCCCCCTCCGCGGGACCGCGGCGCCATTGCGCCCGGATACTGCGGCACCTCTCGGGCGGCGCGCTTCGGCGGCGCCGCCCGCTTTTTTTCTAGCTCTGCCGCAACGTGGCCAGAATGGCTTCGGCCTCATCCTCCGGCAGCGCCAGCGCGCGTTTGGCAGCGGCGTGCGGGAAGCCGGCGCGGGCCATCATGGCCAGTTCACGGCGGCGCTCCTCGGCATCGGCATTGTCGCGGCGGAATGCGCCGATGCGGCGGCGGCGGGTGAAGGCGACGGCGGAGGCGAATTCGGCCTCGGCATCCTCGGGCAGGGTGGCTTTCACCACGGCGGCGTTCACCCCGCGCGCGGCCAGATGCGCGGCGGCGGTGCGGCGGGAGGTGCCGGTGCGGGTCAGGCGGCGGGCGCGAGTTTCGGCAAACGCGGCGTCGTTCACCGTGCCGGTGCCGGTCAGTTTGGCCACCACGCGGCGCACCGTCTCACGCGCCGCGCGGGCGGACTGGGCGGCGTCCTCGGCGCCCGACTTGCGTGCCCAATTGTCCACCCGCTTGTTCAGCACACGGGTCAGGACGGCAGCGGTGGCGCTGTAGCGCGCCAGATAGCGCAGCGCCGCATCATGCAGCGCCGCCTCATCGGGCGGCCCATCTTCAGGCGGCCCATCGGCAGGAATGTCTCGCATCGGGCCAGCATGGCACAAACGCAGGCCGGGCGGAACGCAGCCGCGTTTGACTTCCGGGGAGTGCGGGGGCCATTGTTTTCGCTTCCCGCAACCGTCGGCGCAGGGGCGCTGGCGGCGTCAACGCGGGCGTTTTTCGAGGACGCGGCATGATTTCCGCCCTGATGCCCACCTACAACCGCGCCGACCTTGCCTTTGAGCGGGGCGAAGGCTGCTGGCTGTACACGGTGGATGGGCGACGATTCCTCGATTTCGGGGCCGGGATCGCAACCTCCTCGCTCGGCCATGGCCACCCTCATCTGACGGCGGCGATTGCCGAGCAGGCGGGCAAGGTGATGCACGTGTCCAACCTGTACCGGGTGCCGCAGGCGGAAAAACTCGCCGCGCGTCTGGTGGCGGCGACGTTCGCGGACAGCGTGTTCTTCTGCAACTCGGGGGCGGAAGCCAACGAGGGCATGGTGAAGATGATCCGCCGCGCCCAGTACGAAACCGGCCACCCGGAACGCTACCGGGTGATCTGCTTCGACGGCGCGTTCCACGGCCGCACGCTGGCCATGCTATCGGCCACCGGCAACGCCAAATACCTCAAGGGCTTCGGCCCGCCGGTGGACGGCTTCGACCATGTGCCGTTCAACAACATGAACGCGCTGCGCGACGCCATCACGCCGGAAACCGCAGGCATCATCATCGAGCCGGTGCAGGGCGAGGGCGGCATCCGCCCGGCCTATCTGCAATTCCTGCGCGACCTGCGCGCCACCTGCGACGAGTTCGGCATCTTTCTGGGGCTGGACGAAATCCAGATCGGCATGGGCCGCTCCGGTAAGCTGTTCGCCTATGAATGGGCGGGCATCGAGCCGGATGTGCTGGCGGCGGCCAAGGGCATTGCCGGCGGCTTCCCGATGGGGGCGATTCTGGCCAGGGAATCCTTGGCCAAGCATCTGACGGCGGGCAGCCACGGCACCACGTTCGGCGGCAATCCGCTGGCCTGTGCGGCGGCCAATGCGGTGCTGGATGTGGTGCTGGCCCCCGGCTTTCTGGCCGATGTGGACCGCCGCGCCCGCGTGCTGTGGCGCGGCTTGCAGGCGGTGGCGGCCGAGTTCCCAACCGTGTTCGAGGATGCGCGCGGCGCGGGGCTGCTGCTGGGCCTGAAATGCGTGGTGCCGAACACCGAGGTGCAGGCCGCCTTCGCCGCCGAGGGCCTGCTGTCGGTGGGCGCGGGTGACAACGTGGTGCGGTTTGCGCCGCCGCTGATCGTATCTGACGCCGAGATTGCCGAGGCGCTGGAGATGATGCGCCGTGGCGCGCGCCGCTGCCTGCCCACCCCCGCCACCATCGCTGCGAAGTGAGCGGCGGGGCCTTGCGGCGGGTGCGGCCCGTCGATGACAGCAGCGGGGCGCCACCGGCGCCCCGCCATTTTCTGGATCTGCGCGATTTCGAAACCGCCACGCTGCGGCGGATGCTGGATCTGGCGGCGGGCTTCAAGGCCGGCGCCCCCGCCAAGCCGCTGGCAGGCAAGACCGTGGCGCTGATCTTTGAAAAGCCCAGCACCCGCACGCGCGTGAGCTTTGAAGTGGGCGTGCGCCAACTCGGCGGCGACGTTATCACGCTGTCCGGCAAGGACATGCAGTTGGGGCGCGGTGAGACGGTGGCGGACACCGCGCGCGTGCTGTCGCGCTACGTGGACGCGATCATGCTGCGCACCGACGCGCATTCGAAATTGCAGGAACTGGCCGAATTCGCCACCGTGCCGGTGATCAACGGCCTGACGGCGGCCAGCCACCCGTGCCAGTTGATGGCCGATGTGCTGACGTTCGAGGAGCATCGCGGCCCGATTGCCGGGCAGGTGGTGGCGTGGTGCGGCGACGGCAACAACGTGGCGACAAGCTGGATTGAGGCTGCCGTACGCTTCGGCTTCACGCTGCGGCTGGCCACGCCGGACAGTCTGCGCCCGCCCGCCGAAATTCTGGCCTGGGCGCAGGCACATGGCGGGCGCATCGAACTGACCGATGATCCGGCCGCCGCCGTGGCCGGGGCGCGCTGCGTGGTGACCGACACATGGGTCAGCATGGGCGATGACCCGGCCAGCAACCGGCACAACCTGCTGGCGCCGTTCCGGGTGGATGAGGCGCTGATGGCCCGCGCCGCGCCGGATGCGATCTTCATGCACTGCCTGCCCGCGCATCGCGGCGAGGAAATGACCGAGGGCGTCATCGACGGCCCGCAATCGGTGGTGTTCGACGAAGCGGAAAACCGCCTGCACGCGCAGAAGGGCGTGCTGGCCTGGGCGCTGGGCGGGGGGTAGCCGGTCTGAACCGGGTGCCGTGACGCCGGGGCGAAGCGGAGTCTAGGCAGCCGCAAGCCGCGCCGCCCGCCGCCGGTGCAGCCACCACGCCGGGAATGCGAACGCCGACAGCGCGGCACCGCAGTAGAACGCCCCTGCCGGGTCGCCCGCCAGATCGGCGGCGCGCCCGCAAATGGCCGGGAACACCGAACTGCCGACGTAATAGACCGTGTAGAACAGCGCCATGCCGACGGCCCGGTATTGCGGGCGCGCCGAGAGCGTGCCGGTGCCGACGATGACGGTGCCGTGCATCGCGCCGATGGTGCCGTACACGGCGCCCAGCAGCAGCGGCCAGTCCAGCAACGGCATGGCGGCCACACAGGCCACCGCCAGCACCATGCCCACGATGAACACCCGGTGATTGCCAAACTTCGCCGCCACCGCGCCGCCGAACAGAATGGCGGGCAGATTGCCCCATGTGGCGAGGTTCATCACCAGATTGGTCACCCAGCGCGGCTCGCCATATTCGGCCAGCAGGCTGGGCGTGTAGGTCAGAAACGTGATGAAGCCGCCAGTGTAGAAGGTCCACACCAGCCCGGCGAGGATCACCTGCTTGCACTCGTCGCGCGACGGCCAGGACATGCTGCGGGGTGGCGCGCTGGCGCTGTCCCGCCATGAAACCAGCAACAGCACCAGCGACAAGGCCGCAGGTGCCGCCCCGGCGAGGAACGCCGCGTGCCAGCCGAACGCGGCCGCCACCGGGGCGTGCGCCAGTTGCCCGGTGCCGATGCCGATGGGAAACAGGCCCAGCATCACCCCCAGCGCGATCATGAACAGCCCGCCGGCAAAACGGTCGGCCAGCACCTTGCTCTGCAGCACCGTCAGCGCCACCGCCCCGGTGCCCGCCAGCGCACGCGACGCGGCAAGGGCTGCGAAACTGTCTGCCGCCCCGGCACCGAGGCTGCCCAGAGTCATCAGCAGGAACCCGCAGGCCAGCACCGCGCGGTCGCCGAACCGCTGGGCAGCGAAGCCCAGCAGCAGGGCGGCGGCGATGCCCGGCAGCATGTAGGCCCCCACCAGCGAGCCAAGCCCGGCGAAATCCAGCCCGAAGGCCTGCGCAAGATCGGGCCGCAGACTGGCCACCGTCTGCAACTGGTAGCCGAAGGCAAAGCGGGCCGTGCTGACAGCCACCAGCACGCCCCATGCGCGCCAATCAAGACCGGGCCGGGTGAGGGTGGCAGACTGCATCCCCCCGCTACAGCCCATCCGCGCCCCCCCGGCAAGCGCGCGGCACGCGATGCTGCCTTCCGCTGACCGGTTGTGCTAATCTGCCGCCATGAGCGCCACTGCCCAGCCCCTGATGACCGTGGAGACGTTTCTCGCGTGGGCGCAGGGGCAGCCAGAGGGTGCGCGCTACGAACTTGCTGCGGGCCAACTCGTGGCAATGGCGCCGGAACGTGCCGCCCATGTCCGCAGCAAACAGCGCCTGTGTCAGCGTTTGGAGTCTGCCATCGACGGGGCCGGACTGCCTTGTGAAGCGTTTGTTGATGGCCTTGGTGTTCGGGTTGACGACACGACGCTGTATATCCCTGATGTCCTTGTACGCTGCGGGCCCCCGATTGCGGACGATACCACGACGATTCTAGACCCGTTGATCGTTGTGGAAATCCTGTCGCCTTCCACGCAGGGCGTCGATAGCGGCACAAAGTTCGTGGATTATTTCCGCATCGCCACGCTCCGCCATTACCTGATCGTGCGCGTGGAAACCAAAACCGTCATCCACCACGCCCGCAACGATGACGGCACCATTCTGACCCGCATCGTGCGCGATGGCGGCGCAATCGCGCTGGACCCGCCCGGATTGCTGCTCGACGGGCTGTTTGCCGCCTGACGGCCGCCGCCGGACGGTAGCGGCGGGGCGCGCGGCATCCTATCTTGCGCCAATGCCCGATACCCCTGCCTTCCTCGACAGCGAACGCCCCGACGTGCCCGATCTTGTCGTGCCGCGCGGCATCACCCCGTTTTTCCTGCCGCGCCGCCCGGTGCGCGGCCGCCTCGTGCGGCTCGGCCCGCTGGCCGATGCGCTGCTGACCCGCCACGACAACCACCCGGCCGTGACCAAACTGGTTGGCGAGGCGCTGGCCTTGGTGGCGGCCCTGGCGTCGGCGCTGAAATTTCGCGGATCGTTCAGCCTGCAGGGCAAGGGCGACGGGCCGGTGGGCATGCTGCTGGCCGACTGCACCGACACCGGCGCACTGCGCGGCTATGCCCGCGTGGATGCCGAGAAACTCGCAGCCCTGCTGGACACCACGCCGGAGCCAACCGCCGCGCAACTGCTCGGCACCGGGTTCTTCGCGCTGACCGTGGATCGCGGGCCGGATGTGGACCGTTATCAGGGCATCGTGACCATCACCGGCGATACGCTGGCCGATATGGCGCTGCACTATTTCGAAACCAGCGAGCAGTTGCGCTGCGCACTGCACATCGCCTGCATCCACACCGAAGCCGGGTGGCGGGCCGGGGCGCTGATTCTGGAGAAGGTGGCGGGCGATGGCGGCGTGGACCCGGAACTGGACGCCGCCATGCAGGAGGAAAGCTGGCACACCGCGACGGTGCTGGCCGCGACACTGACCGATGCCGAATTGCTGGATGACGCGCTCCCCGCCGACCGGCTGATCTGGCGGCTGTTTCACGGCGAAGGGGTGGATGCCGGGCGCCCCCGTGCGCTGGCCTATGGCTGCCGCTGCTCACGCCAGCGCCTGTCCGGCATTCTGGAGCGGTTCGACGCGGACGATCTGGACCACATGGTCAAGGACGGCGCCATCGTGATGACCTGCGAGTTCTGCAACTTCGATTTCCGCTTCGACCGCGCCGATGTGCGCGGCACGGCGGCGGGCGGCGGGCAATGACCGGCCACGGGATTGCGCTTCGCCGCCGCGCCGCGCTGCTTCTGGCCCTGGCGTTGCCGCTGGCCGGCTGCGACCCGGCACCGGGCGGCGGTGAGGCCAGCAGCAGTGCAGGCGGCGGGCAGGTGGCCGGGCCGGAGTTCAAGCCGTTGCGCTTCGACTATCTGCCCAAGCTGCGGCTGAATGCCGCCGATATCGAGGTACAAAACCTCTATCAGCCGGACCCGGTGGCGGATGGCGAACATGTGGAAAATCTCGCCCCCGAGCCGCTTGATGCGGCGGTGCGCCGGATGGCACAGGACCGGCTGATTCCAGCCGGCGCCGGCGGCCATGCGGTGCTGACCATCAAGACCGCGTCGCTGGCCGCGCGCGGCGGCCAATACGAAGGCTCGCTTGAAGTATTGCTGGCCATCTCCAGGCCCGACGGCACGCCGGGCGGCGAGGCACCTGCCAGCGCGCACGCCACCCGCACGATGAACGGCTCGTCCGACGCCGCCGTGCGGGCTGCGCTGTACGATCTGGTCAAGCAGCTGATGTCCGAACTGAACGCCGAGCTGGAATATCAGGTGGGGCAGACGCTGAAGGACTATCTGGTCAGCGATGCCGCAGCACCGGCCACGCCGCAGCCGGTGCAGTCGCAGGATCTGGGCGGCAGCGCCGCCAAGCCGGCCCCGTAGCGACTACTGCGTGCGGCCCGGCCGCATCCGGTCCAGAATCGCCCGTGCCGTGGGGCTGGACAGCAATTCCGGCACCGGCACGGCAATGCGCCGCCGCCAGTTGGGCCGTTCGCGGTCCGTGCCCGGCAGGTTCACCGCCACGGTTTCCCCGGCCAGATCATCGGCCTGCGCCAGAACGAGGCAGCTTGGCGCACTGGCCACGTAACCATGCACGGCGGCCGCATCGGGCGGGCCGCCGATGGCTGAGGCCAGCGCCGCGGTTTCCACCTGCCGTTCCGCTTCGGCGGCCTGACGCTGGGCCGCGTCGATCTGGCCCAGCGCGGCCCGCTCGGCGATGTCGGCCCCCTGCCGCCATCCAGCCAGCGTGGGCAGATCATGCGTGGACACACAGGCCACCGCGCGGGCCGGGTACTGCGCGGGCGGGGTGAAGCCCATGCCCTGCCGTTCGAACCACAGCACGCGGTAGCTCAACACGTCCGCCGCCGTCAGCGCCTCACGCAATCCGTCCGGCACGGTCCCTAAATCCTCGCCCACCACGAAGCAGCGTGCGCGCTGGCTTTCCAGTGCCAGGTGGCCCAGCATGTCCTGCAACGGATAGGACACATACGCGCCATCCGCGCCCTGCGCGCCGTCCGGCACCCAGAACAGCCGCGCCAGACCCATCACATGGTCAATCCGCAGCGCGCCGGCGTGGC
>CAIPHQ010000594.1 GCA_903864895.1 uncultured Rhodospirillales bacterium
GCGCCCAGATCGTCCGGCCCGAGGCTGGCTGCGATATGCGCTTCCATATCCGCCGCACGGGGCCAGCCGCGCGCGGTCATCGCCCCGGTCATGCCAAGCCGCAGCGCCTGATTGGCCGGTGCCGCCTTCACCAGCCGGGCCAGACGGCCCCAGCCATCCGCCACTTCATCACCCCACAGCCGCACCTGTGCCGCCCGCAGTGCCGCGTAGGTGTAGCTGGGGTTGGCATAGCGCGCCGGGCCATCGGCGGCGTAGCGCCACACCGGCGAGTCAGCCAGAAGCGCGTCGGCCCCGGCGTAGGCGCGCGTAAAATCCTCCATCTCCACGGCGGCGTAAAACCGGCCATAGCGGGCATTTTCGTCCTGCGGTGCGGCCGCCAGCACGGCATCGTATTCGGCGGCGGCTTCTTCCGGTCGGTGCAAGTACAGCAGCGCATCAGCCAGCGCCTCCCGCACATACACCGGCAATTCGCCGTCGCTGCGCAGGCTGGCCGCCTCGGCGGCGGCATCGGCCATGCGCACCCGGTCGCGATAGGCCACCACCCGGTCAAGCCGCATCCGCCGGATCAGTGCCGAATCCGGCGTGGCGGCTTCACGTTGGGCGGCGATCAGCGCATCCAGCCGCGCAATCGCGGCATCGGTGCCATCAAAGCGATGCGCCGGGTCCGGCGGGTGGACCGCTTCTCCCCACACCACCATGGTGGCGGCCTGATCGGCGTGCAGCGAAGCGCTGGGCGCAACGATTGCGCCAGCGCCGTAGGGGCCGCGCAGCCCGGCCAGAATGGCCGCACTTTCCGCCGCTGCCTCGGCATTGCGCGGGTCCATCTGCCGCGCCTCACCATACGCCCGCAACGCCGCCCAATCGTCCCCGGCGCGCCGCCACGCATAGGCCTCGGCCAGTTTGCGCTCCAGCGGCCGGGCGTGCCCCGCCTGCTGGCGCAGCACCGTCAGTGCCGCATCGGTGTGGCCGCCATCGGTCAGCACCAGCGCCAGCAGCACCGGCCACACCCCGTCATCCGGGAATCGCCGCAGGCCCAGCCGGGCGAGGCGGGCCGCGTCGTCATAGCGGCGCAGGTCGCGATAGGCGCGGGTGGCAGCCAGCAGCGCGTAATCCGGCGGGGCGGGGTCGGCGGCACGGTCGAACACGGCGGCGGCTTCGGCGGACTTGCCGTCCTGCTGCAACAGCGTGGTGAGATCCATCGCCACCAGCCGGTCCGGCGTGCCCGCCGCGATCATCGCCTGCAACGCCGCCTCGGCCCCGGCGCGGTCACCTGCGCGCGCGCGCAGCACCGCCTGCTCACGCGGGGAGTCAGCCGCGTCAGCGGCCTGCATCCCCAAGGCAAAGGCCAGCATGGCCAAACAGGCGGCCTTGCCGGGTGTCGCGGCCAAATTCATCCGTGCTTCCCCGGCATCCTGCCCGATGCGCCGTCACCGGCCAGCGTATCCGCCGCCGCGCCGGTTATGCAACGGGTGAAGCGCCGCTTACCCCGGCAGATTCCAGACCGACACCGGCGGGCGCCGCGCCAGCCACGGGTCGGCGGCTTCCAGTTGTGCCGCCACACGGAACAGCGTCGCCTCATCGCCGAACCGCCCGCCCAGCATCACGCCGATGGGCATCCCGCCGGCGGTCTCATGCAATGGCAGCGTGATGGCAGGCTGCCCGGTGGCATTATACACCCACTGCATCGGGTTCACCCGCCACAGGCGGCGGAAGAACTCGGCCCCATCGTCCACATCGGCGAACAGATGCCCCAGTTTCGGCGTGGGCGTGGCGGTGGTTGGGGTCAGCCACAGATCATAGCCGGTGAAGAACCGGGAGAACTGCCGTGTCACGGTGTTCTGCTTGGCGATGGCGCGCAGGTAGTCGGTGGCTGACAGGCGCTTTGACTGCTCCCAAAGCCACATGTTGTTGCCCTCGATCACGGCGCGGGACGGGGTCTTGCCGGTGGCCTTGGCGTGCTCCTCGATGGCATGGCCGACGCCTGCGGCGAAGAACACCATGAAGCCTTCCAGCAACAGGGCGGCATCGTAGCCGGGGGAGGCTTCCTCGACATCATGCCCCAAATCGGCCAGCAGGCGCGCCGCCTTGGCGGCGGCGGCGGCGCACTCGGGCTCGAAGACATTGTTGGCGGCACCGTGCAACGCCACGCCGATGCGCAGGCGGCCGGGCGGTGCGCCGACTTCGTCCAGAAACGGCCGCGCCTGGGCGGGGGCGATGCTGGGGTCGCCCGGCACCGGGCCAGCGGTGGCATCCAGCAAGGCCGCGCTGTCGCGCACGGTGCGGCTGACCACATGTTCCGCCACAAATCCCTGCCACGCCTCCCCGGCATCCGGGGCCAGCGTGTTGCGCCCGCGCGTCGGCTTGATGCCCACCAGACCGCAACTGGCAGCCGGGCCGCGGATGGAGCCGCCGCCGTCGCTGGCATGGGCCACCGGCACAATTCCGGCTGCCACCGCTGCCACCGATCCGCCGCTCGATCCGCCGGTGGAATACAGCAGGTTCCACGGGTTGTGCGCCGCCCCGGTCGCCACCGGTTCGGTGGAGGCGGAGGCACCCTGTTCCGGCGTGTTGCTCTTGCCCACGAACAGCAGCCCCGCCTGCCGCCAGCGTTTGACGATCTCCGGCTCGTACGGCCGCCCCGGATCGGTGAAGAACCGGCTGCCGCCGCTGGTCGGCACGTTGGCGGCGGTGGGGGAGAGGTCTTTCAGCAGGAACGGCACGCCCTGATACGGGCCATCCGGCAGCCCTGCGGCAATCGCCGCCTCGGCCTCGGCGCGCATCGTGTAGGTGATGGCGTTCAACTGCGGATTCAGCCGCTCGATGGCCGTCAGCGCCGTCTGCAACACCTCGCTGGCAGAGACCTGCCCCGAGCGCACCAGCGCCCCCAGCGCCAGCCCGTCCAATGCGGCGTACTCGGTCAGACTCAGCGCCATGATGTCCCTCGTGTCCGGTGGTTCCTCGGGCGGCTTGTGCCGTGCGAGGAAACTACATGGACTGGGCCGAAAAGACGATCACGGAAAGAAGCGATTCGGCGGGCGCGGCAGGCCCAGATTCTCCCGCAGCGTCACACCTTCATACTCACGGCGGAACAGCCCGCGCCGCTGCAATTCCGGCACCACCATGTCCACAAAATCGTCCAGCCCTTCCGGCACGGTGTGGAACATCACGTTGAACCCGTCGCAGGCATCCGCTTCCAGCCACGCCTGCATCTGGTCTGCGATGTCTGCCGGTGTGCCGACCATCTGCAACCCGGCATACCCACCGGCCAGTTGCGCCAGTTGCCGCACGGTCAGATTGTCCCGCCGCGCCTGCTCGATCACCGCCTGACGGCTGCTCTTGCTCTGGTTGGTCCCGGGGATGTCCGGCAGCGGCGCATCCAGATCGAAGCCCGAGGCATCCACGCCGAGCCTGATCGACAAATTGGGCAGCCCGCTGTCCGGATGCACCAGACTGTCCAGCAGCGCCTTCTTGGCCTCGGCTTCCGCCGTTGTGCGGCCCGCCACCACCAACACGCCGGGCAGCACCTTCAGATGGTCCGGGTTGCGGCCCACCGCAGGCATCCTTCCCTTCACGTCGGCATAGAACGCACGGCCATCGGCGATGCTGCGCGAACTGGCGAAAATCACCTCGGCGGTTTCGGCGGCAATCTGCCGCCCGGCCTCCGATGCGCCCGCCTGCACGATCACCGGCCAACCCTGCACAGGGCGGGCCACATTCAGCGGGCCGCGCACCGAAAAATGCTCGCCCTTGTGGCCCAGCACATGCAGCCGCGCCGGGTCGAAGAACAGCCCGCTGGCCTGATCGTGCAGAAACGCGTCATCCGCCCAACTGTCCCACAGGCCGGTGACCACATCGAAAAACTCGCGCCCGCGCCGGTAACGCTCGCCATGCTCCACCGCATCATCCAGCCCGAAATTCAGCGCCGCATCCGGGTTGGAGGTGGTGACGAGGTTCCACCCCGCCCGCCCGCCGCTGAGATGGTCCAGAGAGGCGAATTTGCGGGCGATGTGGTACGGGTCGTTATAGGTGGTGGACGCCGTGGCAATCAGCCCCAGCCGTTCCGTCACCACAGCGAGTGCGGGCAGCAGGGTCAGCGGGTCGAACGAGTTCACGGTGGCGCTGCGCTGCAGGGCGGACATCGGCATGTTCAGCAGCGCCAGATGGTCGGCCATGAAGAACGCATCAAACCGCCCGCGCTCCAGTGTCTGCGCGAAGCGCTTCAGCATCGGCCAGCTGAAATTGGCATCCTGGGCCGCGCCGGGGTAGCGCCACCACGCGGTATGGATGCCCACCGGGCGCATGAACGCCCCGAGCCGGAGTTGCCGGGTCATGCTGTTGCTCCAAGCGCCGCAAGGCGGGCCGGGAACGGAAAAACTACGATCACGCCACACCCCGCACTCTGCCAAACCCATGCCTGCGTCTGCGCAAGCCCAACCGCCACCCGCTGGCGGGCTTGCCGGACGTTGCCGGTACAGACAACGATGCAACATAGGGGAACGGCGCGATGATTCCACAGCGGGCATGGCGGGAATTCTGCGGCGCTGCCGCGCGCGTGGCGCC
>CAIPHQ010000595.1 GCA_903864895.1 uncultured Rhodospirillales bacterium
CGACACCCCCTGCGAGGGCGACATCCGTATCACGCGCCCGCCGATCCACATTTCCAGCGATCCGCTGCGCCAGGCGGCGGATACGATACGCCGCTGACCGCCGCAGTCGGACGGCGCGTCTCGCAAGCACGATTCGCGCGGAGGCTTCGCCACCGATCGTCGGCGACCCGCGCCGTGTTGATCCATATCAATGTCTCGGCCGCGGCATCCTGCTTTCGTGCGATCTCCGGTCTTCGGGAAGACGCGACGCAGGCCGGGCAGTCGCAAACAGAAGCAATACCGGTAAGTTGATCCGGGACGACGTGCCGAGACTGGATCGGCGTCGGCTTGCGGTGAACCTCCGCTGCGGCTTCACCCGCCCCCTGAACCCGGCCGATCCGCTGGCAGCGGAAAATCGCAGGGTGGAAATCAGAACTGCCGCTCCGGGGTGAACGGCGGCGGCCCCCTCGCGTCCAGCAACGATGCTTCATAAATTGGCGTGCAGGGATTGCTGTCGGAAGGCACCTCGGCACCTCAGGCCACCGCGCTGCCACGGTGGTGCCGATCATCCGGCACGCTGGCCAGGCAGCAGGGACCGGTCACCGTTCAATTGCGGCTGCAGTTGCCCCGCGTTGGCTTCCGGCTCCGCGCGTTCGCCAATGATATTGGACCATGGGGTGGAACCTGAAGCAGCGGGTCCAAAAACGCAGCCAGCCTTGTCCCCCATTCGCCCGCCCAGCCGGCAAAAAATTGGGGGACGGATTAGGGGACGATTCGATAATATCTGCAAGATTCGGCAGAATTCCTTGTATCACGGCGGACACCCCATCCGCCAGCCCGCCTCCCAGGCACCGGCGGCAGGCCACGCCATCAGCCGTCAGCGCCGTCTTCCGTGGCCGCCCGGTCCGGCAACGTCTCGATCAGACTGATATTGCTTTCACGGCACAGCTCCCGCAGCCGCAGCGATGGCAGCGAATCTGTGACAAACGTGTCGATCTGGCCCAGATGGGCGATGCGGACCGGGGCCGAACGCTCCAGCTTGCTGCGGTCGGCGACCAGAATCACGCGGCGTGCATTTTCAATGATCGCCTGCGCCACCCGCACCTCACGATAGTCAAAGTCGAGCAGGGACCCGTCTTCGTCGATTGCCGATACGCCGATAACGGCCATATCCACCTTGAACTGCCGGATCAGTTCTACTGCCGACGTGCCTACCACCGCGCCATCCGCACGGCGCACCGGGCCGCCGGCGACGATCACTTCGAACGATTCCAGGCGGTACAACTGCATCGCCACGTTCAGGTTGTTGGTGATCACCAGCATGTTTTCGTGGCCGGTCAGCGCGTTGGCCACTTCTTCGGTGGTGGTGCCGATGTTGATGAACAGCGAACTGCGGTTCGGGATCAGCGCCGCCGCGGCGCGGCCGATGGCGCGCTTTTCCTCGCTGGCCACAAAGCGCCGCGCTTCGTAGGACAGGTTTTCCACGCCGCTGGCCACCACCGCGCCGCCATGTACCCGGCTCATCAGCCGCCGGTCGCACAGGTCGTTCAGATCCTTGCGGATGGTCTGCGGCGTTACCTCGAACCGCCGCGCCAGGTCTTCCACCGCCACCCGCCCGGATTCGCGGGCTGCTGCGATAATTTCCAGCTGGCGGATCGACAGGTCGCTCATCGCATGTCCCGTGCTGGCCCCGGCGGCGGAAGCGCCCCCGGTCTGGCTGCAACTGTGCCGACCTTATCGGCTTGCTTCGCGCAGACAAGATTGCCGCACGCGCCGGCAGGTGTGCGGGGCGGCGGCAGTGGCAGACATGGCCTGGGCGCAATTTCATGGTAAGGCGGACACAGCGGAGCAAATGGCCACGCGCCGTGCGCTCGCCGCCCGGCAGGATGCGCGGGGCCAGGCGGATGGGGGATGCAGGCGTGAATCGGGTCGTCGCGTGGCTAAGCCTTTGGATGGTCTTGCTGGCTGGCGGGTGCGCCAGCTTTGTGGTGCCCGACACGCAGCCGCTGCCCAAGGCGTTTCTGGCGCCGCCCGGGGCAATGTCGATTTCAAAGGGCGGCTACCGGGTGGCGGCGCTGCCACCGCACCCGGAGGCACCGGACTTGCTGGTACTGGTGGCGATGTCCGGTGGCGGCAAACGGTCGTCTTCGTTCGGCTACGGCGCATTGCAGGGCATGCGGGACGTGATGCTGCCCACCGCGCAGGGGCCGGTGTCACTGCTGTCGCAGCTCAGCGGTATTTCCGGTGTCTCGGGCGGCAGTTTTCCGGCCGCCTATTACGGCCTGTACCGCGACGCGGCGTTCGGCAAGTTCGAGCAGGATTTCCTGTATCAGGACACCAACGCCTACATCTACGGCATCTATCTGCTGCCGTGGAACTGGACATGGCTGGTGGACCCGGTGGTGGGCACCAACGATTTCATGGATCAGGTCTATGAAAAGACCATGTTCCACGGTGCGACGTTCGCCGACCTGCAGGCACGCGGCCGGCCGATCATCGCCATCGGGGCCACCGATGTGTCGTACGGCACGCCCTTCCTGATGACGCAGGAAAACTTCGACCTGATCTGCGCCGATCTGGGCCAATTCCCGATTGCGCGTGCCGTGGCGGCCTCCAACGGGTTTCCCGGCCTGTTTTCGCCCGTCACCCTGACCAGCCATACGCCGGACTGCGAGGGCCGCAAACCGGGCTGGCTGCGCTATGTGACCAAGGCACAGCTGAACAACCCAAGATCCCGTGTGCGCCAGCAGGCCACCGATGCCGGCCATTATCTGGACCCGGACCAGACTGCCTATCTGCATCTGGTTGATGGCGGTGTGTCAGACAATCTGGCGCTGCGCGCGGCAGGCGGCATGATGGTGGCCGGGGCGCAGGATATCGGCGATACGCCATTTTCCAACCTGCGGCGGATTCTGGTGATCAGCGTGGATGGTGAGGGCGCACAGGATACCTCGGTCGCCCGGCGCAAATCCGTCGGCGGGCTGTTCTCCTTGTTCGGGCTGGTCACCGGCAACCAGATCGACCGGTCGAATTTCGACACACTGGCGCTGCTGTCCGATCAGTTGCTGACGCTGCAGACCGCCATCATCAAGGCACGTTGCGCGCACGGCCCCAGTTTGAACGGTGTTGCGTGCGATGATGTGCAGGCCCAGTTGCTGCACCTGTCGCTGGCCGGGCGGCCGCCGGGGCCGGAGACATCAAAACTGCTGGCCATTCCCACCGGGCTGACCATTGACCGCGGTGATGTCGACCTGCTGATCCAGGCGGGCCGCGATGCGGTGACCGGCTCGGAAGACCTGCGGGCGTTTCTGGCAGCCTATTACCCCCCCGTGCCGGCCCCCAAGGTGACAGCCCCGAAGCCGGGCACGGTGGCGGCCAAATAGGCTGCGATCAGGGCACCAGCACCAGCGCCCCGGTGGTGCGGCGGCCCTCCAGCGCCGCGTGCGCGGCGCCGGCTTCGGCCAGCGGGAACAGCGTGGGGCGCTCGGCCAGCACGTGGCCGTCACGCAAGGCCGCGAACAGCCGGGCGGTCTGCACGCCCAGCCGCGCCGGGGTGTCGGTGTAGTGGCCATAGTTCGGGCGTGACAGCGTGACGGAGCGGCTGGCCAGCCGGTCGATGGACTGCGCGCCGACATCGCCGGACGCCTGACCGAAACTCACCAGATGCCCGCGCGGGGCGAGGC
>CAIPHQ010000596.1 GCA_903864895.1 uncultured Rhodospirillales bacterium
GGGGCAATTAGCCAAATAAATATGGGCGTGGGTATCGACGAGGGGGCCTGGCATGCTGCGTTTCCTGAGTGCTTGGTTGCACGCAGCCTAACCCAAGGATCAGGAGACCGCCACGTCCTCCCAGAAGCCAAACCGTCCGCCGACCGCGGCCATCCTCGGCAGCGGCGCCTCATAGCACCATGCCGCCCGAGGGGCGCGTGTCCCGTCCACGACCACATCGTAGAACTGCACGCCGTGCGGGCATTCCTTGTCGTGGTCGGTCTTGGGCACTTTCTCCAACCATTCCAGCCGCACGGCGGTCGGAGGGAAATAGTGGTAGCCGCCGGTTTCGACGATGTCGTCGCTTTCCGCGATGACCCGATCCTTCAAGGTCGCCTTCATGATGGGTTCCTCCTTGAACACGCGGGAGGATTATAGCAGATGCGGCGGCGGAGCGCACGCTTGATGGACAATGGCCTGGTCGGGCCTACCTAACCGCCCGCACCACCGCATCGCAAATCCGCTCCACCGCCACATCGTCCAAATCCGGATGGATCGGCAGCGCCAAAATCCGCGTCGCCAAATCCTCCGACACCGGCAGTGCCGCACCATCATGTGCGTCACGATATGCAGGTTGCCGATGCAACGGTCGCGGGTAATAGATCGCGGTCGGCACCCCGTCCGCACGCAGTTTCGCCTGCACCGCGTCCCTGTCCGCGCCGTCCTTCAACAAGATCGCATAAATCGCCCAGGCGCTGGTGCTGTCAGGCACCCGCACCGGGGTTACCACTGCGTTACCCAAGCGGGAGTCATAATACCGAGCGATTTTTTCCCGGGCCGCCAGTTCCTCGGGAAACACGGTCAGTTTGGACAACAGAACCGCAGCCTGCATGGAATCCAGACGTCCGTTCATTCCGGTGCGCAACACTTCATACCGCGTCGGACCTTCCCCATGGGTGCGGAGGCTACGGAACAGGGCCGCGCGCTCGTCGCTCTCGGTGAACAGCGCCCCCCCGTCGCCGTAGGCACCCAACGGCTTGGACGGGAAAAAACTCGTTGCCGTCGCATCCGCCTGGCTACCGAGCATTTTCCCGTGCAACGACCCACCGAAACTTTGTGCGAGGTCGTCGAGGGTGAACAATTTCTCGCGGCTCGCAATCGCCGACAACGCCGGCCAGTCGGCAGGCTGCCCGAACAGATCTACCCCGATCAAAGCGCGCGGGGTCAGCTTCCCGCCAGCGCGCACCTCTGCGATGCGTTGTTCCAAATGCGCCGGGTCGATCTGGAACGTGCGGGGATCGACGTCCACGAAGACCGGGGTGGCGCCGAGGACCAGCGGCACCTCGGCCGTCGCGGTGTAGGTGAAGGCCGGCAGGAACACGGCGTCACCGCGTCCGATGCCCTCGGCCATCAGTGCGATCTGGAGCGCGTCCGTGCCGGAACTGACGCCCACACAGTGCTTGGCACCACAGAATTTGGCCAGCGCGGACTCGAGCTCCGCGACCTCCGGCCCCATCACGAACTGGCAATGTGCCAAAACGGCATCGATCCGGCGGCGCAGGTCGACCGCGATGCGCGCCTGCTGCGCTTTCAGGTCAAGAAACGGGATCGGGCGGTCGCTCATGACGCAGGGGTCTGGGGCCAATGGCCCCGGCGGGTCAAGGGCAGAGCCCTTGCCTTACTCCTCATCCCGCGACGTCCGCCGCACCAGCACCTCGCGCCGCCCGACATGGTTGGCCGCGCCCACAATGCCTTCCTTCTCCATCTGCTCGATCAACTTGGCGGCGCGGTTGTAGCCGATGTTCAGGTGGCGTTGCAGGAAGCTGGTACTGGCCTTGCCCTCGCGGGACACCACGTCCACCGCCTGATCGAACAGGCTTTTCTCCCCCTCGCCCGCGCCCGCAATGCCGGACAGCGCGGCACCGCCTTCGGGCTCGTCCTGCGGTTCGGTCACTTCGTCCACATAGGCCGGTTCGCCCTGCTCGCGCAGGAACGCCACCACGCCTTCCACTTCCTGATCGCTGACAAACGGGCCATGCACGCGGGTGATGCGCCCGCCACCGGCCATGTACAGCATGTCGCCCATGCCCAGCAGCTGCTCGGACCCCTGCTCGCCCAGGATCGTGCGGCTGTCGAACTTGCTGATCACCTGAAAGCTGATGCGGGTGGGGAAGTTGGCCTTGATGGTGCCGGTAATCACGTCCACTGATGGCCGCTGTGTCGCCATCACCACGTGAATGCCCGCTGCGCGCGCCATCTGCGCCAGGCGCTGCACGGTGATCTCGATCTCCTTGCCCGCCACCATCATCAGGTCGGCCATTTCGTCGATGATGACCACAATGAACGGCAGCGGCTCCACCGCCAGCGGCAGTTCCTCGAACACCGGCTTGTTGGTCTCCGAATCAAAGCCGGTCTGCACCTGCCGGGTCACCACCTCGCCGCGCGCGCGGGCCTCGGCCACGCGCTCGTTATAGCCGCCGATGTTGCGCACGCTGAGTTGGCTCATGGCGCGATAGCGCCGCTCCATCTCGCGCACCGTCCATTTCAGCGCGGCCACCGCCTTGGCCGGCTCGGTCACCACCGGGGCCAGCAGATGCGGGATGCCGTCGTACACCGACAGTTCCAGCATTTTTGGGTCGATCAGGATCAGGCGGCACTGATCGGGCGACAGGCGCATCAGCAGCGACAGGATCATCGCGTTGATGCCGACGGATTTGCCCGATCCGGTGGTGCCCGCCACCAGCAGATGCGGCATCCGCGCCAGTTCGGCGATCACCGGCGCACCGGCGATGTCCTTGCCGAGGGCAAGACCCAGCTTGCCCGCCTGCTTCTCCCACGCCTCGGTGGTCAGCAATTCGGACAGGAACACGGTTTCCCGCCGCGCGTTGGGCACTTCGATGCCGATCACGTTGCGGCCCGGCACGGTGGCGATGCGCACGGCGGTCACCGACATGCTGCGCGCCACGTCGTCGGCCAGCCCGATCACGCGGGCGCTGCGGATGCCCGCGGCCGGTTCCAGTTCGTACAGCGTCACCACCGGGCCGGGGCGGATTTCCACGATGCGGCCTTGCACGCCGTATTCGCCCAGCACGGTTTCCAGCATCCGGGCGTTGGCCTGCAACGCCTCCGGGCTCGGCCCGCCGGTTTCGCTGCGGGTGGGGGCAGGGGCCAGCAGTGACAGCGGCGGAAAGCGCCACGGCCCGTCCAGCGCCAGCTTCTCCTGCTGCGGCAGCGCCGGTTTGCGCGCCACGGCGGTGATCTTGGCCAGTGCGCCCTTGGCCTGCGGCGCGGCTTGGGCCGCAGGCACCGGCATGGCGATGCGCGGCTCGCCCGGCACGCGGGGGGCTGCGGGTTGCGCCGGGGTGGAGACGATGTTGGGCGGCAGGCCGTCCTCGGCGCGGGTGCCGTTCAGCCGATCGAGCAGCGCCACCCCGGCAACCCCGGCACGGTGCGACATGCGGCCGACGAACCCGGCGGCGGCCTGCCCGTGGCCCACGCCCTGCCGTGCGGCAAGTGCTGCCGCGCGCCATTCGCCCCAACTTAGTCCAAGCGCCAGCACCGCCAGCGTGCCGCCCAGCAGCCCGCCCAGCGCCGTCATCACCGGGCCGCCGAACGGCCCCATCAAATCGGCCCCGATGGTCTGTGCCAGTCTTGCCAGCAAATGCCCCGCCGCCCCGCCCGGCCCGGCCCCGGCAGGCCATGCGGGGGTGTCGCCCTCGGCCCCCGGAACCGCCGCCAGCACCGCGCCCAGCACCGGCATGGCGGTCAGCAGGCACAGCAGGCGCATCGGCAGGCCCGGCAGGCCGCGATGCGAGCCCACGCGCCACGCCCATGCCAGCAGCGCCAGCCCGGGCAGCACGGCGGCCACACCGAACACCTGCAACAGCAAATCGGCCACCGCCGCCCCCGGCGGCCCGCCGATGTTGCGCGGTGCCGCCGCCGTGGCGGTGTTCAGGGACGGATCGGCCGGATCGTACGTGCCCAGCGCCAGCAGCAGTGCCGCAGCCGCGCAGGCCAGCAGCAGTGCGGCGAGTTCCGCCATCCGGCGGCGCATCAATGAGCGCAGCTCGGGTGAGGCTATGCGGCGGTCCTGGACTGCGACGGCCATGCGGACTCTCCGGATTCGCCGGCGCAGTTCGCGCGGCGGGTGAACTCTACCGCAGAACCCGTTGCTTCGTGTAGCAGGAACAAAAAATTGGGGCGCCCCCTGCGGAGCGCCCCATCGTCCAGCCGCAGCGTGCGGCAGGCTTAGCCGAGCTGTTCGCCGTGCAGCACCACGTCGAGGCCCTCGCGCTCCTCGTCGGTGGTCACCCGCAGGCCAATGATGACATCGACGACCTTGAGGATGATGAACGTCATCACGCCGCTCCAGATCAGCGTGACGCCGACGGCCACCACCTGCGCCTCGAACTGTGCCAGACCGGCGATCTTGCCGCCCGTCCAGGCCTGGGTCTTTTCGTCAAACGTGCCGCCGCTCAGCGCCGGGTAGCAGAACACGCCGGTCAGCAGCGCGCCGACGATGCCGCCCACGCCATGCACGCCGAAGGTGTCCAGGCTGTCGTCATAGCCCAGCATGTGCTTCAGGCTGGTCGCCGACCAGAAGCAGATCACGCCGGCCGCAAGCCCGATCACGATCGCAGGCCCGGGCAGCACGAAGCCGGACGCCGGGGTGATGGCCACCAGACCGGCCACCGCGCCCGAGGCCGCACCCAGCGCGCTCGGCTTGCCCTTGGCGATCCATTCCGCAAACATCCACGCCAGCGCCGCAGCGGCGGTGGCAATCTGCGTCACGGTCATCGCCATGCCGGCCAGCGCCGTGGCACCCACGGCCGAACCGGCATTGAAGCCGAACCAGCCCACCCACAGCAGCGACGCGCCGATGACGGCATAGGCCACGTTATACGGCGCCATGTTGTCGGTGCCGTAGCCCACGCGCTTGCCCAGCACCAGGCAGCACACCAGACCGGCGATACCGGCGTTGATATGCACCACCGTGCCGCCCGCGAAGTCCGCCGCGCCCGGCAGGCCGAACACGCCCTGGCCCAGGAAGCCGGTGGCCGACCACACCCAGTGCGCCACCGGCGAATAGACGATCAGCGACCACAGTACCATGAACACGCACATGGCGGAGAACTTCATGCGGTCCGCGAACGCGCCGCAGATCAGCGCGGGCGTGATGATCGCGAACGTCATCTGGAACATCATGTAGACGCTCTCGGGGATCGTCGTCTGGATCGCGGTGTCTACACCCGCGCCCAGCTTGAACGGCTGGTCCCACGTGGCGCCGAAGCCCGACAGGAAGAAGCGCGACAGGTCGCCGATGTAGGCGCTGCCGTTGGTGAAGGCCAGGCTGTAGCCCGCGATCATCCAGGTGATGGTGATCAGGCAGGTGATGGCGAAGGACTGCATGATGGTGGCCAGAATGTTCTTCTTGCGCACCATGCCCGCATAGAACAGCGCCAGCCCCGGAATGGTCATCATCAGCACCAGCGCGGTGCTGGTCAGCATCCAGGCGGTGTCCCCGCTGTCCAGTTTCGGGGCCGCGGCTGCGGCGGCGGCCGGCGCTGCGGCGGCGGGGGCCGCGTCATCAGCAAATGCCGGGCCCGCCAGCAGGAACATGATGGCGGGA
>CAIPHQ010000597.1 GCA_903864895.1 uncultured Rhodospirillales bacterium
CGCCTCGGACGGGGACCTGATGGAGGGCATCAGCCACGAGGCGGCGGGGATCGCCGGGCATCTGAAGCTCGACCGGCTGACGGTGCTGTGGGACGACAATTCGATTTCGATCGATGGCGACACGGCGGTGTCGACGTCGGACGACATGCTGAAGCGGTTCATCGCCTATGGCTGGGCGGTGAAGCGGGTTGACGGGCATGACCACGCCCAGGTGGCCGCCGCGCTGTCGATGGCGATGCGCTCCAAGAAGCCGACCCTGATCGCCTGCAAGACGATCATCGGCTTCGGCGCGCCGACCAAGGCCGGCACCGCGGGCAGCCATGGCGCGCCGCTCGGCGCCGCCGAGGCCGCCGCCGCCAAGGCGTTGCTGGGCTGGACGGCAGCACCGTTCGAAATCCCCGAGGCGGTGGCGGCCGACTGGCACGCTGCCGGGGCGCGGGGCGCCACGCCGCGCCGGTCCTGGCTCAAGCGCCTTGCCCATACGCCGCAGAAAGGCGAGTTCGAGCGCGTCATCGCCGGGCGGTTGCCGGAGAATTTCCACGAGGCCGTGGCGGCATTGCGTGCCGACATCGCGGCAACCCGGCCGAAGCTTGCCTCGCGCCAGGCGAGCCAGAAAGTGCTGGAGGCCCTGGTGCCGGCGGTGCCGGAGATGGTGGGCGGGTCGGCCGATCTGACGGGCTCGAACCTGACGCTGGTCAAGGGCATGGGCGCGGTGACGCCGGGCAACTTCGCCGGGCGCTATGTCCATTGGGGCATCCGCGAACACGGCATGGCCGCGGCCATGAACGGCATGGCGCTGCATGGCGGGGTGATCCCCTATTCCGGGACGTTCTTTGTGTTCACCGATTATATGCGCCCGGCGATCCGGCTGGCGGCGCTGATGCGCCAGCGGGTGATCCATGTGCTGACGCATGACTCGATCGGGCTTGGCGAGGATGGGCCGACGCATCAGCCGGTCGAGCATCTCGCCTCGCTGCGGGCGATGCCGAACGTGCATATGTTTCGCCCGGCGGATGCGATGGAGACGGCCGAGTGCTGGGAATTGGCGCTGCGCCGCGCCGATGGGCCGAGCCTGCTCGCGCTGTCGCGCCAGGCGCTGCCGGCGATGCGGTCCGATGTCGGCGAAAACCGCTCGGCCCGCGGCGGCTATGTGCTGGCCGAGGCGGACGGGGCGCGCGCGGTGACGCTGATCGCCACCGGCAGCGAAGTGGCGATCGCGATGGCAGCACGCGAGGCGCTGCTCGGCGAAGGTATCGCGGCTGCTGTCGTATCGCTGCCGTGCTGGGAATTGTTCGCAGCCCAGGACGAAGCCTATCGTGCCGGCGTGCTCGGCACGGTGCTGCGCGTCGGCGTCGAGGCTGCCAGCGGATTCGGCTGGGAGCGCTGGCTTGGCACCGATGGTATCTTCGTCGGCATGTCTGGGTTTGGTGCGTCCGCGCCGTTTGAGGAATTGTACCGGTATTTCGGTATCACATCGGATGCTATCGTCGCGGCAGTCAAACGCCGCCTCGGCTGACATTCATCATCTACCAAGGAGAAGCCATCATGGCCGTAAAACTTGCCATCAACGGGTTCGGGCGCATCGGTCGCCTTGTGCTGCGCGCTATTGTCGAGAGCGGGCGCTCGGATGTCGAGGTCATCGCCATCAACGATCTCGGCAGCGTCGAGGCGAACGCGCACCTGTTCCGTTATGACAGCGTGCATGGCCGCTTTCCTGGCGAAGTTGAAGTCAACGGCAACGCCATCACCATCCGCCACAACGGGCGCACCTACGGGCCGATCACGGTTTCGGCCGAGCGCGACCCGACCAAGGTGCCGTATCAGGGCGTCGATGTGGCGATGGAATGCACCGGCATTTTCGCAAGCAAGGAGAAGGCCTCGGCGCTGATCCAGGCCGGCGCCCGCAAGGTGTTGATTTCGGCTCCTGGTGACAACGTGGACGCCACCGTGGTGTTCGGCGTGAACCAGGACGTGATCACCAAGGACATGACGGTGATCTCCAACGCCTCCTGCACCACCAACTGCCTGGCGCCGGTGGCCAAGGTGCTGCACGACAATTTCGGCATCCTGCGCGGCTACATGCTGACGATCCATGCCTACACGGGCGATCAGAACACCGTGGACACGCTGCACAAGGACCTGCACCGCGCCCGCGCGGCGGCGGCCAACATCATCCCCACCAGCACGGGTGCCGCGAAGGCTGTGGGCCTCGTGATGCCAGAGTTGAAGGGCAAGCTGGACGGCACCGCCATCCGCGTGCCGACGCCGAACGTGTCCCTGGTTTCGCTGGACGTGATGCTGGAGAAGCAGACCAACAAGGCCGAGATCAACGCCGCCATGCTGGCCGCGAGCCAGGGCGAAATGAAGGGCATTCTCGACTACAACACCGCGCCCCTCGTCAGTTCCGATTTCAACCACAACCCGGCGTCCTCGACCTTCGACGCGTCGCAGACGGCGGTGGTGGACGGCACGCTCTACCGGGTGATGACGTGGTACGACAACGAATGGGGCTTCTCGAACCGCATGTCGGACACGGCAGCGCTGTTCGGTAGCCTGTAACGACTGACCCGGCCGGTCTGCGGCGGGCAACCCCTCCCCCTTCCCCTCTCACAAGGGGAGGGGAGAACAACGCTGCCTCTCCCCTTGTGGGAAAGGGCAGGGTGAGGGGGCGGTTCTGCCACATCGGCCATTCCGAATTGCGGAGACGGTGCGATGACCTTCAAAACGCTGGACAATCTGGACGTGACCGGCAAGCGCGTGATTGTGCGCGCCGACCTGAATGTGCCGGTGCGCGACGGGCGCATCACCGACCTCACCCGCATCGAACGCCTGTCGCCCACCATCCGCGAATTGTCCGAAAAGGGCGCGCGCGTGGTGGTGCTGAGCCATTTCGACCGCCCCAAGGGCAAGCGCGTGCCGGAGATGTCGCTGGCCCCCATGGCGGCAGCGCTGGGCGAAGTGCTGGGCCGCAAGGTCGCATTCGGCGATGATTGTCTGGGTGCCAGCGCGCAGGCGACGGTCGCGGCGCTGCACAACGGCGATGTGGCAGTGCTGGAAAACACCCGCTTCCATCCCGGCGAGGAAAAGAACGACCCGGCGATGGCCACTGAATTGGCCGCACTGGGCGATATCTTCGTCAACGACGCATTCTCGGCCGCGCATCGCGCCCATGCCAGCACCGAGGGCATCGCGCATCATCTGCCCAGCTATGCCGGGCGTCTGATGCAGGCCGAACTCGAAGCCCTGACGGCGGCGCTGACCACGCCGGTGCGCCCGGTGATGGCCATCGTCGGCGGCTCGAAAGTGTCCACCAAGCTGGATCTGCTCGGCAATCTGGTGGGCAAGGTGGATGTGCTGGTCATCGGCGGTGCCATGGCCAACACGTTCCTGTCCGCCGAGGGCGTTTCGGTGGGCAAGAGCCTGCAGGAAGCCGAGATGCACGGCACCGCGCTGGACATCGTGGCGCGTGCCAAGGCGGCCGGGTGCGAGATTCTGTTGCCGGTCGATGGCGTCACCGCCGCCACGCTGGCGGCCAATGTGCCCACCACCACGGTGGCCATCGGCGCGGTGCCTGCGGATCAGATGATTCTGGATGTCGGGCCGCAGACGGTGGCGGCCATCGTGGCCAAACTGGCTTCGGCGAAAACGCTGGTGTGGAACGGCCCGGTGGGCGCGTTCGAGTTCCCGCCGTTCGATGCCGCCACCACCGCGATTGCCCACGCCGTGGCTGATGCCACCGGCTCCGGGCAACTGCGCAGCGTGGCAGGCGGCGGTGACACTGTCTCGGCGCTGAAGCACGCGGGCGTGCTGGAGCGGATGAGCTACGTCTCCTCGGCGGGCGGCGCGTTTCTGGAGTGGCTGGAAGGCAAGACGCTGCCGGGGGTCGCCGCGCTGGAGGGCTGATTCGAGGTCCGACCTGATTGGTTATTGCATTGGGTAAGATAACGCATATACTACGATCCGTCACGTTTAACGGGTCATTCAGCTATGCGTTGGATTATCCTGCGCATGATCGCCGCCGGTTCCCTCTCCGCCTTCTCCACCGCCAACGCGCCGCTGCCCGCAGCGCGCGCGCCCGGCGGGCCGATGCTTCACCCGGTGCGAACGCCCGCCACCCCGGCGCAGGCGCAACCCTCGCCGCCGCAACCGCTGTTGCAACCGGGCGCGCCCGCGCCCGCGCGCCCCATGCCGCGCGGGTCGCTGCTCGACCTGTCGGTCTAGCCGGAGCGTCCCGTAGCACGGGGTTGCACCGGCACCGGCGAAAGGTGCAGGCTCCGCGCATGGCCGAGTCGCTCAGCCCTGAGTTTCAGCGCACGGTGCCCGGTGGTGACACCCGGGAGCGGGATGTCTGTGTCCGCTGCGGATACATCGACTATCAAAATCCCAAAGTCGTGGTCGGTGCCGTGGTCAGCCACGAGGACCGTGTCCTGCTGTGCCGCCGCGCCATTGAGCCGCGCCGTGGCTATTGGACACTGCCCGCCGGTTATCTGGAACTCGGCGAAACCGCCGAGGCCGGGGCGGCGCGTGAGGCGTTCGAGGAAGCCGAGGCGCGGATTACCATCGAAGGCGTGCTGGCGCTGTACAGCATCAGCCGCATCGGCCAGATTCAGGTGATCTACGGCGCCGCCTTCGCAGGCCCGCCGCAGTTCGCCGCCGGGACCGAGAGCCTGGAGGTCGCGCTGTTCGCCTGGGAGGAGATTCCGTGGGGTGACATCGCGTTCCCGTCGGTCCATTGGGCGTTGGACGCTTGGCGTGACGCCTTGGGGCGTCCGCTCGGCGCACCTGCGGGCAATCCGCTGCATGACGCGCGCCAGACAGCGCGCCTGAACAACGCGCCGGGGGTCGCCGGATTATGAGCCGCCGCTTGATCGCCATCACGCTGCAGGTGTTGCCGGTTCTGGCCGCACCTGCCTTCGCGCAGCGGGCCTCCGCCGCCGCGCCAACGGCGTTCCCGCCCATCCTGTTGCCGCCCACCACCCCTGGGTCGCTAAAGCAAACCCCGAGCACGCCATTGCCGGTCTATGCCCCGGCGCCGATGCCAGACCAGGATCTGCAATCGCCGGACATGGCCCGCGCGGTGCCAACCGGCCCGGCGCTCGCCCCCAGCCTGTGGCACCCGAAGCAGAAAGACGTGTCCAACAACGGCTATGTGCCGGGCTCGACGATGCAAAGCGAGCAGGTGCGCCGCGAAAAGCCGCTGCCCGGCCTGCACCTGATTGTGCCGCTGGATTAGCGGCTGCCTACGGCTTGCGCGCGGCGGCCACCGCGCTCTGCAACTCCGCCAGATCAGCGGCACCCGGCAGAATCTTGCCGCCCACCACGTAAACCGGTGTGCCATCCACGCCCAGCGCCTGCGCCTGCCGCAGATTGACCTCGATGCGGGTCTGAATGGCCGGGTCGGCCATGTCGTGTTGCAGGCGCGGCCAGTCCAGCCCGGCGCGCTGGGCGCTGTCGCGCAAGCTGTCTTCGGTGATCGCCTGCGGGCCTGCCATCACCGCGTCATGCATCTTCAGGTAGCCGCCCTGCCGCTGCGCGGCCAGCACCGCGCGCGCGCCCAACTGGCTGGGCGGGCCGAGAATCGGGATGTCCTTGTACACCAGCCGCAGCTTCGGGTCGGCGTGCAGCAATTCGGCGATGATGGGCAGCATGCGGCGGCAATACGGGCAGCGCACGTCGTAGAATTCCACCACGGTCACGTCGCCATCCGGGTTGCCCGCCACCGGGTCGCCCGCCGTGTGTGCCAGACTTTGCTGCATGGAGGACAGCACCTCCCGCGTGCGTGCCTCCTTGGCGGCGGCTTCGTCGGCCTGCAGGGCCTCCACGGCATCGCGCAGGATGCTGGGGTCGGATTTCAGCGCATCACGCAGAATCTGAATGATCTCGCCGCGCTGTGCGGCGGTGAATGCCGGTGCTGCCGTGTCGGCCCGCGCCGGGGCAGACCAGGGTGCAAAGGCGGCCGCCAGCAGCAGCACGGCGAACAGGCGTCGGAACATCGTCTCTCCTTGCGGCTCGTCGCCGAACCGGCTGGCGTGGGTCTGGGCGGCAGCGTTTGCGGCCCACAGATGCGCGTGGTTGATGGCGGTGTGCAACAGGGCTTGTCCGGCCGGAGCCAGATTTGCCGCGCCGCTGCGGAGCAACATGCGGTTGCCGGTGCTGCCGAACGAGTTTATGGCGTCGTTGCATGCGACGATAACGCAGGCAAGTGACCAGCCGGGGCGGCCCGCGCCGCTGCGGCACCAGCCAGCAATCCCAGGATCAGGCGGATGCGAATGCACAGCAACACGGCGTCCAGACGAGCCAGGAAGGGCGTGGCCGTCCTTGTTGCCCTGCCGTTGCTGGCCAGCGGCTGTTCGGTGCCGGACCTGAGCCTGACCTCTGGCCCGGCCGTGGGTTTCGCCGGTGGTGTCACAGCGGATGAGCCGCAGGCAGCGGCGGTGGCGCGCGACGTGCTGGCCAAGGGTGGCTCGGCGGTGGATGCCACGGTCGCCGGGCTGTTCGCGCTGTCGGTCACGCTGCCGTCGCGCGCCGGGCTGGGCGGTGGCGGGGCGTGCGTGGTGTATGCGCCGGGCGAGTACACACCCAACAAGGGCGTGGCCGAGGCGATCCTGTTCCTGCCGCAAGCCCCCGCGCACACCGGCCCGCTGCGCACGGATGGGGCCATCCTGCCGGTGGACCGGCCTGCCGCCGTGCCGATGCTGGCCCGCGGACTGTTCGCGCTGCACGCCAAATACGGCACCACCAAATTCAACAGCCTGATCGAACCGGCGCAGGCCATGGCGCGCGACGGCGTGATCGTGCCGCGCGCGCTGCTGCGGGATCTGGCCGTGGTGGCCGGGCCGCTCTCCGCCGATCCGGTGGCCAGCGTTACCTATTTCGTGGGCGGTCGGCCACTGGCCGAGGGCGCCAAGCTGCAACAGCCGGGTCTGGCGGCCACGCTGGCCGAGATCATCACGCTCGGCGTGGGCGGCTTCTATACCGGGTTTCTGGGACAGCGCATTGCCGCAGGCGCGCGCGATGCGGGTGGCGGGCTGACGCTGGAGGATTTGCGGGTCGCGCTGCCGAATTTCGCGCCTGCGGTGCAGGTCACGTCCGGCGAGGACAGCGTGGCCTTCCTGCCGCCGCCCGCCGATGGCGGTCTGGCCGCCGCCGCCGCGTTTACCAGCTTGCAGGCCAAGCCAGCCGACACCGAGGCCGCCAACGCGCGCGGTCTGGCAGTGGCGGCGCGCTGGCGGCTGGCGGGGGGTGATGCCCGCACGCTGCTGGCGCAATCCGGCCTGCCCGCCGCCAACCTGCCGGCGCTGCCCGCTTCGGCCAGCTTTGCCGTGGTGGACAAGGCCGGCATGGCGGTGAGTTGCGCGGTCACCATGAACAATCTGTTCGGCACCGGGCGCATCGCCGCCGGCACCGGCATCGTGCTGGCCGCCTCGCCCGTATGGCAGCGCCCGCCGCTGCTGAGTGCGGCCATTGCCTATAACCCGAAGCGGCGGGCGTTTCATGCCGCCGTGGCCAGTTCCGGGCAGGCTGGCGCACCGCTGGCCACAGCGGTGGCGATGCGGCAGGCGCTGGCCGGGCAGCCTGCCGCACCGGTGCCCGATCCGGGCCGGGCCAACGCGCTGGTGTGCAAAGGTTATCTGCCGGGCAGCGGACGCGGTTGCGTGTGGTCCACCGATCCGCGCGGCGCGGGTGCGGCACTGGGTGAAATTCCGTAATGGCGCTGAAAATCGGCCGCGGCGCCAGCGCGCCGCCGTTCATCGTGATGGACGTGATCACCGCGGCCAACAACCGGCAGGCACAATTGCCCCCGGGTGCGCCGCATGTGATCCGCATGGAAGTGGGCCAGCCCGGCACCGGCGCGCCGGCCGGCGCAGTGGCGGCGGCGCAGGCCGCTCTGACGGGTGGCGGGCCGCTCGGCTACACGGAGGCTTTCGGCCGCCGGTCCCTGCGGGAGCGGATCGCCCGGCACTATGCGGACTGGTACGGCCTGCCCGTTTCAGCCGAGCGCATCGCCGTGACAGTGGGGGCCTCCGGCGCGTTCCCGCTGGCGTTTCTGGCCGCCTTCAACCCCGGGGACCGCGTGGCGATGGCGGCCCCGTTCTACCCGCCCTACGTGAACATCCTGACCGCCCTTGGCATGGTGCCGGTGATGCTGGAAGCCGGGCCCCAGACCCGGTTTCAGCCCACCGTAGCCATGCTGGACGCGCTGGACCCGCCGCCGGACGGGTTGATTGTCGCCAGCCCCTGCAACCCCGCCGGGACGATGCTGCACCCGGACGAACTGGCCGCAATCGCGCAGTGGTGCGACGCGCGCGGCGTGCGCCTGATCAGTGACGAGATTTACCACGGCCTGCACTACGACAGCCCCATCGCCACGGCAGCGGCCTACAGCCCCAACGCGGTGGTGGTGAACAGCTTCTCGAAATACTTCAGCATGACCGGCTGGCGCGTCGGCTGGCTGTTGCTGCCTGAGGATCTGGTGCGCCCGGTGGAGTGCCTGGCGCAGAACCTGTTCATCAGCGCCCCGCACATCGCGCAAATCACCGCCGAGGCGGCGTTTGAGTGCACGGAGGAATTGCAGGCCAACATCGCTCGCTACCGCGCCAGCCGTGACCTGCTGACCGCCGCCCTGCCGCGCGCCGGGTTCGATCTCGGCCCGGCGGAAGGCGCGTTCTATCTGTGGGCGGATGTGTCGCGCCTGACCAACGACAGCCAGGAATTCTGCGCCCGCATGCTGGCCGAAGCGGGCGTCGCCGCCGCCCCCGGCGTGGATTTCGACCGCGGGCGCGGCGGGCGGTTTGTGCGGTTCAGCTATTGCGGGCCGCAGGCGGACATGGCGGCGGCGGCAGAACGATTGGCACGCTGGACCCGCACCGAATTCTAGGATTGCGGCCACACCGGCCTGATCTGCATCACCAGCAAACCTTGGCACGCCGCCACCCCAAATACATGGGGTGGCGGCGTCCGTGATGCGTCTGCAGCCGTCTTAGCGTTTCCACCATCCGCGCTTGCGCTCGGCCGGCGGCAACTCGTCCTTGCCCAGCACGATCGGCTGGATCACCGGGCCAACCACAGGTCCAGCCACGGCGGCATCCTGCTGAGGCGGCTCTGCGTCTGCCACGGGCGGCGGGGCCTGTGCCACCAACGGTTCCTGCGGCACGGCCACCGGGTCCGGCGGTGTTTCAGGGGCCAGAGCGATGGCCACCGGCGCCGCTACGGCCACCGGTTCAACGGCAGGTTCCACCACCGGTTCCACCACCGGTTCCAATGGCGCAGCCACCGGCTCAGGCGCGGAGTCCGCAACCGGCACCGGAGCCACCACAGGCGAGGGCGGGGCCGGGGGCGGCGCAGGCGGCGGGGAGCTGTCGCCGTCCATGTCGATCATGTCGAAGATGTCGATGGCACCGCCGCCGAACGGGTCGGCGGGTGTGGGGCCAGTATAGACCGGTGCGGTGTAGATCGGCACCACGCGGGCCGGCGCAGGGGCGGGGGCCGGAGCCGGGGCGTCGGCCTCGGCGCTGCCTTCGGCGGCGTCCTCGCCACCTTCCTCACCACGGCGGCGGCGGCGGCCACCGCGGCGGCCCCGGCGGCGGGCACCGGCTTTCGGCAGGCCGTTTTCGTCCAGTTCCGCCGCATCAATGGCGGGCTGTTCGGCCAGTGCCAGATCAACGGGTTCGGCCACGGTATCCTCGGTCAGCGCCGGGGCGCTGTCCCCGGTGTCGCCTGCACCGGCCAGCGCGGCCAAGGCCTCGCCCTGATCCTCGTCGCCGTCATCGCCCTCGTCGCCGTCCTGATCGCCACCTTGCGACTGCTGGCTGCCGGGCGTGGAATCGGTGCCCACGCCATCGCGGCGGCCCCGGCGGCGGCGGCGGCGGCGGCGGCGGCCGCTTTCGTCACCGCTGGCGGCGGCACCGCCTTGCGGGCGGTCGGCGGCCGGACGTTCAGCGGCCGGACGTTCGGCTTGCGCCTGCGGGCGTGCCGGCGCCTGCGCCACCGGTGCGTCATCGTCGTCCGAATCAACGATGTCGTCGGCTTCTTCCACCGCGTCATCGTCAATCGGGCTGAACACGGGCGCGGCGGGGGCCACCGGCGCGGGCAGCAGCGCACGCTCGGCGGCACGTTCACTTTCCAGCAGCGCCGGGCGCAGCCGGTCGATGCGGATATTGGGCGGCAGCAGCGTGTCGTCGGCGGTGAAGTGGACCTTCATCGCATAGGCGGCCTCAATCTCGGCCAGACGCTCGCGCTTGTGGTTCAGCAGATACATCACCACCGACCCGGCGGCGTGCACCATGATCAGCGAGGCGCGGGCCTTCGCACCCTCTTCCTCGATGCCGCGCAGCACATGGATGGCGCTGCTTTCGGTGCTGCGCACATGGCCAAGCCCCGCGCAATGCGGGCAGGCAATGAAGCTGGTTTCGGCGAGGCTCGGGCGCAGCCGCTGGCGGCTCATCTCCATCAGCCCGAAATGGCTGATATGGCCCACTTGAATGCGCGCGCGATCGTTCTTCAGCGCGTCTTTCAGGCGCCGTTCGACCATCGCGTTGTGCTTCTTGGCTTCCATGTCGATGAAATCGATCACGATCAGCCCGGCCAGATCACGCAGCCGCAACTGGCGGGCCACCTCGTCGGACGCCTCCAGGTTGGTGCGCAGCGCGGTTTCCTCGATGCCACGCTCACGGGTCGAGCGGCCCGAGTTCACGTCGATAGCCACCAGCGCCTCGGTCTGGTTGATCACCAGATAGCCGCCGGATTTCAGCTGCACGGTGGGCACCAGCATCGAATCGAGCTGGGCTTCCACCTGATGCTTGGCAAACAGCGGCAGGCTGCTGCCGCCGCTCAACCCGCCGGCACCGCGCCACGGCAGCACCTTCTTGGCGTGGCTGGGCATCAGCATGCGCATGAAGTCGCGCGCCGCCTTCCAGCCTTCCTCGCCGTCCACGATCACTTCGTCCACGTCGCGCGAATACACGTCGCGGATGGCGCGCTTGATCAGCGACGCCTCCTCATAGATCAGCGCGGGCGCCACCGAGCGCATGGTGTGGTCGCGGACGTCGTCCCACAACCGCATCAGGTATTCGCAGTCGCGCTTGATCTCGGGCTTGGGCCGGTTGGCCCCCGCCGTGCGCACGATCAGGCCCATGCCGGTCGGGATTTCCAACTCGGCCATGATCTCCTTCAGGCGCTTGCGATCCGACGCCGAGGTGATCTTGCGCGAAATGCCGCCGCCGCGCGGGGAGTTCGGCATCAGCACGCAGAACCGCCCGGCCAGCGAGATATAGGTGGTCAGCGCCGCACCCTTGGTGCCGCGTTCTTCCTTGACCACCTGAACCAGCAGAATCTGGCGGCGCTTGATGACTTCCTGGATGCGGTAGTTGCGCAGGAAGCGGAACGTGCGGCGCGCGCGGGCGTCGTCGCCGCTGTCCGAATTCTCGCTGTCACCGCCGATGGTCTCGGGCGGCGGCGCGTCGGATTCGGGGGCGTCGAACTCGTCCTGCCCGGTGTCGCCAGAGGAACCGTAGCGTTCCTCCCGCGCCATCATGGCGGGCATGGCCGGGCCGTCGCGCTCGGCCTCGGGGCCTTCGCTGCCGGTATCGGCAATCGGGCTCGGGGCGATGGTCTCGATGGCCTCCGGCGAGTCCACCGGGGCCACGAAATTGTCGGGCGGTACCGGCTGCTCAAGGCTGCCGGCCACGGCCGGTTCCGCTTCGGCCGCCGCTTCCGGCACCGGTTCCGCGATCAGGTCGAGCGCGACCGGCGAGGCAAGGCTGATCGGCGCATCGGCGGGCGCGTCTGCGGCCCCATCGTCCGCGACATCGGTGGCGGGCGGGGCGGCGGGCAGGTCGTCATTGCCGGGCGCTGCGGCCTGCTCATTGTCCTCGGCGAAATCGCCGGTTTCGGCGAAGACGTCAGGGGCTGCGTCGTCATAGGCAGGCTCATCCGCCTGTGCCGCCTCGTCGTAGCCCTGCTGCGCCGCCTCGTCATAGCCCGGCTGTGCCTCGTGGCGGCGGCTGGTCTGCGGCTGATGCTGGCGGCGGGGCTGGTGGTGCCCCATCTCGGCGGCGGCGGCCGCGGCTTCCTCGGCCTCGGCTTCCTCGCGGGCTTCCTCGGCCTGCAACGCCAACAGGCGCTGCCGGTCGGCGACCGGGATCTGGTAATAGTCGGGGTGAATTTCGCCGAAGGCGAGAAAGCCGTGGCGCCCGCCGCCATATTCGACGAAGGCGGCCTGCAGGCTGGGTTCGACCCGGACGACCTTGGCGAGGTAGATATTGCCCTTCAGTTGCCGCTTCGTCGAAGTCTCGACATCGAAATCCTCTAGACGGTTACCGTCCAGCACCACCACGCGGGTTTCTTCCGCGTGGGTGGCATCGATCAACATGCGCTTGGTCATTCAGCCTCGAACTCCGGTGCGCCGGCCGGCTGCGCGCATCGGCGCGGCAGCGGCGGCTTGATAAGGGCGGGGTTGAGGGCTGGTCTGTCCGCAGTGTCAGCATGACAGGCGCGGTCCCGAGTGCCACGGCGCCGCACCCCGTCGCGGCCCTGCTTGCAGCAGTCGGGCGGCGGCGGATCGTGGGGGCGTTGCGGGCAAGGCGAGGGACGGCGCCGGTCATAAAATCCTATGTCTGCGGGCAGATGCGCCTTCCGCGGGAAGGCGCCGCCCTCTGGTATTCAGTCCGCGCGCCGGGACGGCACGCGGTGGAAGGGGCTCCATGCGCCAACCGGCACAGGGACATGGCAGCCGGACCTGATCGAAGTTCCGGCCCGGCCACCGCGACAGGCGCGGCACCGGCGCATCCGCCAAAAGGTCCGGCGCCGAGTGCGAACAGCCTCCTGGCGCGGCATAGACCCTGTGGCTCCGGCGCAAGAAGGCTGCAATGCAACCTTCAACACGATGCGCCGACTAATCAGCGACCATGACCGAAACCCAGCCATGCTGCAAGCGCTGCCGTGACATCCCTGCCACGCCACGCACAAGAATCGGCCACAATCAAGGTTAAAGCTGGCGTTGCGCAGACAGTGGCTTAAATCTCGCCGCTATCCGAGTCGCATCAACCGCGCCCTGCGCGCGAGGAGAGGGCATACCCACGTGCTGACCCGCCGCCTGCTGCTCGGCCCATTTCTGGCTGCCACCGGGGCAGGTGCGGCGCTTTTGCTGCCACGCCGTGCCGCCGCCGCGCCGGACCGAGCGGGCGCAGGCGCAGTGCCGCTGGTCATGCTTGATCCGGGGCACGGCGGCAAGGATCCGGGAGCCATCGGCGTGTCCGGCACCTATGAAAAGCACGTGGCGCTGGCCGCAGCCCAGGAACTGAAACGCCAGTTGGATGCCACAGGCCGCTACCGGGTGGCGCTGACCCGCACGCGCGATGTGTTCGTGCCGCTGGAAGAGCGCGTGGCTGCCGCGCAGCGCGCCGGGGCGGTGCTGTTCATCTCGATGCACGCCGACGCGCTGTCCGACCACACGGTGCGCGGTGCCAGCGTTTACACACTCGGCGCCCGGGCGTCGGACGCGCAGACGGCCGCGCTGGCAAAGCGGGAGAACGCGGCAGGCCAACTCAGTGGTCCGCCGGTCCCGGGCACCGCGCCGGAAGTGGCGCGGATTCTGGCCAGCCTTGTGCAGCAGGAAACCAAGCTCGGCTCGGCGCGGATGGCGCGCAGCGTGGTGGGCGAAGTGGGGCGCGACCTGCCGTTATTGCAGCATCCGCAGCGGCAGGCCGGGTTCGTGGTGCTGAAAGCCGCCGATATCCCCAGTATCTTGCTGGAGATGGGGTTCATGTCCAACCGCGACGACGAAGCTGCGCTGCGGCAGGCCCGGCACCGCGCGGTGGTGGCCGCTGCCATGACCCGCGCTGTGGGCGATTATTTTGCCCATGCCGGGCGCGCACAGGCGGGCGGGCCGCGTGCGGCCGGATGACGCGTTGCGGCGCGCCGCCATGCAGCGGCCCCGCTTCGCCGCGCCGGACAGATAGTGTAACCAGCGCGCCATGAAGAAACCCCTGACCGCGGGCGAACGGCTGGCGCCGTCCGCACGTGCTACGCCGCCTTCGCCGCCCCTCCAAAATCCGCCGCGCGGGCGCCCACCGCGCGACCGTGCTGCGCGCGTCCGCAAGACCAAAAAGCGCCGCTTCAGCGTGCTGGGCTGGCTGTTCAGCCTGATGCTGACGCTGGCCACGGTGGCGGTGGCCGGCGTGGGCGTGGCCGGCTACGCCATGTACACCCATTACAGCGCCAGCCTTCCGGACGTGCAGGGCCTGCGCAACTACCAGCCGCATGTGATGAGCCGCGTCTATGCCGGTGATTCGCGGCTGATCGCCGAACTGGCCACCGAGCGGCGCATCTTCGTGCCGTATTCGGCGATCCCCGAGATCGTCAAACGCGCCTTCATCTCGGCCGAAGACCAGAACTTCATGACCCATCGCGGCGTGGACCCGCTGGCGATGGCGCGCGCGGCGGTGACCGACATCCTGCAATACGGGCAGGGCAAGCGGCCCATCGGCGCCTCCACCATCACCCAGCAGGTCGCCAAGAACATGCTGCTGGGCGGTGAGGTCTCGATGGCGCGCAAGGCCAAGGAAGTGCTGCTGGCCCTGCGCATCGAGCAGAGCCTGAGCAAGGAGCGCATTCTTGAGCTGTATCTGAACGAGATTTTTCTGGGGCTGCAATCCTATGGCGTGGCGGCGGCGGCGCAGGCGTATTTCAACAAGCCGCTGAATGAATTGAACATTCAGGAGGCAGCGTTTCTGGCGGCACTGCCGAAAGCGCCGAACAACTACAACCCGTTCCGCCACCCTGATGCCGCCCGCGCGCGCCGCGATTGGGTGCTGGAACGCATGGCCGATACCCACGCCATCACGGCCGAGCAGGCCGCCGCCGCCAAGGCGACGCAAATCGTCGCGGCACCGTTCCACCGGCAGGAACCGCTGAGCGGGGCCGACTACTTTGCCGAAGCGGTGCGCCGCCATCTGGTGGACAAGTTCGGGGCGGAGATGACCACGCAGGGCGGGCTTTCGGTGCGTACCAGCCTCGACCCGGTGTTGCAGGCCGCCGCCGACCGGGCGCTGCATGAGGGCCTGCTGCGCTACGATCAGGCCAAGGGCTACTGGCGCGGGCCGGTGAAGCACATCGAATCCTCCACCGCACTGCGGGTGCAGTGGGCGAACTGGCTGGCGCTGACGCCGCATCCGCCCGGCATGTTGCCGGGCTGGCGGCTTGGCATCGTGCTGGAAACGACTGAGACCGAGGCGCGGCTGGGCGTGCTGGACCGGATGCCGGGTGCCGTGGCCCCCTCGGCGCATGTGCTGCCCATGCTGATCGGCGATATCGGCTGGGCGCGCGACAAGGCGGGCGCCGCGCCACACAAGATCGGCGACGTGCTGCGCGTGGGCGACATCGTGATGACCGAGTTTGCCCCGGCGGCCGCCGTGCAGGGCAAGAACCCGGCGCGGCCCGACCGGCTGTATCTGCGCCAGATTCCGCTGGTGCAGGGCGCGCTGGTCTCGCTGGAGCCGGGCACGGGCCGGGTGCTCGCGCTGTCCGGCGGCTGGTCGTTTGAAATGAGCCAGTTCGACAGGGTCACGCAAGCCAACCGGCAGCCCGGCTCCAGCTTCAAGCCGTTCGTGTATCTGACCGCGCTGGAACAGGGCATCCCGCCGTCGCAGCGCTTTCTGGATGCGCCGTTCGTGGTGGATCAGGGCACGGCGGGCAAATGGCGGCCCAGCAACTTTGAACTGGATTTCAACGGCCCGGTGCCGCTGCACGTGGCGCTGGAAAAGTCGCTGAACCTTGTCACCGTGCGCGTTGCCGACAAGGTGGGCATGGAGGCGGTGGCGCAGACCGCCATAGCCTTTCATCTGGTGGACAGCATGCCGCGCGTCCTGCCCGCCGCCTTGGGCGCCGTGGAAACCACCGTGCTGCGCGAGGCCGGGGCCTATGCCAGCCTGGCCGCTGGCGGGCGGGAAGTACTGCCCAGCCTGATCGACAGCGTGCAGGACCGCGAGGGCCATACCATCTGGACCGCGCCGGGCATTGCCTGCACCGGTTGCACCGATTCCGCCCATCCGCCCTCATTGGACGACAGCCGCAAGCAGATCGCCGATCCGCCCAGCGTGTTCCAGTTGAACCTGATGATGCAGGGCGTCGTGACGCGCGGCACCGGCACGGCGGCGGGGGCGGGCATGGGCCGCCAGATTGCGGGCAAGACCGGCACCAGCCAGGATTTTCAGGACGCATGGTTCTCGGGCTTCACGCCCGATCTGGTCACCACGGTCTGGATCGGCTTCGACACGCCGCTGACGCTCGGCAACAACCAGACCGGCGGCGGTCTGGCCGCCCCGGTGTGGCATGACTTCATGACGGTGGCACTGAAGAACCGCCCCAAGCTGAATTTCGTGCCGCCGCCGGGCGTGACCGTGGCCAGCTATGAGAGCGGCTACGGCACCATCACCGACGCCTTCAAGCCGGGGCAGGAGCCGGGGGCGTCCGCGCCTGTGGTGGGGCTGGGCACGGGAGGCAATGCCGGTGCGGCCCCCGCCGATGGCAGTGCCCCTCCGCCGCCCTCTGCCTCCGCCGGGGTCGACAGCGGCATGGGCGGGCTGTATTGAGCCCGGCTTTCGTGACTGGACCGCAGCAGAGGACAGCCTGACATGTCCGCCGAATCCGAATCTCTCAACGAGCAGATCAAGCAGTCCGTGGCGCTGCTGAGGAGGCATCTTTGACTGGGATGTCGCCCAGGGCCGTCTTGAGGAACTGAACAACCGAGCCGAAGATCCTGACTTGTGGAACGATCCCAAGCAGGCACAGGCGATGATGCGCGAGCGCAACCGCCTCGCCAGTGGCATCGAAGCGGTGCAGGGGCTGGAGCGTGAGGTTGCCGACACGCTTGAACTCATCGAGATGGCCGAAGCCGAGGCCGATGCCGCGATGGTGGCCGACGGCATCAAGGCGCTGCGCGCCATGGCCGACGACGCCAAGCAGCGCGAGATCGAAAGCCTGCTGTCCGGCGAGGCCGACGCCAACGATTGCTACATGGAACTGAACGCGGGTGCCGGCGGCACCGAGGCGCAGGACTGGGCGCAGATGCTGATGCGGATGTATCAGCGCTGGGCCGAGCAGCGCGGCTACAAGGTGCAGTTGATCGAAGAAAGCGAAGGCGAACAGGCGGGCATCAAGTCTGCGACGCTGCTGGTGTCGGGTGCCAACGCCTATGGCTGGCTGAAGACCGAAGCCGGTGTGCATCGTCTAGTTCGCATCAGCCCGTTTGATGCCAATGCGCGGCGGCAGACCAGTTTTGCCAGCGTGTGGGTGTATCCGGTGGTCGATGACAGCATCGAGATCGAGATCAACCCCGCCGACCTGAAGGTGGATACCTACCGCGCGTCCGGCGCGGGCGGGCAGCACGTGAACAAGACGGAATCAGCCATCCGCATCACGCATATCCCCACCGGGATCATCGTGGCCTGCCAGACGGACCGCAGCCAGCACCGCAACCGGGCGACCGCGATGGAGATGCTGAAGGCGCGGATGTACGAGGCGGAGTTGCGCCGGCGCGAAGCTGCGTCTGACGCCACCGAGGCGGCGAAGACCGATATCGGCTGGGGCCACCAGATCCGCAACTACGTGCTGGCGCCGTACCAGTTGGTAAAGGACCTGCGCACCGGCGTGGAAAGCGGCAACCCGGCCGCGGTGCTGGACGGCAGGCTGGACGAGTTCATGGCCGCCGCCCTCGCGGCGCGCGCCGGGGCGACGCGCAGCGAGGCGAGCGCACAGGCGCAGTAGCGCCGGGCAGTTACTGCGTGACCGTGAAGTTTGTGACCATCCCGGCCTGATAATGGCCGGGCTGGTTGCACAACAGCGCATACACGCCCGGTGCCAGCTTGATCTTCAGTACCCCACTCTTGCCGGGCTCCAGCTCCGGCACTTCGCCGAGCGACTTGATGCCGTCTTCCTCCAGCTTGTCTTCCTTGGCGTCGTAGGGCAGCGCCTGGCCAGACTTGTCCAGTTTGACCACCAGCATTTCATGCACCAGCGAACCGGAGCGATTGGTGACCTGAAACACCACATCCCCCGCCTTGACCTTGGCGGCGGCGGGCTTGACCCGCATGCCGGGTGCGGCGGGTTTGGACGAGGTGTCCACCAGATCGACCGGCACCACATGGCCTGTGGCCGCCACGGCGCTCATGACGAAAACACCGGCCAGCGCGGCTGCGGCGGCAGTGCAGGCGAGTCGAACGGCGAAAAGTCGAGTCATGGATATGTCCTCAAGCTTGGCCGCCATCGCGCGCCGTGCCCGAAGGGCGCGGCGCGTGCGGGGGCCGGTTACGGGTGGCTGGTGCTGGACTTGGAACCGCCGCTTTGCGAACCACCACCAGCGGAACCGCCGCCGCCCGTGGCACCGCCGCCGGACGCCTTGCCGCCACCGCTGGTGCTGCCGCCGCAATAATAGCAGCCAGCCGCATCGGCCTGTTTCGGGGCGGCGCTGATCGTCAGCGTGAAGGCAAAAGTAATGGCAGCAAACGCCAGCAGGTAACGCATGTTCTCATCCTTTTTGTATTTTCACGGTTATCGACGGTGCGTCTGCTTTCGTCGTCCCGCACAGAAAGGACGGCTGGGAAACGGGGATATTCCGGAATTTTTGAAAAAAATTCACAACGGCCGCGCGTGGCGCAGCTCCTGGATAATTGCAAAATCGCGTAAAATTACGCGCGCCTGCCGCCTACGCCCGTCCGGCGCGCCGCCCGGCACTGGTGGTTACGTCGAGCAGCAGCGCGAGCACCATGATGGCCGCCGCAATCGCGAACAGCGGCAGGGCTGTTCCCGCACGGGCGAACAGGAAGGAAAACGCATAGGCGGCCCCCATCTGGCCCACTGCCCAGCCGGTGGTCGCCCGGCTCCAGGCCGCGCGGGCGGCGTCACTGCCCGGTGGATGCAACAGGTGCACGCGCCCCAGGGCCAGTGGCACCGCGCCGGGCGCAAACACACCCGCCGCAAAGCCCGAGGCCAGCAGCGGCCCCATGTCCGTGGTCAGCAGGGGTATGGCAACCACGCCGCATTGCAGCAGCAGGCAGAGATACTCTGCCCGGCGGAACCCGATGCGGTCCGCCAATGCCCCGGTGGTGGCCGGGCCGATCACCGCGCCCGCGCCAAACGCCACCCAGCACATGGCCCCGGCTTCCAGCCCATGCCCAAGGCCGCGCGCGACGTAATCGACCAGAAACACCATATGCGGCGTCAGCCCCGCCGCGTTCAGGCCATAGACCGCGATGAAATACCAGGTCGCCCGCCCGCTGCGCGGGGCGGCGGCCGTGGGTGCGGCAAGTGGCGGGGCAGGCGGCCAGCCCCACCATGACGCCAGCGTCAGCAGGCAGGCCAGCGCGCCCAGCCCCAGCCACGCCTGCGCCACGCCCAACCGCAGCAGCGGCGGCAGCAGTGTGCCGGACAGGGCGATGCCGATGCCCACGCCGGTAAAAATGGCCCCCGCCGCCAGACCGCGCCGGTGGGCGGGCACGAACGGCAATATTGTGGGCGCGGCCAGCACCATCAGCACGCCGCCCGCGACCCCGGCCAGAAACCGCCAGCCGAAGAACCACGCGAACGAGACGTTCCACGCACAGGCGAAGAAGGTGAGGCAGGCCAGCACCAGCATGGCGCGCAGCACGGCGCGGATGGGCAGCCGTGCCGCCATCGGCCGCGCCGCCAGCGCACCGGCCACGTACCCGGCAAAATTGGCGGCCCCCAGATAAGCGGCCTGTCCGGGGGTAAACCACCCGGCCTTGATCAGCGCCGGGATCAACGGGGTGTAGGCGAAGCGGGCGAGGCCGATGCCGACAAGGCTGGCGCACAGCCCCGCCATCACGGCCGGCAGGAGCGGGGCGCGGCCTGGCGCCCCGGACCCGGCCGGGGTCAAGTGATGATGGCGCGGCGGCGCAGTTCTTCCACAACGCGCTCGGCCAGTTCCTCGGCTTCCGCCTCGGTCGTGGTCAGGCGCAGTTCAGGGGCAAGCGGCGCTTCATAGGGCGCGCTGACGCCGGTGAAGTTGCGGATCAGCCCCTGATCGGCCCGCGCATACAGGCCTTTCGGGTCACGGCGGCGGCATTCGTCAATCGAGGTGTCGATGAACACCTCAAGGAACTCACCGGCCTCGAACCGCTCCCGCGCCGCTTCGCGGTCGGAACGGTACGGGGAGATGAACGAGACGATCACGATCAACCCGGCATCCACCATCAACCGCGCAGCTTCGGCGGCGCGGCGGATGTTTTCCACCCGGTCGGCCTCACTGAAGCCCAGATCGCGGTTCAGGCCGTGGCGCACGTTGTCGCCATCCAGAATGAACGTGTGGCGGCCCAGCGCGTGCAGCTTGCGGTCGAGGATATTGGCGATGGTGGACTTGCCCGAACCGGACAGGCCGGTGAACCACAGTGTCGCCGGGCGCTGGCCCTTCAGCGCGGCGCGGGCGTCCTTGTCCACGCCCATTTCGTGCCAGACGATGTTGGTGGGTGCCTGACTGGCCGATTCCACCATGCCGACGCCAACCGTGTGGTTGGTCAGCCGGTCGATGATGATGAAACCGCCGAGGTCGTGGTCTTCGGTGAACCGCTCCATCGCGATGGGTGCCACCAGCGAGACCGACACACCGGCGACGTCGTTCACGTCCAGCGTTTCGGCGCTGCCCTGCTCGAACGTGTTGATGTCGATGCGGTGGCGGATCTTGGTGATGCTGCCCGATACGCTGCGCGTGCCCATCTTGAAGATGTAGCTGCGGCCGGGGAACAGCTTGTGCTCGCTGAGCCACACCACCTGCGCGTCAAACGAATCGGTCACGACAACCGGCGCGCCGCTCACGCCGATCACGTCGCCGCGCGAGATATCGACCTGGTCATCCAGCGTCAGCGTCACCGCGCTGCCGGCACTGGCCCGCTCCATGTCGCCGTCCATGGTGACAATGCGCGCCACGGTGGAACTGCGGCCCGAAGCCGCCACCGTCACCCGGTCGCCCGGCTTGACGGTGCCCGAGGCGATGGTGCCGGAATAGCCGCGGAAATCCAGATTGGGGCGGTTGACCCACTGCACCGGCATGCGGAACGGCCGCACCGCTGCGTCTGCGTCCGCGTCGATGGTTTCCAGATGCGACAGCAGGCTCGGTCCCTGATACCACGCCGTCCGCTCGCTGGTGGTGATCACGTTGTCGCCGTAGCGTGCCGACATCGGGATCACGGTCAGGCTCTTGAAGCCGAGATCCTTGACCGCGTTGAGGTATTCCTCGCGGATTTCGTTGAAGCGGGCCTCACTGAAGCCCACCAGATCAATCTTGTTCACCGCCAGCACGATGTGGCGGATGCCCAGCAGCGAGACGATGAACGAATGGCGGCGGGTCTGTGTCAGCACACCCTGCCGCGCATCCACCAGCACAATGGCCAGATCGGCGTTGGAAGCGCCGGTGGCCATGTTGCGGGTGTACTGCTCATGGCCGGGGGTATCGGCGACGATGAAGCGGCGCTTGTCGGTGGTGAAGAAGCGGTAGGCGACGTCGATGGTGATGCCCTGCTCGCGCTCGGCTTCCAGCCCGTCCACCAGCAAGGCGAAGTCGATGTCGTCGCCCACGGTGCCGTGCTTGACGCTGTCACGTTCCAGCGTGGCCAACTGGTCGTCGAAAATCAGCTTGGTGTCGTACAGCAGCCGCCCGATCAGGGTGGACTTGCCGTCATCCACGCTGCCGCAGGTCAGGAAGCGCAGCAGACCGATGCGCTCCTGCCGGGCGAGGAATTCTTCCAGCGCGGAGGCGGTGTTGGACAAAGAAGTGGTCACGGCGGGGGCGCTCATCAGAAGTACCCCTCCTTCTTTTTCTTTTCCATGGAGTCCTTCTCGTCGCGGTCGATCAGCCGGTTGCCGCGTTCCGAGGTGCGGGTGACGAACATCTCGGCGACGATTTCCGGCAGGGTCTGCGCGTCCGAATCCAGCGCGCCGGTCAGCGGGTAGCAGCCCAGCGAACGGAAGCGGACCATCCGCATCTCCGGCGTCTCACCCGGCTGGAAGCGCATCCGTTCGTCATCGGCCACGATCAGGCTGCCTTCACGGATCACCGTGGGGCGGGGGGCGGCGAAATACAGCGGCACGATATCGAGGTTTTCCAGCATGATGTAATGCCAGATATCCAACTCGGTCCAGTTCGACAGCGGGAACACCCGCATCGACTCGCCCTTGTGCATCCGGCCGTTATAGGTGTGCCAGAATTCCGGGCGCTGGTTCTTCGGGTCCCATTCCTGATTGACGGTGCGGAACGAGAACACGCGCTCCTTGGCGCGGGACTTCTCCTCATCACGCCGGGCACCGCCGAACGCCGCGTCAAACCCGTGCAGGCGCATGGCTTCCTTCAGCGCCTCGGTCTTCATCGCGTGGGTGTAGTAGCTGCCATGGTCGAACGGGTTGATGCCCTGGCGGCGGCCATCTTCGTTCGTATGAACGATCAGGTTCAGGCCGAGGCGCTTCACCGTCTCGTCCCGGAAGGTGATCATCTCCCGGAATTTCCAGGTGGTGTCGATGTGCATCAGCGGAAACGGCGGCTTGGACGGATAGAACGCCTTCATCGCCAGATGCAGCATCACCGTGGAGTCTTTGCCGATCGAGTACAAAAACACCGGGTTGCGGCACTCGGCCACAACTTCGCGGATGATGTGGATGCTCTCGTTTTCAAGGCGCTTGAGATGGGACAGGCGGTCGGACAAGGCAAGATTCCTCTCAGCAGCCGAGCCGGGGCACGGCACCACGCAGCAGACAACCATCCCCAGGAGTCAACGTTCAGACGCCGGGGTTTCCCCGGTCGAGCGCCGTCCTCATAGATCGCGGGGGGCGCTGTTGGCAACGATGAACCGCCACCGCAACCCGCGCGGCAGCCTCCCGCGCCGCCTACATAGGGTGCCGCACTGCTTTGCGCACGTCATTCAACGCCCTATTGCTCAATTCTTCGTCAAGGCCCGCATGGCGTATCATGCTATTGCAGATGCGTCCGGGCTGGAGTTGAGCTGATCCAGATGAATGCGCACGAGCAAGACCCGCCCGCCGTGTCCTCGCCCGCAAGCAGCTTGCGGCCTCCGGACTTCGATGATGCGCTGTACCTGATGCTCAATCAGGACGTGGCGGGCGCGGTGGCCGCCGGGGCCTATGCCTCGGGTGAGGCGCATTATCTGGCCCATGGCGCGCGGGAAGGCCGCCGCTATCTGCCGCCGCTGGACGAACCGGTGCTTCCGCAGGGGCCGGTCGTGCTGTCACTGGCGCTGGTCCCGGCAGCCCCGGGCTTCACACCGGCGCCGGCCGCGCGCCTGATGGCGCACGCGGTGGAGGCGCTGCGCGTGTCGGCGGGCGGCGGCGTGTTCGTCTCGGGCTGGATCGACGACGCGGCCGACCCGCTGCTGGAACTGCGGATCGAGGGCGAGGGATGGTCCACAAGCCTCGCGGGCGGGATGCTGGCGCGGGTGCGCCGGCGCGATGTCGAGGCCGTGGTCAGCACGTCCGAGCCGCACGGGTTCGGCTTCTGGTCGTTTGCCGAACTGGGGCACCCGATTTTGCGCAGCCGCCGTTGCCGGGTGCATCTGCGCACCGCGCGTGGGGTGGGCGTGGCGCTGGACGTGGAATGCCGCGGCATTGGCGATATCGAGCTTCGCAGCCTTGTGCTGGCCGGGCTGGTGGAGAATGACTGGTTCGACAGCGCGTGGACGGCCGCCGGCATTGGGCTGGACGGCGGCACCGGCGACCAGATCGTGGCACTCAACCGGCGGATCACTGCCGGTGCAGTGGCGGACCCGGTGGTGCAGCATTTCGGCCCGGCGGGCGGCACCCCCACGGCGTCCATCATCGTCTGCCTGTATGGCCGCCCGGAATATCTGCCGCTGCAATGCGCGCTGTTCGCCGGCGGGGCCGGCATGGAGGGCTGCGAATTCGTTTATGTCAGCAACAGCCCTGATCTGGCCGACCGGCTGTTGCGGGATGCGCGGATCGCCAGCCTGGTCCACGGCACCCGCATCACGCTGGTGCTGCTGTCCGGCAATGCCGGTTTCGCGGCGGCCAACAACGTCGCGATGCGCTATGCGCGCAGCGAGCGCATCATCATCTGCAATCCCGATGTGATCCCGCTGCAACCGGACTGGGCACAGCGCCATGCCGAACTTGTGGCAACCCTGCCCGCCGAGCGCACCGCGCTGTTCGGCCTGCCGCTGTTCTATGAGACCGGGGCGCTGATGCATGGCGGGATGTATTTCGAGATCGACGCCAGCGTGCTGACGCAACCCGGCGGTCTGGCAGCGCGGGAGACGGTGCGAGTGCAGCACTACGGCAAGGGCGCGCCGCCGGACACCGCGGACTATCTGCGCGCCCGCCCGGTTCCGGCTGTCACCGGCGCGTTCATCTCCTGCCGCCGCGACGTTTACGAACGGCTGGGCGGCTTCAATGAGGACTACGTGTTCGGCCACTACGAGGATGCCGATTTCTGCCTGCGCGCCATCGGTCTGGGCATCACCCCATGGCTGCATGATGTGCGGATGTATCATCTGGAAGGGCAGGGGTCCGCCCGGCACGCGGCGCAACAGGGGGCCATGATCGTCAACCGCTGGCTGTTCGCCAGAACCTGGGCAGCACGGGTGCGCGATGGGCTGCTAGGGCCGGAGCCATCGCACAAGATGATGCGCACCCCGGCACCACGGCGGCGCCGGTGAGGGTGCTGTTGATGGCCCCGGGCCATCCCGATCTCGGCGGCGGTGAGGGGGCACAGGCTGCCGCCACGCTGTTCGAGGGACTGCGCGAGACCGGTGGCGTGCATCCGGTGCTGCTGTCGTCGATCGGCCGAAGCTGGCCCGCATTGTTCAAGCCCGGCGCGCACATCACCGCCTTCGACGCACGCCCGCACCAATACCTGTTCCTGAGCCACGACATAGACCCGCTGTGGCATCGCAACCGTGAGCCGCTGCTGGTGGAAGCGTATGCCGAGTTCCTGCGGCTGACCGCGCCCGGCGTGGTCCATTTCTTCGATTTTGCCACATTCGGCATCGAGTTGCTGAGCCTGACCCGGCGCATCTTGCCGTCCTGCCGGATTGTGGTCAGTTTTCAGGACGCGCTGGCAATCTGTGCCGCCGATGGCAGCCTGGTGCGGCGTGTCGATGGCACCGCGTGCAACGGCGCGTCCCCGGTCCGCTGCCATCATTGCATTCCCGAGCGCACGCCGGAGGACATGTTTCTGCGCGCGCGCTGGATGATGGCGCATCTGGCCGCTGCGGACGTGTTCATTGTGCCAAGTGCCGTCTTGCGGGGCGAATACGGCCGCTTTGGGCTGCCCGCAGAACGGCTGGTGCAGCTTGGCACCGCAGGGCCGCCGGAGGCGATGGCGAGCACGTATCTGGCGCTGTATCGCGCCCCGGCTTAGCGCTACCGTTCGGTTTGCCGCTGCACCTGTCTCGCAGGCGGCGAACGAAATCAGGGAGCCGCAAGATGTCTGACGAAGAAGTTGCCGCCGAACCCGCCGCCGCCCCGCCCGCCCCGCCGGCGCGGCCGAAGATGACCTGGCCCGAGGCGCTTCAGGCGGCCGCGGTGCTGGTGTCCGGCCTGCTGGCGCGCGAGGCGCTGCCGCTGCCCAAGGCCATCGAGCGCACGCAGATGTTCGCCGAAGGGCTGATGGAACGCTTCGGCTAGGCTGGGCTGCGGCCGGTGATGGTCCATGCACCGGCTTGCGCCTAGCGCCCGCGCCTGCACCCTTTTATAGCAGCGCCGGTCTCACCGGAGGACAATACGCATGGACCCCATCGTTCACCACATCATCGGCGGCCAGCGCACCGCGGGCCACGGCACGCGCCAGAGCGACGTGTTCAACCCCGCCACCGGGCAGGTTGCCCGCAAGGTGGTGCTGGGCACGCGGGCCGATGTGGATGCAGCGGTGGCGGCAGCCTCGGCGGCGTTCCCGGCCTGGGCGGCGCAGACCCCGCTGGCCCGCGCGCGGGTGATGTTCCGCTTCCGCGACCTGCTGGAGCAGAACGCGGCGAAGATGAGCGCCATTGTCACCGCCGAGCACGGCAAAGTGCTGTCCGACGCGGGCGGCGAGGTGACGCGCGGGCTGGAAGTGGTGGAATTTGCCTGCGGCATCCCCGACCTGCTGAAGGGCGAGTTCTCCGACAGCGTGGGGCGTGGCGTGGACAGTTTCTCGCTGCGTCAGCCCCTGGGCGTGGTGGCGGGCATTACCCCGTTCAATTTCCCCTGCATGGTGCCGCTGTGGATGGCCCCCATCGCGCTGGCCTGCGGCAACACCTTCATCCTGAAGCCGTCCGAGCGTGACCCGTCGGCGTCACTGCTGCTGGCCGATCTGCTGAAGCAGGCCGGGCTGCCGGATGGCGTGTTCAACGTGGTGCAGGGCGACAAGGAAGCGGTGGACGCGATTCTGGAGCATCCGGACATCGCCGCCGTCAGCTTCGTGGGTTCCACCCCGATTGCCGAATACATCTACCGCACCGGCACGGCGACCGGAAAGCGCGTGCAGGCGCTGGGCGGGGCGAAGAACCACATGGTGGTGATGCCGGACGCCGATCTGGAACAGGCTACCGACGCGCTGATGGGTGCGGGTTACGGTGCCGCCGGTGAGCGGTGCATGGCCATTTCTGTGGCCGTGGCTGTCGGCGGCATCGGGGATGCGCTGATCGAAAAACTCGCCCCGCGTGTGCGCGCCCTGAAAGTCGCCCCCGGCACCGACCCCGAGGCCGAGATGGGGCCGCTGGTCACCGGTACGCATCTGAACAAGGTGCGCGGCTATGTCGATGCCGGTGTTGCCGCCGGGGCCAAGCTGGTGGTGGATGGCCGCGACCTGAAGCTGCAGGGCTACGAGGACGGCTTCTATCTCGGCGGCTGCCTGTTCGACGACGTCACGCCGGACATGACCATCTACAAGGAAGAAATCTTCGGCCCGGTGCTGTCGGTGGTGCGGGTGGAAAAGTTCGACGACGCCATGAAGCTGATCAACGAGCATGAATACGGCAACGGCACCGCCGTATTCACCCGCGACGGCGACGTGGCCCGCGCGTTCATGAACGGCGTGCAGGTGGGCATGGTGGGCATCAACGTGCCGATTCCGGTGCCGGTGGCCTATCACAGCTTCGGCGGCTGGAAGCGCAGCCTGTTCGGCGACCATCACGTGTATGGGCGTGAGGGCGTGCGCTTCTACACCAAGCTGAAGACCGTCACCTCACGCTGGCCCACCGGCATTCGCGCTGGCGCGCAGTTCGTGATGCCGACGACGGGCTGATTTGAGCACCACCGGAGCAGCGGCATGAAGCCCAGTTGGAATGACGGCGTTGCCGCCGGCATCGCCATCCAGATTGCGCCGCTGCTCCGGCTTGGTCAGCCATCGAAGCGTGAGTTCGAGGTGTGGCCCGACTATGCCGCGCGCTACGATCTGGGCAAGCAGCATGAAGCAGCCCTGATCCGCATGGCGTGCGATCCGGCGTTGCAACTGGAAGCGGCGGGCAAGCACGCCATCTGGGCGCCGGTGCATGCATGGCGTGCGCTGGGGCAGTTGCGCGCGGAAGCGGCAGTGGCACCGTTGCTGGCCCTGATGGCAGACCAGGAAGCCGACGACACCAGTGATATGGAATTGCCGCGCGTGTTCGGCCTGATTGGCCCGGCGGCCATTCCGCCCATCGTGGCTTTTCTGACTGACTCCGCGCGTGATGCTGAAACTGCGGCGACCGCGATGGCCGGGTTGGTGGAAATCGCCGAACAATTCCCCGATAGCCGGGATGCCTGCATTGCCCACATCGAGGCCATGCTGGCCGCAGGCGAGCCGCACGATCCGGCGCTTGCGGGCTTTGCCATCGCCGCCTTGATTGATGCGCTGGCCATCGACTCGATGGCCGTGATCCGGGATGCCTTTCAGCGTGACGCGGTGGATATTTCCATCTGCGGCGATCTGGAAGATGTCGAGATTGACATGGGGCTGCGGGAAACCCGGAGCACGCCCAAGCCGCGCTATCAGGATATGTATCCGGATTACGCCCCGCCGGACGACGAACCGCCGCCGCCGACCTTCGTGCGCGACGGCCCGAAAATCGGCCGCAACGATCCGTGCCCGTGCGGCAGTGGCAAGAAATACAAGAAGTGCTGTCTGGTGTAGCCGCCCGGCCTAGAAATACCCCTCGCGCTTCTTCTGCTCCAGCGTGCCGCCATCCGCCCCGTCGCCGATGCGGCCCTGCCGTTCCGATGCCCGCGCCAGCAGGGTTTCCTGCACCACGCCGGGCAGATCGGCCGCGTCCGATTCAATGGCACCCGTTACCGGCCAGCAGCCCAGCGTGCGGAACCGCAGGCGGCGTTCGCGCAGATCATCGCCCGGCTCGAAACGCATCCGCGCCGGATCATCCACCACAATGAACGCGCCGCCGCGCTGCACGCTCAGGCGCGGTTCGGTGAAATACAGCGGGGCCAACGGGATGTTGCGCAACATGGCGTAAGCCCAGATATCGCTTTCCGTCCAGTTGGACAGCGGAAACACCCGCGCGGTCTGGCCGTTGGACAGGCGGCAGTTGTACAGCCGCCAGAATTCCGGGCGCTGCTGGCGCGGCTCCCACACATGGCCGGGGTTGCGCACGGAAATGATGCGCTCCTTGGCGCGGCTTTTCTCCTCGTCACGCCGCGCGCCGCCGAACACCATGTCGTACCCGCCTGCATCCAGCGCGGTCTTCAGCGGATCGGTGCGCATGATGCGGGTGTAGTGGTCGCCGTGGTCGAACGGGTTGATGCCCTGTGCGCGCCCGTCCTCGTTTGCGTGCACGATCAACTGAAAGCCGTGGCGGCGCGCGAATTCGTCGCGGAATTGCAGCAGGCTTTGAAATTCCCACGTGGAATCCACGTGCAGCAGCGGAAACGGCGGGCGTGACGGAAAGAACGCCCGCACGGCCACATGCGCCATCACTGTGGAATCCTTGCCCGCCGAGAACAGCATCACCGGGTTGCGCGCCTCGGCCACCACTTCGCGCATGATGTGCATGGCTTCGGATTCCAGCCGCAGCAGATGCGTCAGATCCAGATCAGGTCCGGTCATGTCAGGGTCTCCCAATGTCCGGGCGCGTGGTAGCGCCGCAGCGCCTGCCCGCCGCCGGGCAGTGCGAACAGATGCAGCCAGTGATTGTCAGCAAGGTTACGAACCGGGTCGTGCCTGGCCAGCACCGCCTCGATGGCCGCTTCCGGGGCGGCCAGCACCACGTTCAGTCTGATCGGTTCATGGATCAGCCTGCTGCCGTCATGCACCGACTGCCACGGCAGGCCGGGCCGCAGATCGCCTGCGTTGCCTTCGAGCACGCCGATGCGGCCTGCCACATTGTGCAGCACCTTGTTGCCGCTGCCGAAGGCCTGGTTGTTTGTGCTGGCTGCGAAGTATTGCAGGTTGATCCAGCTTGCCACGACCATCGGCGCAGTCATGATCAGTTCCAGCACGCGGAAATCGGTGTCCGCGCGCCAGTCGTAGCTGTGCAGGAAGGCGCGGCCCTGCAAATCCAGCCCGCGCGTGACGGTGCGGGGGGCGGCGATGAACGCGGCGTTGCCCGCCAGCCCCCATTCCGGACGGGTCTGCGCCCAATCCCGCGACCGGGCGCGCACGGCCTTGGTGGCAGCGCCGGGGGGCACGCCCAGCAGCGGCGCGCGGCTTTGCCGGGCAAGTACCGCTGCCTGCGCCAGACATTGCCGAAGTTGCGCCAGATCGGGCGCGTGGCTGGCCGGGATGTGCGCTGTGTCGAACAGGCGCACATCGTCGGTGGTGGTGTCGTGCAGGGCGGCGGCGAACACCGTGTCTTCCGGGATCAGCAGGCCGCGCGCGCGCAGGCGTACCCGCACCGCCGGTTCGTTCAGCACGCTGGCCGCCACGCGCGCATTGGCTTCCCCGGTGTGCCCGCCGCAGGCCCCGCAATCCAGCCCGGCGGCAAACGGGTTGTTGGCGGAGGTGCTGCCGTGGCCTGCCAGCAGCACCAGACGGGCGAAGGGGCCGGTGAGTGACATGCCGCGCAGCGCCGCCTCGGCCAGATCAACCCGCCGTGCCGGGGCAAGGCCGGTCTGCCGCCCCTGAAGCTGCACTTGATCCAG
>CAIPHQ010000598.1 GCA_903864895.1 uncultured Rhodospirillales bacterium
GCGCGGCCAACAACCTTCAGGTTGGGTGCCGCATCCAGCAATTCCTTGGTGACTTTCGACGACGAGCGGATGGCCAGCCCATCGTAATTGCCGATGATGGCGCGCAGTTCGGCAGGTGTCAGCCCGGTCTTGATATCGGTTTCAATGCCACGCGCGCGGAAAATGTCCACAGCCGCCGGCGACAGCTTGTCGCTGATCAGAACTTTCATCGTGATGGTCCTACGTTTGGATGAAGGCGGGACCTGTTATTCCGCCGCCTGCTGCACGAAACTCTGCGCCACCTGCGCGTAGGCCCAGTCGAGCCACGGCAGCAGGGCGGCGATATCGGCGGTGTCCACCGTCGCACCGCCCCAGATGCGCAGGCCCGGCGGCGCGTCGCGATAGCTGCCGATGTCGAAGGCCACGCCCTCTTTTTCCAGAAGCGCTGCCAGTTGCTTGGCCGCTTCGGCTTGCGCCGCAGCGTCCAGCGCCGTGAACCACGCTGCGGTGATCTTCAGGCAGATCGAGGTGCAGGATCGCGTGGCCGCGTCCTCGGCCAGAAAATCCACCCAGCCGCGTGCTTCAACAAACGCCGCCACGGCGGCCAGATTGGCCTCGCTGCGCGCAATCAGGCCCGGCAGGCCGCCCACGCTTTCCGCCCAGCGCAGACCGTCCACGGCATCTTCCACGCACAGCATGGACGGCGTGTTGATGGTCTCGCCCTTGAAGATGCCCTCGGTCAGTTTACCGCCCGAGGTCAGGCGGAAAATCTTCGGCAGCGGCCAGGCGGGCTTGTAAGTCAGCAGGCGTTCCACCGCGCGCGGCGACAGGGCCAGCATGCCGTGCGCCGCCTCGCCGCCCAGCACTTTCTGCCAGGACCACGTGACAACATCGAGTTTCTGCCACGGCAGATCCATCGCAAACGCCGCCGAAGTGGCGTCGCAGATCACCAGACCCTCACGGTCATCGGCGATGAAACCGGCATCGGCAAAGCGCACGCCCGAGGTGGTGCCGTTCCAGGCCAGCACCACATCATGCGCCGGGTTCACCTGCGCCACGTCCGGCAGGCGGCCATACGCGGCGGCCAGCACGCGCGCGTCTTTCAGCTTGAGTTGCTTGACCACATCCGTGGCCCACGCTTCGGAAAAGCTTTCATGCGCCAGCACGTCCACCGGGCGCGCGCCCAGCAGCGACCACAGCGCCATTTCCACCGCGCCGGTGTCCGACGCCGGCACAATGCCGAGGCGCCAGTCCTCCGGCAGGCCCAGAATGGCGCGGCTGCGGGTGATAACCTCGTTCAGGCGTGCCTTGGGCTGCTTGGCCCGATGGCTGCGGCCCAGCAATGCGCCCTCGAGTGCGGCCAGCGTAAAGCCGGGACGCTTGGCGCAGGGACCCGAGGAAAAATTGGGGTTTTGGGGACGCGCGGCAGGTTTCGTGCCCGCAGGTACGGCGAGAGACATGATCTGCTCTCCCTTTCAGAAGAGGAGCGCTCCGGTGGGGGAGCGTGGCCCGCCGCTGTCTTAGCCGCAGTTCGCGGGGCGGGTCAATCAGGCCGCCGGGCTTAGGCCCGATGCCACCGGCACCGGGCCTAAGCCTGTCAGAGCGCGTTCAGGAAATTGACCAGATCGGTCTTGTCCTGCGCGGTGAGGCCGATGCTGAAGCGCGTATTGTAGAAGTTGACCAGATCGGTGAGGGTATTCGCAGCGCCGTTGTGGAAATAAGGTGCCCGCACCCCGACACCACGCAGGCCATAAATCTTGATCTTGCCCATATCGGCGCAGTTTCCAGTTATCAAAGCCTGCCCCAAATCCGTTACCGTGTAGGTCTGCCCGGCCAGCGGTCCAGAGTTGCACTGCACAGTGAACACCGGAAGATAAGAATTATCAAGAGCGCTGGCAATGGACGTGCCGGACAACCCTTCATCAACCAGTACCGGCAATGAATGTGTGCCAACATTCGGTGTGTTATGGCAGGTGGAACAGGTTCCCGATATGTTCGGAATATTCTGCACATCGTTCAGCCCCGCAACACCAGAGATGTTGAACGGCCGGTTATTGAAAATGGTCTGCCCACGGCCAATCGAAAGCTGGGACGGGGTCAGGGACGCATTCGCTGGATTTGTCCACGCATCGAACAGGCTGAAGACATGCGAATTGAAGGGCTTGCCGTTCGGATCGCCACCAAATGGATCATTCTGCCCCGGTTGGAATGCCTGTGCAGCAATCCCATCCGGCCCGCCGGTTGCCCCATTGGCATTCAGGGCACCTGCCGCATTATCCGAAAGTTGGGCGGTGAACACCGACAGTTCGTAGTTCATTGCACCAATTGCAGCGGCTTTTTGTACACCGGATGTCGGGCCCGGTTGCTCATGACCAGAAATTGCCGCGATGGCCTGAAGGAACAGGTTGGGAAACTTTCCATCCGCGCCAATCGACGTGATGAACGGCAAGTTGCCGGCCGGCAATACGCGGCGATACATGATGGCGAAGCCTTGGGTTGGCACGCCCGGGCCAAATTGCGACAACCCAAGCTTCGCCGACGTTTCGCATCCATATGGATCTTTGACCGCAGTGATGCTCCACTGATTTGCTGTGATCGCCGCCAAAAGGCGCGGAACACGAACAAGGCCCTTCGCTGTAAACAAAGAATATGCGGCCTGCCGCTGCGCCAACGTGCTGACCTTGTTATTTGAACAGTTCGCGACATCCTGCGTGCTGAACAGCACCCCGGTGCCGCCCGTGCTGTTGAACTGCGCCTGGATGTCGCTAGCCGACAAACCCATGCCATCGCTGGCGACGTGGCAGGTCGAACATGTGCGGGGGTTAAACCCAAGCACCTCAAAAAATGGGTTTGTTGCCGGGTTTACGTCCCCGGCAGTACTTTTCGTTTCCAGAACCCCAGATGGGTCGGCGAAAGTCTGGGTCCCAGGAACCACCTGGGCCTGGGCGGCATGTCCGAACAGCAAGCCCAGTGCCAGAACACCTGCTGCAGCACCGAAGCGCGGAAGCCTTACCCCACCTTTCGGCCCAACTAACACGTACTGTCGGTATGCCATAGCCATCCCCCCGCTTATGCGTGTTCTACTCCGCCCGCATTATCAACTGTGAGTCAGGAATATTGAAATGCTCGAAGTAAAATACAACGAGTATAGGTAACACCAAGCGTGCTACCCGGATTCCAGTTCTTGCTTAAAGAGCGTTCAGGAAGTTGATCAGATCAGTCTGATCCTGCTGGCTGAGCCCAATATTGAACCGCACGTTGTAGAAATTTACCATCGTTGCCATGTCTGGCGCGCTGCCGTTATGGAAGAACGGCGGCCGTGACGCGAGTCCCCGAAGTCCCAGCACTTTCGTCTTGCCAACGTCACGGCAGAACCCGTCCAGGGTGGCTGCACCCGGATCCCGGGTCTGATAGGTCTGGCCAGTCAAAGGACCGGCCACGCATTGCAGCGTGAAGATCGGCAGGGCGGAGACATTCAGACCGCCAACAGGTGCCACATCGTTGGTGCCCTCATTCATCATCTCATTGGTGGAATGAGTGCCCACGTTCGGGGTGTCATGGCAGGTCCCACAGGTGCCCACAATGACCGGCGCCTGCGACTTGGGCGCATGGACGCTGTTTGTGTTCAGCCCCGAGACGCCCGTGATATTGAATGTCCGAGTGTTGAAGATGGTCTGACCACGGCCAATCGAGCGTTGGGACGGTGTGAGAGACGTATTGGTCGTGTCTGTCCACGCATCAAAAATGTTGAAAACGTGGGTATTAAATGCTGCCCCGGTGGGGTTTTGCTTTAATGGGTCGTTGATCCCGACGAAGAATGGCAGTCCGCTGATAGGGTCAGGGCCACCGGTTGCCCCTGAAGCATTCAGCGCCCCGGCAGAATTATCGTTCAATTGTGCCGTGAAGTTGCCACTCTCAAAACTGACCATAGCGTTCACCTGGTCAGTCGTCGGTGCCACGGAGGCGTTTTCGTGCCCGAGTGTGGCGTTGCTGGCCTGCACCGCCAGGGACGCTGCAGCGTTGTCCGCCAAGATCGACGAGTTGAACAAAAGGTTCGTTGCCGGAAGAGGGCGGCGATAGACAGAGAGCACCCCAGCCGGCGTCACTCCAGGTCCCCAAGCGGTCAACCCGTTATTTGTGCTTGTATTGCAGCCATACGGGTCGCTGATCGCCGTAATCTGGAACTGCAGCAGGCTTGCCGAAATCTGCAACGTGTGCGGAATGCGAATCAACCCCTGGTTCAACAGCAGCGCAGAAGAGTTCTTGCGCTGCGCAAGGGTCGTAATTGGCATGCTCGGACATGCCGTGCCGTCCTTCTTGTTGAACAGAGGGTCCGTTCCATTCGTCGCATTGAAGATCGACTGGATGGAACTGATCGAAAGACCAAAACCGTTCGACGGTATGTGGCACGATGCACAAGATCGGCCATTGGTGCCCAATGGCTGGAAGAACGGATTGCTAGAGGTCAACAGAGCCCCGCCGGTATTGTCCTGGCCAAGCGTTCCGGTGGGGTCCGGATACGTCTGACTCGCCGGCAAGAGTGCCGCAGCGGGAGCGAAGCCAATGATACCTGCAATGACCATGGCCTTTGAAGCGGTTGGAGAACGCAACCAGCCCCGCACCTTGCACCAGGTTTCCATGGCATCCTCCCTTCCCCCAAACTCACTAAAAGGGTACACCACTTCCATCCTGATTACCATCAGAAAAAATGAAAATAAACCTATTGCCAGTAACGCCTTTTAGCGCAAGCGCGCCGTTCCTACTTCTCAATCATAGTGCTCCCAAAAAAGCTGCCAGATCGGCTTGCTCCCCGTCGGTGAAATGAATTGAAAATCGGACGTCGTAAAATTTGACTACATCGCCGATTCCAGCCGCCCCGCCATTGTGGAAATACGGCGCACGCGCCGGCAGATTGCGCAGTCCCGGCACCTTGATCTTGCCAATATCGGCGCACTGGCCCGTCACCAGCGCCTGTCCGGGATCGGTCACCACAAAACGCTGCCCCGCCAGCGGCCCGGCCACACAGTCCAGCGTGTACTGCGGCAACCCCGATACATCGAGCCCAACCGGTGCCGCCGCAGCGACACCGATATCCATCATCCGCGGCAGTGAATGTGTGCCCACATTCGGCGTGTCATGGCAGGTCGCACAGGTGGCCAGCACCGCTGGCTGGCCGAGCACGTCATTGAATCCGGCAACCCCGCTGACCGTGAACGCCCGCTCGTTGAACAGCGTCTGCCCGCGCCCGATTGAGGCGCGATTCGGCCCGGCCGCGGCAGCCTGCGCCGCCTGCCCCCACACGGCGAACGGCGTCATCACAATCGTGTCGAACGGCAGCCCACCGGGGTCGCCGCCGAACGAGTCGTTGATGCCGGGATAGAAGGGCTGGGATACCAGCGGTTGCGGCCCGCCGGTGGCCCCGAACGCCGCAAGCCCGCCCGCGGCGGTGGTGGCGGTCTGCGCCGCATACAACCCGGTTTCAAACGCGGTGATCTGCGCCAGTTGCGCGGATGCCGGCGCAGTGGCGGCCTGCTCATGGATCAGCACGGCGTTGCTGGCCTGCGACGCCAAATCCGGCTCCCGCCCGTCATCAGTGATGCTGGAGATGAACCGCAGATTCACCGTGGGCAGCGGGCGGCGATACACTGACGCCATGCCTGTGGCGGCCACGCCGGGGCCGTAAGTGGTCAGCCCGTATTGCTTGCTGGTGATGCAGCCATACGGGTCGGCCACGGCTGAGACAGCGAATTGCTGCGCGGGCGGTGCGGGCAGTGGTTCGGCGATGCGGATCAGCCCCTTGCCCAGCAGCAGCGCATAGGCGGACTGCCGCGCGGCCAGTGTGGACACATCGGCGCTGGGGCAAACGGCGGCGTCCACCGGGCGGAACAGCGGCGCGCGGCCCTGCGTGGCGGTAAAGCTGGCCTGTGCGACGGCAGGCGTCAGGCTGTAACCCGCTGCCGGGCTGTGGCAGGTGGCGCAACTGCGCCCGTTGCGTCCCAGCGGCTGAAAAAACGCCAGCGTTGCACTGTCCAGCGGCCCGGCGGGAAACGCCACCGCCGTGCGGCCATTGGCATCGGCCGCACTCTGCCACTGCGGCACCGGCGCCCCGGCGGCAAGGCTCAGCAGCGCCAAGGCAGCGGCGGTGCGGGTCAGTTGGCGAAACAGCATGGTGGCACCAGAGCGTGTGGGCAGAGGGGTGCGACATAGCCGCATCCGCTACGGCAACTGCAAGCGCGGCGTTATGGTAGGCTGGCACGGCAGCACAGGGCGGGCAGTCAGATGGAGCAAATTGCAATCTCGGGCAGCGGGCTGTCGGCCCGCATCAAGGCGGACGGCGCGGAACTGTGCTCGTTGCAGGACGAGTCCGGCCGCGAGTTCGTCTGGCAGGCCCTGCCCGCCTGGCCGCGCCATGCGCCGGTGCTGTTTCCAATCGTCGGGCGTCTGGCGGGCGATACGCTGCGGCAGGGCGGGGCCAGCTTCAAACTCACCCAGCACGGCTTCGCCCGCGACCGCCGGTTCACCCTGGCCCTCAAGGCTGCCGATCACTGCACATGGGTGCTGGAGGACGATGCAGACACGCGCGCCCGCTACCCGTTCCCATTCCGCTTCGAGGTCTCGTACACCATCACCGGCCGCGAACTGCATATCGGTTTTGACGTGGACAACCCGGGCGAAGCTCCGCTGCCAGCCTCGATGGGCGCGCACCCTGCCTTCAGCTGGCCACTGCCCGGCGCGGCCAGCAAGGCAGGGCATGTGCTGACCTTCGAACACCCCGAACCCGCGCCAACCCGCCGCGTGGCGGGCGGATTGCTGCAGCCGCAGACCGAGCCATCGCCGCTGCAAGGCCGCGTGCTGCGGCTGGACGACAGGCTGTTCGCCCGTGACGCAGTGATCTTCACACAACTGGCCAGCCGCTGGGTCCGCATGGAGGCACAAGGCGCGGCGGGGCTGGAAGTCGGTTGGGACGGATTTGCCCAACTCGGCCTGTGGATGAAGCCGGGTGCAGAGTTTTTATGCATCGAGCCGTGGCGCGGCTATGCCAGCCCGGAAGGCTGGGATGGCGATTTTGCCGGCAAGCCCGGCGTGTTCCATGTGCCGCCCGGCGGGCGCATTTCGGCCACGCATCGGGTCCGCCTGCTGCCGTAAGAATCAGGCCTGCGCCAGCACGCCCCGCGCCGCTTGTGTTGCCAGCATGTCCAGCCGCGCCGGGTCCAGCGTGACCGCGTGGTTCAGCGGGCCATGCCCGCCGCCCAGACCGGGCGCCGAGAAAATTGCCGCGTGAACGTAAGCCCGCGCCCGCGCCACCGCGTCGCGCAGCGCCATCCCCTGCGCGAGCCCCGTGGCAATGGCGCTGGCCAGTGTGCAGCCGGTGCCGTGGGTGTGCCGCGTGGCGATGCGCGGGGCGCGGAATTCCACCGTACCCGCCTCGGTGGCCAGCAGGTCGATCACCTCCGGCCCGTCCATGTGGCCGCCCTTCAGCAGCACCGCCGGAACCCCCAGCGTCAGCATCGCCTCGGCGGCATGGTGCATGGCGGCCAGATCCGGGATCGCCATGCCGGACAGCACTTCGGCTTCCGGGATGTTCGGCGTCAGCAGGGCTGCCAGCGGCAGCAGGCGGCGCGTCAGCATCGCCACCGCTTCCTGCGCCAGCAGCGGCGCGCCGCCCTTGGCCAGCATCACCGGGTCCAGCACCAGTGGCAGCCGCGCGGGCAGCGCCTCCAGCACTTCACACACGGCAGCCACCGTGGCGGCATCGCCGAGCATGCCGGTTTTCACCGCGTCCGCCCCGATATCATCCAGCACACAGCGCATCTGCGCCTGCACGAAGCCGGGCGGCACCATCTGAACGCCCTGCACGCCATGCGTGTTCTGCGCCGTCAGCGCGGTGATGGCGGTGGTGGCGTAGCCGCCCAGCGCCAGCACGGTTTTCACATCGGCCTGAATCCCGGCCCCGGCCCCGGAATCGGACCCGGCCACCACCAGAACGCGGCCCATCGGCAGTGGCATCAGGCTGCGTCCGCCTCCTGCTCGGTGGCGTCCTTGATCCGCTCGCACAGATGGTCCACCAGCCGGTCCACCTGCCCCTGCTCCTCACCTTCGGCCATCACGCGGATTACCGGCTCGGTGCCGCTGGCGCGGATCAGCAGGCGGCCGGTGCCCGCAAGCAATGCCTCGGCCTCGGCAATTGCCGCCTTCACGCTGGGGGCCAGCAGCGGCGAGGCGCCGGTGAAGCGCACGCTTTTCAGCCGCTGCGGCAGGGTTTGAAACACGCGCGTGACCGTGCTGGCCGGTCTGCCCTGCTCCACCAGCACCGCCAGCAATTGCAGCGCGGCCACCAGACCGTCGCCGGTGGTGCCATAGTCGGACAGCACGATATGGCCGGACTGCTCGCCGCCCAGGTTGAACCCATCGGCGCGCATCTTCTCCACCACGTAGCGGTCGCCGACCTTGGTGCGCTCCAACGTCAGCCCGCGCCCGGACAGGAACCGCTCCAACCCCAGATTCGACATCACGGTGGCGACCACACCGCCACCCTGCAACCGGCCCGATTCGCTCCAGGACTTGGCGATCAGCCCGAGCAGTTTGTCGCCATCGACAATGGCGCCCTTCTCGTCCGACACGATCAGCCGGTCGGCGTCGCCGTCCAGCGCCAGACCAAGGTCGGCGCCGTGGCGGCGCACCTCACCGCACATGGTGGCGGGCACGGTGGAGCCGCAGCCATTGTTGATATTCACGCCATCCGGGGCCACGCCGATGGAAATCACCTCGGCACCCAGTTCCCACAGCACCGTGGGGGCCACGCGATAGGCGGCACCGTGGGCGCAATCCACCACGATCTTCAGCCCGTCCAGCCGCAACCCGCGCGGGAACGACGCCTTCGCCGATTCGATATACCGCCCCGCCGCATCCTCCATCCGCGTGGCGCGCCCCAGCCGGACGGGGGCGGCCAGACGGCCAGACAGGTCAGAGGCCATCATCGCCTCAATCTCGGCCTCCGTCGCGTCGGACAGCTTGTAGCCATCGGGGCCGAACAGCTTGATGCCGTTGTCTTCAAACGGGTTGTGGCTGGCCGAGATCATCACGCCCAGATCGGCGCGCAGGCTGCGGGTGAGCATGGCAATGGCCGGTGTGGGCAGCGGCCCGACAAGCCGCACGTCCATGCCCGCGCCCACGAACCCCGCCACCAGCGCCGGTTCGATCAGATAGCCGGACAGGCGGGTGTCCTTGCCGATCACCACGCGGTGGCGGTGCGCGCCACGGGTGAAAAGCAGCCCGGCGGCCTGCCCGAGCTTGAGCGCAATTTCTGCGGTCATCGGATCGGTGTTGGCGGTGCCGCGAATACCGTCGGTGCCGAACAGGCGTCGTGTTGGGGACATGTTGGGCCTTCCTGACTGCGGGCGAGAGCGGTGTTGCCCGGACTTTACTACCGAACCGTTGTGCGGTCGCTACGCCCGGCGCGAAAACTCAACTTTCCGTCACGATCGCGTGCCAGACCCGCACGGCCTGTACGGTTTCGGCCACATCATGCACCCGCAACACGCTGGCCCCGCCCGCCAGCGCCTGCAACCCGGCAGCCAGCGACCCCGGCAGGCGGCGCATTGCATCCGCCTCGCCGCTGACCCGCCCGATAAAACCCTTGCGCGACACGCCCGCGACAATTCGGCACCCCAGATTGAGCAACACCGGCAGGCGGGCCAGCAGCGCCTCGTTCTGGCCCGGTGCCTTGGCGAAACCGATGCCGGGGTCGAGCGCGATGGCCTCCGGCGCAATCCCGGCAGCGATGGCCGCCTCCAGCCGGGCGGCGAGTTCGCGGGTCACGTCCAGCGCGATGTCGGCGTAATCCGTCTGGCTCTGCATGGTGGCCGGTGTGCCGCGCATGTGCATCAGCACCACCGGGCAGCCGCGTTGCGCCACCAAAGCAGCGGCGGCTTGGTCGTGCGCCAATGCGGAGACATCGTTGATGATGCGCGCACCCGCATCCAGCGCCGCTGCCATGGTGACGGCGTTGCGCGTGTCGGCCGACACGGCGATTCCCGCTGCCGCGAGCGCCCGAATGACCGGCAGAATCCGCGCCTGCTCCTCCGCCACCGGGGTTGGCTGCGAACCGGGCCGGGTACTCTCGCCGCCAACATCGACGATATCGGCCCCGGCTGCGGCCATGGCACGGCCTGCATCGATGGCAACATCGGTGGCCGCGTGACGGCCGCCATCGCTGAAACTGTCCGGCGTGACATTCACGATGCCCATCACCACAGGGCGGTGCGCCGGCAGGCCTGCCCATGGCGGCGGGCGGCGCGTGATGCGAGCCAAAATGGGTTGCCAAGTGGCGGGCAGCGACCCCACCGGCAACACTGCACCATCCTTGCGCATAAGGCAGAAGGCCACCGGCCCGCCAGCCAGCCACGCCGCCTGCCCCGCCGCAACCGCTTCCGCCGCCGCTCGCCCGTGCAGCAGGCCCAGCGGTTCCAGCAACGGTGCGCCAGACACAGCAAGGGCCGGAGAGCTTGCGCCCCCCGGCCCTTCCCGATCGCACATGTAGTTAGCCCGGCTGCGGGGCCGGCCCACGCCCGCCCGCCGACGGCGGCAACGGCCGCCCGGCCGGCGGCACCGAGGCACGGCGGGTTTCCGGCGCGGGTTCATCCACCACCTTCTTCACCACCGTCTCACCGCGCAGCACCTTCTGAATCTCGTCGCCGCTCAGCGTCTCATACTCAAGCAGGCCGCGCGCCAGACGATGTAGTTCGTCGATGTTGTCGGTCAGCGTGGTCATCGCCTTGCGATACGCCGCATCAATGATGCTTTTGATCTCGCTGTCGATTTCCCGCGCCGTGACTTCCGAGACGTTCTTGTTCTGCGTCACCGAGTGACCCAGGAACACTTCCTGGCTGTTATCGCCATAGGCGATCATGCCCAGCTTGTCGCTCATGCCCCATTCGGTGACCATGCGGCGCGCAATGCCGGTGGCCATCTTGATGTCGCTGGACGCGCCGTTGGAAACCTTGTCCGCGCCGAAAATAATCTCCTCAGCCGCACGCCCGCCCATGCCCAGCACGATCTGGGAGATCAGCTTGGCCTTGCTCATGGAATAGCGGTCGCCTTCCGGCAGGTTCATCACCATGCCCAGCGCACGGCCGCGCGGAATGATGGTGGCCTTGTGGATGGGGTCGCATTCCGGCTCATGCAGGCTGGTGATGGCATGACCCGCCTCGTGATAGGCGGTCATCTTCTTTTCCTCGTCGCTCATCACGAGGCTGCGCCGCTCGGCGCCCATCATCACCTTGTCCTTGGCGTTCTCGAACTCGGCCATCGCCACCACGCGCTTGCCCATGCGGGCGGCGAGCAGGGCGGCTTCGTTCACAAGGTTCGCCAGGTCCGCACCCGAGAAACCCGGCGTGCCGCGTGCGATGGTCTTGGGGTCCACGTCGCTGGCCAGCGGCACCTTGCGCATGTGAACGCGCAGGATCTTCTCGCGCCCGCCCACATCCGGGTTCGGCACCACCACCTGCCGGTCGAAGCGGCCCGGGCGCAGCAGCGCCGGGTCCAGCACGTCCGGCCGGTTGGTGGCCGCAATCAGGATCACGCCCTCATTGCTCTCAAACCCGTCCATCTCGACGAGCATCTGGTTCAGCGTCTGCTCACGCTCATCATTGCCGCCGCCAAGGCCCGCGCCACGATGGCGGCCGACCGCGTCGATTTCGTCGATGAAGATGATGCAGGGGGCGTTTTTCTTGCCCTGCTCGAACATGTCACGCACGCGGCTCGCGCCGACGCCGACGAACATTTCCACGAAATCCGAGCCGGAAATGGTGAAGAACGGCACGTTCGCCTCACCCGCAATGGCGCGGGCCAGCAGCGTCTTGCCGGTGCCCGGGGGCCCGTAGAGCAGCACGCCCTTGGGGATGCGGGCGCCGAGCGCCTGGAACTTCTTCGGGTTCTCGAGGAAC
>CAIPHQ010000599.1 GCA_903864895.1 uncultured Rhodospirillales bacterium
CACCACGGCAAGGCAGGCATCGCGCCACGAGCAATAGGCGATGTCGCCGTGAATGATCGGGTGATGCAGCCCGAAGCGGCCCACCGGGCTCGGCCAGTCCGGCACCTCGCCCGCCGCCTTGTTCATGCCCGGCAGCCAGTATTTGCCGGCCAGTACCGGCTTGGCGGGGTCGGCCATGTCGATGGTGATCAGGATATAGTCGGTAAACCCGTCCAGCAGGGCGGAGGCATAGGCCCAGCGCCCGCCCACGTACCAGATACGGTGCAAGCCGCCGCCCTTGACCGGCATGAAGCCGATCTGGCGCGGGGACGCCGGGTTGGACACGTCATAGACGGCCATGCCCGCCGACCAGTTCTGCTCGGCGGCCTCGCCGTGGCTGTCGAGCTTGCCCTTGTAATAGTTCTTCTCGTCGGCCAGTTCCGGTTGGGCGAACATGTCCTTGGCGTGCACAACCAGCAGCAGGCCGTCCGCCTGTTGCAGATGCAGCGTCCAGGTGTTGTGCGGTGCCGGAACGTAGGTCACCGGTGCCGGGTTGCGCGGGTCGCGCACATCGACGACGGAAAACCCCTTCGAGAAGATATGGCCGATATAGGCGTAGCCCTTGTGCACCATCAACTGCACGCCATCGGCCCGCCCGCCGCCCTGGTCGGTCTGGCCGATGATCTTCATGTTTTTGGCGTAGGTGGGCGTCAACAGATCGCTCATCGCGCGTCTCCCCGGCTGAGTGTTATGGAATGACCTTGCGGCGGCGGAATTCGCCAAACATCCGCAGGAACATCTCCTCGCTGTCCACCACCTCGGCAAAGCCCGCCTGCCGCAGCTTGGTGGTGCTGGAAATCACGTCGTAGCCGCAGTTGAAAATGAAGTCGCCGAAGCCCCATGCGGCGATGGTCTTGTAGGCATAGGGCGACAGGCCGTGCTTTTCGACGATGCGCTGCCACACCGGCTCCTTGTCGGCCATGAACTCGCTCAGCTTCATCGACAGCGGCCAGCCATGCTCCATCCCGAAATCGCGCGCGAAGGCGGGCCAAAGCTGTTCCCAGCGGAACAGGTCGCCGTTGGTGATGTTGTACGCCTCACCGGCCGGGGCATGCAGCGCCACATGCTCAGAGCCACGCGCGATCAGCCCGGAATCGGTCACCTGCGCCAGCACCTTCCATGCGGCGGCGGACCCCGGAAAGCGCAGCGGCACGCCCATTTCCTTGCAGATGGCAGCGTACACCGCGATCACCAGCGTCAGGTTCATCGGGTTGCCGACCGCAAAGCCGCACACCACGTCCGGCCGCAGCGCCGCCATGGTCCAGTGCTTGCCCTGCGAATAGGCCCGCAGCCAGTCTTCCTGATCGTAGTAGAAATTCGGCGGCAAATGGCGGGCGTCATCCTCCTTGGCCGGGGTTTTGAACGCGCCGAGATGCACGCCGTAGTATTTCACGCCCTCGTACAGCACCACACGCTGCAGGCTTGGCAGTTGCTCGGCCGCCTTTGTCAGTGTCTGCAACATGCCGAGATTCACTGCCGTGGACGTCAGCGGGTCCTTGTGTTCCTGATACGCGGCATAGAACACATGCGTGACATGGCCGAAGCGGGCGAGTGCGGCCGTGGTAGCCGCCTCATCCTGCAAATCCACCTGTTCGTAGCGGGCCGTGGTCTCGAAATCCGGCGCGCGGCGGGACAGTGCGATGCAGTCCCAGCCCTCGCGCGTTGAAAAATGTTCCACCAGCGCACGGCCAATGACGCCGAGGCCACCGGCCACCAGCGCAACGTTCTTCCCAGTCATCCAGCTTTCTCCGCATCGTTTACTGCGGTGCAGTCTAGGGGGTGGGGCGGGGTTGTCGAGATGTCGGACGATCAGGCCTCACAACGCTGCGCGCAGCCGGTCTGCGGCAGTGCGCGCGAACTTGGACGCCGATTGGGCCAGCAGATAGTCCGGGTAGTCCTCCCCGAACGCGCCGTACTGCTCGGCACGCGCGGCCGTGATCTCCGCCAGGGCAAGCTCGGCGAACCGCTCCGCCGTCACCTGCCGCTCGGCGTCGCGCAGCAGGCGCGCGGCCGGCATCCGGCCTTGCAGCGTCATCGCGATGCCGAAGGCGATGCCGGCCTCGCCACCGGCCCCGTGGCGCGCCAGATACGCCCCATACAGCGTCAACGATTCCGGCTCGTGCTCCATGTCGCCCTTGCGAACATAGTGCCGCCACACGTCGTGCGAGTCCGGGTCCAGCATCACCAGCGTCCGCAAGGCGCGCAACGCTTGGCCCTGGTAGCTCCATGGCATCGCCCCTTCGCCGCCCTCGATCTCGTTCAGGTAGGCCAGGAGGCTGCGGCGCAGCAGCGGCGCCGCCTCGCGCCAGCCCTCGCGCTCGATCCGGTCGAGCAGGCCGCACAGGTCCAGCGGCGCGCCGTGCAGCAAGACGCGGAAATGGATGGCGTCGCAGATGAGCAGCGCGTCGAACGACCGTTCCATCCGATCTGCGATCTCGGCCAGCAGCGCCATCGCCGCAGCCCGGCCGGCATCGGCGAGCTGCAAGGTCACCATGGCGTCACGTTCCACCAGAGCCTGGAACGCGGGCGGCCCCGGGTCCGGCAGGCCCTCGCACGTCAGCCCGGCGATGCCGCCGGCGCGCGGTGGCGGCACGCCAAACAGCTTGGTCATGATGCCGTCTCGATGCCGCTCGATGGAGCCCGTGGCAATGTCGAACACATAAACGCCGGAGTGCCGCCCCGGCCCGTAGGCATCCGGCCCCGGCTTGGCGAAGCGCGCCGCGAGCTTGCCGTGTCCCGGGTCGCGGACCGGCTCGATCAGGTCCAGGCGCTCCAGTGTGCCGCGGCGAATCTTGGCCCGGCGCGCCGCTGCGTCCTCGGTGGCCGTGTAGCCGGCCCAGCCGGCGGCGGTCTGTTCGATCTCGTGCCAGGACTGGATCACCGCCAGCGTCTGCGCGTCCAGAACATACAGGCTGTGCGCGTCCTGCAGGTAGATTTCGCGCCGGTGCGGGCATTCGGTCAGGTGCTGGATCAGGCAGGGTAACTTGCCCCGCGCCGCCACCGCGCCGGCCCGCAGGTCGATCAGCGCCAGATCGCCCTCCCGGGTCGCCGCCAGCACGCGGCCATCCTCCAGCGGCAACGCGAAATCGACGGTGCTGACCCGGCAGGCGTCCGGAGCAGCCCCGGCCCGCCCCGGCCGCCCGGCGGTAATGAACGGCAGGTAGTAGCGCCATCCTGCGGCGGTGCGGATGCCGAGGCCGAAGACGAAAATGGTCTCGGCGCGATAGAACGCCACCTCCGCCAGCATGCCCGGTTCCCCTGATAGGGCGGCGCTGCACCGCTCGCGCTACCGGACGATCCCACAACGGACAGCGTGTTGTCGCGCACCAATCATGATTTGCTACGCGAGATTATCGTTACGATTTTATTTTGATATGCGGATCGTTCCCCCGCCCGGGATGCGGGCTATCGGCGGGCACGGTTTACATTCCAAATATACTGAGAGCCGGCGCCCGCCAGTGGCCGGTAACGTGGGTGGAACGCAGCACAACCCTCGGCATGGCCGCCCTCAAAAATCCGTCTTGAACCCGCCCTCGCCCTTCCGCTTCGCCACGTAAGCGTCCAGTTCCTCCACCACCGCCGGGTCGATGGCAGGGGCCTCGTACGCCGCCAGCATTTCCTTCCACAGCCGGTTGGCCTTCTCGATGGCCGTGGGCGACCCCGCCTCCTGCCAGCTTTCAAAATTGCGCCAGTCGGACAGCAGCGGCGCATAGAACGCGTCGCGGTAGCGGGCCTGCGTGTGCGGGGTGCCGAAATAATGCCCGCCCGGCCCCACGTCGCGGATGGCTTCCATCGCCAGCGTGTCTTCGTCCACCACCAGCGGGTCCATGAACTCGGCGACCATTTGCAGCAGATCCACGTCGAGGATGGTCTTCTCGAAGCTGCAGGTCAGCCCGCCTTCCAGCCAGCCTGCCGAATGCATGATGAAATTGCCGCCGCCCATCATGGCCCCCCACAACGAGAACACGCTCTCATAGGCCGCCTGCGCGTCCACCGTGTTGGCGGCGTTCACGTTGCTGGTGCGGTAGGGCACGTGGTAGCGCCGCGCCAACTGCCCGCCCAGCACCTGCGCCTTCATGTATTCCGGCGTGCCGAACGCGGGCGCGCCCGATTTCATGTCCACATTGCTGGTGAAACCGCCATAGGCCACCGGCGCACCCTTGCGGACAATCTGGGTGAACGCCATGCCCGCCAGCGCCTCGGCATTCTGCTGCGCCACCGCACCCACGATGGTCACCGGGGCCATCGCCCCCGCCAGCGTGAACGGCGTCATCACCACCAGTTGGTTGCGCGCCGACATTTCCATGATGCCTTGCAGCATCGGGTCGTCCAGCCGCAGCGGGCTCGACGAGTTGATGATGGTGAACAGCGAGCATTCCCGCTCCAGCTGCTCATGCGAAATGCCGCGCCCGATGCGGGCGATTTCGATGCCGTCCAGAATGCGCCCGCGCCCAAGCGAATAGGCATGAAACGCCTTGTCGGTCAGCTTCACGAAATCCGACAGACAATCGAGATGCCGCACCGAGGAGTGCAGGTCCACCGGCTCCACCGGATACCCGCCGGTCAGATGCAGAATGTTGAAGCTCTGCGCCAGTTTCAGCAGGTTGCGGAAATCTTCCTGATTGCCGGGGCGGCGGCCCTTGTCGGTGTCGCTGCAATTGGGCGCGCTGGCCATCTGCGGAAACGCCACCCAGTCGCCGCCGAAATTGATGTGGTGCGCCGGGTTGCGGGCATGCAGCACGAACTCGGCGGGGCAGGTCTCGATGGCCTGCTCGATCATCGCCCGGTCAAACCGCACCCGCTGGCTGCCGGGATCCACATTGGCACCCGCCTGCTTCAGCAGCGCGCGCGCGTCCTCGTTGAGGAAATCCATGCCGATTTCTTCAAGGATGGTCAGCGAGGTCTGATGGATCGCCTCAAGCTCGTCGTCCGAGACGATCCGCATCGGCGGAAACCGGCGCTTGGGCTGGCGGAACGGCTTCTGCGGCAGGCCGCGCGGCTTGGCCCCGCGCCCGCTGCGCCCACCGCCCCGGCGGGTGGTGGCGGACGGATCGGGCGTGGTGTCGCTCATGCAAGTCTCGCGTCTGAAAGGGCGGCGGAGGATGGGTGGCGCGGCGTGGCGGGTCAACGGCAGGCGTGTTCGAAAATCGGCATACCCCCATGCCGTTGCGTTTGCCGCTGCGGCGTGGCGCTATCACGCTGCGGTCACACACGCCTACAATGCCACGCCAAACGCGGGTCCCCGGGAGAACGTCACGATGCAAGTCACCAGCCAGCACCAGACTGCGCGCAGCGATATCGAAATCGCGCAGGCCGCCACAATGCGGCCCATCATGGAACTGGCGCAGGACCGGCTTGGCATCGCGCCCGAACATCTGGTGCCGTATGGGCACACCAAGGCCAAGGTATCGCTGGATTACCTGAAAACCCTCGGCGGCCGGCCGGACGGCAAGCTCATTCTGGTCACCGCGATCAACCCCACCCCGGCCGGTGAGGGCAAGACCACCACCACGGTCGGCCTGACGGATGCGCTGAACTTTATCGGCAAGAAGGCCATGGCCTGCCTGCGGGAGCCGTCACTCGGCCCGTCCTTCGGCGTCAAGGGCGGTGCCGCGGGCGGCGGTTACGCGCAGGTGGTGCCGATGGAAGACATCAACCTGCACTTCACCGGCGACTTCCACGCCATCGGGGCGGCCAACAACCTGCTGGCAGCCCTGATCGACAACCACATCTACTGGGGCAACGAGCTTGATCTGGACGTGCGCCGCATTTCATGGCGCCGCGCGCTGGACATGAACGACCGCGCGCTGCGCCAGATCGTTTCCTCGCTCGGCGGCGTCGCCAACGGCATGCCGCGCGAAGACGGGTTCGACATCGTGGTGGCGTCGGAGGTGATGGCGATTTTCTGCCTCGCCACCGATCTGGCGGATTTGCAGCGCCGTCTGGGCAACATCGTGGTCGGCAGCACGCGGGAGCGCAAACAGGTCACCGCCGCGCAACTCGATGCGCCGGGGGCCATGGCCGTGCTGTTGCGCGACGCGCTGGCCCCCAATCTGGTGCAGACGCTGGAGCATAACCCGGCCTTCGTGCATGGCGGCCCGTTCGCCAATATCGCGCATGGCTGCAACACGGTGCTGGCCACCAAGGCAGCGCTGAAACTGGCCGATTACGTGGTGACCGAAGCAGGCTTCGGTGCCGATCTGGGGGCCGAGAAATTCTTCGACATCAAGTGCCGTAAGGCCGGCCTGTCGCCCGCCGCCGCCGTCATCGTCGCCAGCCTGCGCGCGCTGAAGATGCATGGCGGGCTGGCCAAGGCCGACCTGAAAACCGAGAACGTGGCCGCCGTGGCGGCAGGCTTTGCCAATCTGCGCCGCCATATCGAAAACGTGCGCAAGTTCGGCGTGCCGCCGGTGGTCGCCATCAACCGCTTCAGCGCCGACACGGCGGCCGAGATCGCCTGCGTGCAGGAATTGTGTGCCGCGATGGGCGTGCCCTGCGTGATGGCCGACCATTGGGCGCTGGGCGGTGCCGGGGCCGCCGATCTGGCGCGCGCCGTGGTGGAAACCATCGAGACCCGCCCGGCGTCGTTCAAGCCGCTGTACCCGGACAGCATGAAGCTGTGGGACAAGATCAACACCATCGCCACCAGCCTGTACGGCGCCGAGGGTATCGCCGCCGACAGCACGGTGAAGAAGCGTCTGGAGGAGTTCGAGGCCAACGGCTTCGGCCACCTGCCGGTGTGCATCGCCAAAACGCAGTACAGCAACTCCACCGACCCCACCAAGCTGGGGGCACCCACCGGCCATACCGTAACCGTGCGCGAGGTGCGGCTGTCGGCGGGGGCGGAGTTCGTGGTGGCGGTGTGCGGCGACATCATGACCATGCCGGGCCTGCCGCGCGTGCCGTCGGCGGCCAAGATCGGGCTGACCGAAAGCGGGGCCATCGCCGGTCTGTTCTAGTCGCAGGATCATCACGCATCGGCGCGGAATTGGCCGCGCCGGCCCTTGCGCAATGCGCAAACCACCCAACGTGCCAATGACGCGGCGGCCCTGAGCGCGGCCCTGGCGCCCAAGAAACATCCGAAGGAAACGATACCCGATGCCCGGCCGCCATTTCCTGCATATTCCCGGCCCGACCAACGTGCCGGACCGCATCTTGAACGCCATGCATGTGGCAATGCAGGACCATCGCAGCGCGGCGTTCCCGGACCTGGTGTTGCCGCTGTTTGACGGTCTGAAGCGGGTGTTCAAGACCACCACCGGCCAGGCGTTTATTTTCCCCTCCTCCGGCACCGGGGCGTGGGAAACGGTGCTCACCAATACGCTCAGCGCGGGTGACAGGGTGCTGGCGCCGCGATTCGGCCAGTTCAGCCATCTCTGGGTCGAAATGGCGGCGCAACACGGCCTGAATGTCGAGATTCAGGAGGAGGCGTGGGGCACCGGCGCCTCGCCCGAGCGGATTCACGCCGCACTGGCCGCCGACACCGGCCACGACATTCGTGCGGTGATGATCGTTCACAACGAAACCGCAACCGGTGTCACCAGCGATATCGCAGCCGTGCGCCGGGCCATCGATGCCGCCGGCCACCCGGCGCTGTTGTTCGTCGATGGGGTCAGTTCCGTGGCCTCCATCGACTTCCGCATGGATGAATGGGGCGTCGATGGGCTGGTCACCGGCAGCCAGAAAGGCTTCATGATGCCCGCCGGTCTGGGGCTGTCCTGCTTCAGCCTGAAGGCGCTGGAAGCCGGGCGGGCGGCCCGCCGGAACAACCCGCTGCGCCGGTCGTATTTCGATATCGACGCGATGGCCGCGTCCAACAAGACCGGCTACTTCCCCTACACCCCCTCGCTGCCGCTGCTGTACGGCCTGCGCGAATCGCTGCGCATGATCGAGGAAGAAGGGCTGGAAAACGTGTTCGCCCGCCACCGCCTGCTGGCCAGTGGCGTTCGCGCGGCTGTCACTGAAGGCTGGGGCCTGCAACTCTGCGCCACTGAGGCAAAATGGCACAGCGACACGGTCAGCGCCGTGGTGGTGCCCGAGGGCAAGGACGCGGTTGGCGTGATCGCCCGCGCGGCCACCCGCTACAACCTGGCACTCGGCAGCGGTCTGTCCAAGGTGGCGGGCAAGGTGTTCCGCATCGGGCACCTCGGCGACCTGAACGAATTGATGTGCCTTGCCGCCATCGCAGGGGCGGAAATGGCGATGCTGGACACGGGCATCACCATCACACCGGGCAGCGGCGCCGCCGCCGCACAGTCCGTCTATCGCGCGGCGGGCTAGCCGCTCAGTCCCGCGAAATCAGGTATCCGGCGCCACGAATGGTCTGCACGACAGGCGTGGCCCCGGCTTCCTGCAACCGCTTGCGCAGGCGGCTCATCAGCGTTTCCACCGTGTTCGGGCTGGCCGGGCCGTCGAAGCCGGACAGCCGCTGTTCCAGCGCCTCGCGCGGCACCACCCGCCCCGGCGCGCGCAGCAGCACGTCCAGCAACAGCGCCTCACGCGCCGGCAGCGGCACATCGGCCCCGCCCACGCTCAACGCGCGGGTCGGCGTATGCAGGCTGATATTGCCCAGCCGCAAATCGGCGCCCAGCGAGGCATCATACCGCCGCACCAGATCGCGCATCCGGCTGACCAGTTCGGACAGGTCGAACGGCTTGACCAGATAATCATCGGCACCGGTCACCAGCCCTGTCTCACGGTCCCCTTCGGTGCCGCGCCCGGTCATCAGCATCACCGGCAGCGGGCTGTCCTGCGAGCGCAGGCGCTTCAGCAGGTCCAGCCCATCCCCGTCGGCCAGCCCGCGATCCAGCAGCACCGCCGCATATTCGTATTGCTGCAGCAGGTCGTCGGCCCCAGCAACGCTGTCGGTGACGTCGAGCGAAAACCCGGCCTGCTGCAGCCCCGCACTGGCAATCCCGGCCAGCGCCGGGTCGTCTTCGACTATCAATAGCCGCATGGCATGAACGCCCGTTTGGCAAATAATGCATTATTGCATACACCCATGCGGCAGGCGAGTCGAAAAGCAGCGCCGCACAGGCTAGCCCTGTGGCGGAGGAGAGACACGCATTGCCAGCAAATTCAACCGCTTTGTTCGCCTGCCAGTATTGATTACCGCCTCCGGCAGCGCCGCGCGGGCCGCCGGGCCAAGGTGAAATGGCGGGCCGGGCGCGTCAGACTTCCTGTAGCCGCCGTGATCACCACGATCTGCGGCGGAAACTGGCAAGTCCTGCGGGCCGAGGCGGACAAGTCCGATTTTCCCGCCTCTGATCAACAATCCGCGAACCGCCGGAAACGGCCGCGACACGAAGGCGGTGCCCTTCCCCACAGGGGGAAGGGCACCGGTTGCGTCTTACTTGCCCCAGATCTTCTTGTAGACCTCGGGGTAGCCGTTCTGCGGGTCGTAGATGTTCTTCGGGCCGCCGTCCTTGTCCACATTGGCCTTGATGAACAGATGCGGCGGGGCGACGAAGCCGCTGGCCGGCTGGCCGGCGAAGGCGCGGTTCAGTTCGTCCACTTCCTGCCAGCCATGCAGGCGCAGTGGCTCGGCGACCGTGCCGACCTGATACTCGCCCGCCTTGATGCGCTGGAACGCGGGCTCGGAACCGTCACCGGCCGAGATCGAGTGCGGCGCGGCGCCACCGGCAATGCCGGCCGACTGCAGGGCCGGGGCCATGAAGTCGAAGGTCAGGTCGTTGATCGACAGGCCATACGTCCACTTGGCGCCGTAGCGCTGCAGCAGCGAGGTGGTCAGCTGCGGCATGCGGTTGGCGGCGTCGGCCAGGGGGGTGTCTTCCACGCTCAGCAGGGTGCAGGTCTTGCACGCCTTGATCACGGCGGCCATCGCGTCAGACTTGGCAATGGCGATGGCATAGGCGCTGTCGGTGAACACCACCACGCCCGCCTTGCCCTCAGACGCCACCACGGCATAGGTCGCCGCAGCCTTGGCCACTTCCAGCGGATCGGTGGTCAGGTTGGTGAACAAATGCAGCTTGGCGTCCGGACCCGGCTTGGCGTTCGAGTGCCAGCCGACGATCTTGATTCCGGCCTTGGCGGCGTCTTCAACGGCCGCAGCCTGCTCGGCACCGTCGATGGCATCCAGCACGAGGCCGTCGGCCTTCAGCGCGATGGCCTGCGAAATGCCGGCGGCGCGGGCGCTCACGCTGCCCTGACCGTCGATCACGCGCACATCCCAGCCCAGCACCTTGGCGGCTTCTTCAACGCCTTCGGACACGCCGCGGGCACCGCCGTTGCGCTGGTCGGTGGAGACCACCACGATCAGCTTCTTGCCGGCGGCCTTCGGGCCGGTGGTGGGGCCTTCCCACGCCGTCACCGGCGAGGTCACCTTCGCGATGTAGTCCTTCGCGGCCTGCATGTCGTCAGCGCGGGCGGCGCCGCCGATCACCAGCAGACCAGCCGAGGCCAGCAAGGCCCCTTTCAGCAGATTCTTCGCCATCATTGTCTCGTTTCTCCCTGGTAAGTGACCGTCCGGGCCATGCATGCCCGGCAACGGACCGTGATCCGCTTTGCGCGGAACCTGTTAAGACCCCGAATCCTTGCTCCGCCGCGCCGCAGAACGCCGCCGCTGCGCGTAACCGGCAATGCCGATCGCCACGATCAGGGTTGCGCCGTTGAACAGCGGCTCCACAAAGAACGAGGCACCGAACTGTTGAATGCCGGAAATGCCCACGGCCAGAATCAGCACGCCGACCAGCGTGCCCCATACATTCACCCGCCCCGGCTTGATGGTGGTGGACCCGAGGAACGCGCCCACCAGCGCGGGCAGCAGGTAATCGAGGCCCACGCTCGACTGCCCGATGCGCAGCTTGGAAGCCAGCAGCACGCCGGTGAACGAGGTCAGCAGGCCCGAGGCCACGAACACGCCGATCACATAGGCGCGCACCGGAATGCCGTTCAACGACGCGGCCTTGGCGTTGGCCCCGATGGCATACAGGTAGCGCCCCAGCGGCAGCCGCTCGGTGATCAGCCACAGCACGATGGCCAGCGCCAGCACATACAGCGCGCCAATCGGCACGCCCTGCCAGTCCGGCAGCCCCGGCACCCAGGTGGCATTGATGGCTTTGAAGCCATCCGGCAGCACACCCATGATCTGCCGCCCGCCGGTATGCCAGTTGGCCAGCGCATACATGATGGTGCCGGTGCCCAGCGTGGCAATGAAGCTGTCAATCTGCGCCACTTCCACCAGCAACCCGTTGATCAGGCCCGAAATCAGCCCGCCCAGCAGCGTCACCGCCACGGCGGCGGGCCAGGACCAGCCATAGGTGACCTGCAAGGTGATGGCCGCCACATGCCACAGCACGATGCCATAGCCCACCGTCAGGTCGATGCGCCCGGCAATCATCGGCAGCATCGCCGACAGCGACAGCATGGCAATCACCGCCTTGTCGCTCAGGATCGAGCGGGCGTTCAGCGCGGTGGGGAACGTGTCCGGCAGCAAGATGGAAAACACGATGATCAGGCCGAGCGTCAGCAGCGGCAGCCCATACACCGGCACCATCCGCATCAGCCGCTCCACCGGGCCGAGCTTGGCGAGTTCGGAACGGGTGGGTTCAAGTGCGTTGGATTGCAAGGACTGCATGATTCACCCGTGATGCGCGGCAGAGGCGGCAGCGGTATGGCCAACACTGGCAGAGGCTGCGGCAAGCAGCGAATTGACCGAAAGATCGCCGGCGGCCAGTTCAGCCACCACCCGTCCACGGTCGAACACCAGCGCCCGGTGGCACACATTGGCCACCTCCTCGAAATCGGTCGAGACGATCAGAATCGCGGCCCCGGCATCCAGCGCCACGTTGAACAGCTTGTAGATGTCGGCCTTGGCGCCGACATCCACGCCCGCCGTGGGGTCCTCGAAAATGTACACCTTGCCCTGCAAGTGCAGCCAGCGGCCCACCACCACTTTCTGTTGGTTGCCGCCCGACAGCGCCTCCACCGGCAGGGCCGGATTGTTGGGGCGCAAGCCCACGCGGGTGCCCAGTTCCAGCGCCGCGCGCGTCTCGGCGGCAGGGGAGATATAGCTCAGCGGTTTCAGCCCGGCGGCCAGCGGGTTGATGTACATGTTTTCACGCACCGACAGCATCGGCACCACCGACCCTGCCGTGCGATCACCCCACACAAGGTCAATGCCCGCCGCCATCGCTTCACGCGGCGAGGACGGGGCGACCGGCACGCCGTCCAGCAGCACGGTGCCGCCGGTTGGCGGTTCCAGCCCGAAAATGCTGCGCCCCACCAGTTCCTGCCCGGCCCCGCGCAAGCCCACCAACCCGACCACCTCACCCGCGCGGATTTCGGCGTCGATGGGGCCGACCCAGTCGATCCGCAGGCCCTGCAACACCAGCCGTGCGGCACCCTTGCGGTCCACGGTGCGGCGGAAAATCTGCGACGGCTCCTTCCCGACGATCATCAGGATCGCTTCCTCAGCGGTGGTTTCGCTGACCTTGCGGTCCCCGGCCACCCGCCCGTCGCGCAGCACCACCATGCGGTCCGCG